>JAIEPU010000159.1 GCA_019748235.1 bacterium
CATGCACGTTTAACTCGTCGGCAATGAGATCATGATACTCCTCGACAATGCTGTCGAGCCGGTGATCAGCCAGCAGGATCTCCACGCGGGAGAGAGGCTGACGGACCTTGATCTTGGAGGCGGTGCGCGCCGAACGGCCGACGCTGACGATTTCTCGAACCAGTCCCATGTCATCCCGGAGCTTGGCATCGACCAGTGACATGTCGGCTGCCGGCCAATCGCAAAGGTGAACGCTTTCCGGGGCCTTGGGATCGACTGTGCGAACGAGATTCTGATGGATCCCCTCCGCCAGAAACGGAGTGAAGGGAGCCAGGATCTTACTCAGGGTGACCAGGCACTCGTACAGCGTCCAGCAGGCGGCCTTTTTATCGTCAGAGAAGCCACTCGCCCAAAACCGGTCGCGACTGCGGCGAACATACCAGTTCGACAGCGCATCCACGAATTCCGAGATTCGGTTCGCGGCCGTCGCGTTTTCAAACGCATCAAGCGACTGGGTCACATCCGCGATCGTTTGATTCAACTCACCGATGATCCACCGGTCGAGCAGCGCTCGTTCAGACAATGCCGGCGCGGGCATCGTGGAAGGATCGAATCGATCGATGTTCGCGTAGATGACGAAGAAGCTGTAGACGTTATTGAGCCGGATGAGGAACTCGCGCTGCGCCTCTTGAATGGCGAGCTTCGAGAAGCGGATGCTGTTCCACGGTGCTTGCCCGGAGAGGAGATACCAGCGCATCGCATCAGCGCCGACGGTGTCGAAGATCTCGGTCGGCTCGGAATAATTCTTGAGGCGTTTCGACATCTTCTTTCCATCTTCGCCGAGCATGTGCCCGAGCACGACACATCGTCGAAATGGGATCGGGAATGTCGTTGCCGCACCGCTCTTCGCCAAATCGTCTTGAAGCATGGTGCCGATGGCGAGCAGGCTGTAAAACCAGCCGCGCGTCTGGTCGATCGCTTCGCTGATGAAGTCCGCCGGGAATTGATCGCGGAACTTTTCCTTCCCTTGATGCGGATACCCCCACTGCGCGAACGGCATCGCGCCGGAATCGAACCAGCAATCGATGACTTCCGGCACGCGACGCATTCGGGAACCGGCGGCGAACGGGCTGTCGTAGGTGATCGCGTCGATATACGGCCGATGAACTTTCAGATCTTCGGGGAGCTTCGGGTCGGCCTTCTTCGCCTTTTCCCAAACGTCAACTCCGGCGACTCCAGGCTTGACGAGCAAGTCGGCATAGCTATCGATTGCTTCTTGCTTTCCGGTCGCTTCGCATTCCCACACCGGGAGCGGCGTCCCCCAGAAACGCTCGCGCGAAATTGCCCAATCGACATTGTTTCGAAGAAAGTCGCCGAAGCGTCCCTCTTCAATGTGCTCCGGGTGCCAATCGATGGCGGCGTTGTTCTCGAGGAACTTTTCCTTGAACTGCGTCGTTCGGATGAACCAGCTCTTGCGAGCGTATTGGATGAGCGGATCGCTCTCCGCACGCGGACAGAATGGACACGGGTGGCGATAGACCTCACGCTTGAGGAGTGAACCCCGGTCCTTGAGGATGCGGATGAGGTCCTTGTCAGCCTCCTTACAAAATCGGCCGGCGACTTCAGTCTGCTCGTCGCGGAACGTACCATCGGGCTTCACCATTTGCAGGAAGCCGAATCCCTTCTCCTTGCCGAACCGGTAGTCATCTTCGCCAAACGCGGGAGCGACGTGAACGATTCCAGTTCCTTGGTCGAGCGTGACGAAGTCCGCGGTGTCAACTTCCCAGGCTCGCCCTCCCTCGGGATCGAGGTAGCGCAGCACCGGTTCATACTTCAATCCGACGAGATCGGTTCCCTTGAACCGAGAAATGACTTTCAAGTCCTTGGCGGGATCGATCGGAAGGCCATGGAATGACTTTTCGATGAGTGCTTCCGCAAGAATGAATCGCTCGGTCTCCTCGCCCGCCGCATGCTCAAGTAGGACGTAGTCGATGTCATCTTTTACCGCGAGGGCGACGTTGCTCGAAAGAGTCCACGGCGTCGTCGTCCAAGCGAGAAAACTGGTACGGACTTTGGCATCGCCACCAGGAATGCGGCTTGGCTCCTTGACGGCGAATCGAACGAAGACGGACGGGTCGTCGGTCTCGCGGTACCCTTCTCCGACTTCTCCTGCGGAGAGCGCGGTCCCCCCTTGCGCCCACCACCAAACCACCTTATGCCCTTGGTAAAGAAGTCCCTTAGCGAAGAGGTTTTTAAGTGCCCACCAGACGCTTTCGACAAAGCTTTGGTGATAGGTGACGTAGGCATCGTTCAGGTTGACCCAAAAGCCGATCCGGCGGGTCATCTCTTCCCATTGTTTGGTGTAACGGAAGACCGATTCGATGCAAAGCCGGTTGAACGGTTCGATGCCGTACTCTTCAATTTGCTCCTTGCTGTGAATGCCGAGTCCCTTACAGACTTCGATCTCGACCGGCAGGCCATGTGTGTCCCAGCCTGCTTTCCGCTCGCAGCGATAGCCGCGCATCGTGAAATAGCGTGGGAAGATATCTTTGATGACGCGCGTCAGGCAGTGGCCGGGGTGAGGAAGTCCGTTCGCGGTCGGAGGTCCCTCGAAGAAAACGAAGCTTTTCGCCCTCGCCCGGTTCTGGAGCGACTTGGCATAAATGTCGTTCTGCTCCCAGAACTCGAGAACCCTGCGCTCCGATTCTGGAAAGTTGATTTTTTGAGAGACCGGCTGAAACATGCTCGATGGTTCCCTGAAGGCGTCTTGCCAAGCCGTCATTCTACGGAGGGAATAGACTTCTACCCATTCCCCGCTTCTCTCCGAGGAATACGGAATGGCTGTTCACTCAACGGCGAGTGACGAGATTCAATGACGCATCCAATCCCGAATTCTTCATTCCGAAGCTAGGGGCTATCCCGAAATTGGGTTTTTGGCCGTGCTGGCCATCGAAATCTTAACGTTCTCTGTCCCCTTCCCATGAGTCGGCCGAAACTAAAGGAAGTTGGGACGGTATCAATTAAGGAGCAGTTTCCCCGATTTCGCGCCACAAGTGGGGAACTTGTCTGTCTCACGGGTTGTTATGACCGTCTAATTCTGTTGTAATATGGGGTCATTTAAGGGGAATCGTCGAATCGAGGAGCGTTCCAAGTCCTGGTTCGGGGGAACAGTCTAAGAGTTTAGACATGATTCCGTTGAAAAGCCGTCGAGTACCATGAGGACCGCATTTTTGCGGGGGGAAATACTGGCATGAAGCGATCACTGGCCGTCTTGGCCGCGTTTGTCAGCTTGAGCGGCGCAGCCTTCGGAGCGGCATTGGCTCCGGTAAAGTTCGGGGAAAAGGTCAATGACCTCGAGTTCAAGGACATTCGCTTCCTAACCCGAAATCTGAGCGACATCGGAAAGCCAAAGGCGTTCGTGCTCGTGTTCCTCAACACCGAATGCCCGGTCGCCCAAAAGTATTTACCGAAGCTCAAAGAGCTCGACACCAAGTATGGCCCCCAAGAAGTTCAGCTCGTCGGGATTTACAACTCCCAGAACGATTCCGTCCGGGATATGGCATCCCATGCATTGGAATCGGGTATCAAGTTCCCGGTCGTAAAAGACGTCAACCAGCTTTGCACGAAGAGACTCGGCATCGAGCGGGTTCCGCAAGTCGCGATCATTGATGGCGAAGGGAAACTTGTCTATCGAGGTCGCATCGACGATCAGTATCGCGTCGGCGGAACGCAGCCCAAGATTTCGAACGATGACCTCGTAAAGGCGATTGATGAAATCCTGGCTGGCAAATCTGTTTCCGTTCAGGAGACGCCGGTCGATGGATGCAAGGTCACCCCTTGGAAGCCGGTCGAAATTGATCACGCCGTCACGTTCCATGAACATATCTCGGCGATCATGCAGAAGCATTGCCAGGAATGCCACCACGCCGGCACCCCTGCTCCGTTTCCTCTCGTCAGTTACAAGGATGTGCAGAGCCAGGCGGAAATGATCGCGGAAGTCATGGACGATCAGCGCATGCCCCCTTGGTATGCCAGCCCGAAGCATGGACACTTCAAGAACAACGCCGACATGCCCAAGGAGGAGCGAGATCTCGTAGCGGCATGGGTCAAGGCGGGTATGCCGGAAGGTGATGCTTCGAAGGCCCCTGCTCCGCTTTCATTCCCGACATCGGAATGGCGGATCGGCGAGCCCGACCTCAAGATCACCATGACGCAAACGCACGACGTACCGGCCGAAGGATACGTCGACTACAAGTACGTCTTCCTACCCTATGTCTTCTCCGAAGACACTTACGTCGAAGCGATCGAAATTCGTCCTCACAATCGCGCGGTCGTTCACCACTGCAACATGGCGTACGCAAGCCTCCGTCAAGGTAAGGGAGGTCGCGAAACCTTCATCACCGGCTACGTTCCCGGCGGCCAGCCGATGGTCTTCACGAACGGCACCGCTTACAAGATTCCCAAGGGTTCGGTCCTTGTGCTGCAGATCCACTACACCACGACCGGACGTGAAGAGAAGGGAAAGATCTCGGTCGGATTCCGCTATGCGAAGAGTGGCGTCGTCAACAAGCTGAGCCATTTCCACTTGCACGACGTTCGACCGCTCGCGATCCCACCGAATGACCCGATGGCGGAATTCACCAACAAGTTCGAGTTCAAGGAAGATGCCACCCTGCTGGGAATGTTCTCTCACATGCACGTTCGAGGCCGAGACATGAGCTTCGACGTCAAACGGCCGGACGGCTCAGAAGAACGCATTCTCGAGATTCCGAACTACAGCTTCGATTGGCAATTGGGATACGAGTCGCCGTTGCCTCCTCATGGAGTCAAGATTCCTAAGGGAACGACGATGACGTGCACCGCCCACTATGACAATTCGAAGTTCAACGCCTACAACCCCGATCCCACGCGGACGGTACCGTACGGCGATCAGACCTTCGACGAAATGTTCAATGGCTTCGTCTTTTACACCTACGACAACGAGAACCTGAATCTCAAGGTCGACCCGAAGACAGGCCACGTCATCCAAGATTCGAAGGAATCAGTCGCACAGAAATAACGATTGAATCCGCGAACAAACGAAGTCCCATCTCTCTCCTGAAGAGGTGGGACTTTTCTATTTCTTGATGAGGCGGGGACTCGACCACGAGATCGGGAGTCGGGGCGAGGTAACGGAGCGCTGAGAATGGATTCGTCGTCGATCCTTATTCGTGATGAACGACCGGGTGACATCCCGCTCATTCGCTCCGTGGTTTACGCGGCCTTTCTGAATCACCCTCATCACGCCCCCGGTGCCCTGCCCACGGAACATAAGATCGTTGATGAACTCCGAAACAAAAACGTTCTCATCATTTCCGCCGTCGCGCTCGTCAACGATCTCGTCGTCGGGCACGTGGCATACTCGCCGATTTTGATTGATGGGAAACCGACGAAATGGCTCGGCCTGGGTCCTGTCTCGGTTCATCCCGACTATCAAGGGCAAGGAATTGGCACCCACCTGATCACGACCACACTCGCGCGATTGCGACTCGAACAAGATGGCATCGTCGTCCTGGGCAACCCGGACTACTATTCCCGCTTCGGGTTCCGCCATGACTCAAGACTTGAGCTCGAAGGCGTGCCCCCCGAATTCTTCATGTCGCTCCACTTCGCAGGCACGATTCCGAGCGGTATCGTCACCTATCCCCCTGCTTTCAGCGTCACGTGAATTGACGAAGACTTCACTTTGACGTGCTGTCAACCCATTGTCATTCCATCCGCTAACAAATGAGATCCGAAAGGACGGAAGATTCATCGCGGTTTGCTACAACGGTTCCCAATGGATCAATGGAAATGAAGAGGGGGAATCGCATGAAACGGGTGGTGATATTTCTTCCGGGCGACTATCGCTCTTTGCCGAATGAATGGGCGAAGCCACAGGTTACGGAAACGACCAAGCAACTTGAGCTCGCGCTGAAGAAACTAGGCCGAAAGCCCCACCTCATCAAGGGTTTTCTCACCAAGCCGTCTGACGCCATTGAAAAGCTCGGCCCGATCGATGATCCGATGATCGGCGTGTTTTGCCACTGGAACTATGGACCTCACACCGTGGACGGGGTGGTCGGCAAGGACAATCCCCTCCTCCTCGCGAGCAATTTCTCTGGAACCTGGCCTGGCTTGGTCGCGCTCCTCAACACCGGAGCGTGTCTGGAAAGTGTTGGCCGAAAGTTTTCGCGCATTTGGACTGAGGCAAAGGACTGGACGAAAGATCGCCAGTTCATGGATCGGCTTGATGAATGGTGTTCGAGCGGGCAGATTCGTTATCCAGTGAATGAACTCCATTACTCGGCACCGGTCTCAGCGGAGGCCGACAAACTGGCCGACGACGTGGTTGAAGAGATCCGCCGCCGCCGCATTCTCGCGCTCATGCTTGGCGACACGAGCATGGGAATGATCAACGGTTACTTCGGACCGCGGCTTCTCGCCAAATATGGCTTCAGCGAACACAAGGTCGACCAGGCTTGGCTCATCGCGCGGGGCAAGAACATCTCTCCCAAACGAATCGACGATGCCTTCAAATTCGTCGTCGAGAAGGGAGTCAAGTTTCATTGGCGCGAAAAGGAAGCTGAGGATTTCACCGAAGAATCGACGAAAGAACAGCTCCGTATGTACCTTTCCGTGCTCGACCTCGTTGACGAATTCAAGGCGGATTGCATCGGCTGGCAATATCAACTCGGCCTTATTCCCTGCTTGCCTCCCAGCGACTTCTGCGAGGGGCTCCTCAATTCCACGTGCCGCCCCGAGTCGAATGGGGACGTTCTCATCACCAGCACCGAGGCCGATCAAGGCAACTTGGTGCCAATGGAGTTGATGAAGCGTATCGCGAAGAAAAAGGGGTTGCATCCCGCCGTCATGTTCCACGACGTTCGGTGGGGCGCGGTTCACAAGGGCCGGTTCCTGTGGGTGCTCCTCAACAGCGGAAGCTGCGGCGCCTATGCCTTAAATCACGATCCCAATAGCTTAAAGGGCGTTCACTCCTACCGTCAGCCTGCTGGTTACTTCCCGATTGCCGGTGGTACATTCGCCGGTGAAAGTCTTCCCGGAAAGATGACGTGGGCTCGCACATACATCTCTGGCGGAGAGCTCTGGATGGATTTGGGACGTGGAGAGGTCGTCGAACTTCCACCCAAGGTCCGCGAAAGTTGGTGGAGCGGAACGACCAGGCAATGGCCGTTCATGGCGGCGGACCTCGGATGCTCTATGGAAACCGTCATGGCCCATTACATGAGCAACCACATCGCGGTCCTCTACGGCGACATTTTCGACGAGATGGTGGCAACCAGTCTGAAGCTAGGCTTTAAAGTCCGAATTATGTCGTCATAGAGGGGAGCTCCATTCCCCTTGTATTTCATTTCGATAACACGTGTCAGCCCTTCTCTTTCCGGGAGGGCTGACTTTGCATAACTACCGGCATCAACGGCTTCTTCGTTCGAAGTAAGCTCTAACCTTAACAGAATTTGGCTAGTCAAATAACATGATGATTCGTTACCCTTGAAGCGACGAGATAAGCACGTCCACTCGTCGCTCATGGGTGAAATTCTTTGCTCCGACGGAGTCACTCCCGATGTCTCAAAGGCGTTGGATGCGTTTCCCAAGCGATGTTTCTGCAGTATCGGTGGTCGCCCACGGGTGCTCGCTCGGACAAGCCGACGTCGTTGATGAGTCATTCGCAGGCATAGCGATTGATTTGGACGATCTCGAAGGACTGACTCTTCACGAGCAAGTTGAAATCCATTTTCGCGGTCAGCCACGACCATGCATCGTCCGGTACATTGTACCAATGGCGAGCGGTCGTAACCGTGTTGGTTTGGAATGGGTGAATTCGGCTGAACCCGCCCTCCTCCTGCATGCTTAATCAGCATCGGGTTTGATTCAAAAATCCGCATTGGAACGGTATCTGTCGGCGGTCATTGTTGCTCGTATTCATCGCACACCGCCTCGCTGCATCTCCAAAACAAGCGGAAGCCCTCTCCCGCCTGCCCCATTCGAACAGACAATTCTCCCATTCCTTTTCGATGCCTGGATGCGAAAGATGCATCCGTCATCATTCGTACACAACTCTTGGATGTTTCGTGGGCGTAGATTTTGCTTCTCTTACCGTTCCAATATCTGCTCCGGATGCCCGAATTGCTGCTGAGGCAAGACCTTTGGTCACAACTCCTTTGTTCCAACCGCAAAGGAAGAAAAAGTTGAACCCTATTTCCCAAAGCAAGGATTCAATTACCAGCCCTGCCTTGTCGACAAGGTATTCAACAGGGAGATGAGGCCGAAGCATTCGGTCGAACCTTTTTCTCAGGCCGATGTCTTCTTGAAAGGAACTTGGGCGGGACATTGAAATCCCCCCCCTTCGCACGTACTTTTTAGAGTAGACCTCGTCTCCCGTGGAGATGGGCAATCGTGGTGGGTGTAGCTCAGCTGGTAGAGCAGCAGATTGTGGTTCTGCGGGTCGCGGGTTCAAGCCCCGTCACTCACCCTTCGATACAAGTCAGGTTGAATCCTCGGTTTATGATACCTGCCGACGTTCGGTAGTGCGGCCTAAAAGCAAGTCGATAAGGGGTCAGGTTTGACCCCTTATTCCTGCAAAGGGGTGCACTGTGGCACGTATCTCCCACCAATACCGGCATCACAAATCCAGCGGCCGAGCATTTGTCAGCTTTGACGGCAAACGGGTCTATCTCGGAAAGTATGGCACCGAGGAAAGCAAGAACGCCTATAGAACGGCACTGCTCGAATATCAAACGACTGGCAAAGTCTCGCCGCAATCTGCATCGGCCGCATCGGTCGGCCTGACGATCAATGAAATGCTGGTCCCATTCGTCGAACACGTTCACAGCTACTATCGTCACCCTGATGGTCGTCAGACGGGCGAAGTCCACAACATCAAACGGGCAATCCGCATTTTGAAGGATAAGTTTGGCTCGATACCGGCCGCAACATTCGGCCCCGATGAATTGGAAACATGCCGAGAGGAAATGATTCGGCTCGGATGGTGTCGTACCAGTTGCAACGCGAACACCTACCGCATTCGGCGCGCGTTCAAGTGGGCCGCGCGTAAGCGAATGATCCCCGCCTCTGTGTTCGCTGAATTGAGCATCGTCGAAGGATTGGCTCCTTACCGGTCCCCCGCCCCGGAACGTGAGCCGATCAAACCGATTGCCGATGATGTCGTCGATGCGTGTCTCCCACACATGCCCCGAGCGGTCGCGGCAATGGTACAGTTGCAACGGCTCACCGGGATGCGGCCGGGGGAAGTCATCGAGATGAAAGGGGAAAACATCACCATGCAAGGGGATGTTTGGACCGACTCCCCTCCCCTCCACAAGAACACCTGGCGTGGAAGAAATCGAACGGTCTACTTAGGCCCGAAGGCACAGGAAGTCATTCGGCCGTTTCTCGTCACAGACTTGTCCGCGCATTTGTTCGATGCGAGTCTCGAACAAGAGTTGCCGAAAAAGCGCCGACGGCTCGGCCTGAAGCAAGAGAGCAATTCTTACAGCGTGCATTCTTACCGGCGAGCCATCACCCGCGCCTGTCATCGGGCCAAGGTTCCCGTCTGGGGCCCGAACCGTCTTCGCCACAGTCATGCGACCGAGGTTCGCCAGCGATTCGGGCTCGAAGCGGCGAGCGTGGTACTGGGGCACGCGAAATGCCGAGGTGAACACCGGGAAAGCTATCGAAGTCATGCGATTGATTGGCTAGCTTAGATGAAGATGGGTAGGCCGAGAGGTTGCAAACTTTCGGCCGAACGGCTCGGGCCGCGTGCGATCTTACCTACCATCGCGCTCGGCTCGGGCTGGCCCGATTGAGGTAGGTATCATGATAGATTTAGAAGTGTTTCACGAGGGCATAGTGAATGCCTTCCAAATATCTTGCCGATTAACAAGGCAACTAATTGATGGACGAAACAAACTTAACCATTTATTAGATGCACCAACCGTCGAGTCTCGAAACATAGAAATCGTCCTCGATTTTGTAGAGTATTTAGGTCACGATATCTTTCGGATAATTGAGCAAACGTCTCCGTTCAATGCTTGGTACTTCGAGGAGTGGAGAAGTCCAAATGCATTCGATTTCCAGGAGAGTATCTATGCTCAGTTTCAATCCGTTTCTGACGAGCTGAACACCGGCGAATCGCTATCGCTGGATACTGCTGAGGCATCGTCAAAACCCCAAAGCCCATCGGACATCAGTGATTGGATAGGGTCATCATTAATTCTGATTGATGGATCTACACGGTTCAAGAGATGCGCAGCGTCTATGGCAGAAACGCAATCAGATCTGATCACAGTCGGCCATCTAATTTCTTCAAGTTACCACCTTGGCTGCCTACATTTTTCATTGGACTTTGTTCGAGTAGTTTTGGGCGTCCAATCGTCTAGTCTATCTGCTGGCTTGATCTTCGACAGAGGGAGAACTACCTATCATCTGATCAATCGAATCGAGCATGCAATCGGAAAGCAAGATGTTGAATATGCGTGTAAAGTATTCGACGAGTTGAACGAACATTTGATGGCGACAATTCCATATATTCCTAATGTTTTCGAGGTCTTTCCAAAGATGGCTCTAGCTCCGATGGACATAGCAAGGATCGACGAGCACCTAAACAGGGAATACATGATTGCGAATGTTCGACGCGATCGAGCAAGTCAGCAACTACCGAAAGAGAATCCGCCCCAGCGATCAGTTTCTATACCTTCGAAGGACGAGTTATCTCCGATTTTGGTCGATCCAGACAAGCCGATCGTGGTACTGAAATCGAACGGTGAACCGTACGCAGTTGATGAGGTAGCTTGGCGTATACTTAAAATCCTTGCGGAATTCCCGGGACGGACGATATCGAGCCCTGAATTAGTTAAATTCGATGTCGAATTGGATGGATGTCGCGCTGACAGAATCATCGCTCGACTACCGGATGAACTTAAAGCAGCGATAAAACCTGGTCGCGGAAAAGGCTACCGTCTTGACATAACCTGTCCATAGCAAGTCCGTAGCTGTGCCAATCGATATCTGCCATTAATTCCTTCGCTGTGTTGCAGACGAGTGTCTGTAACCGCGAAGGATAGTCAGCAATGATCGACAGCACGACCGAGCAAGTCATTTCGCTCACGGACGCCGCGAAGCGACTTCCCGCGCGGCGGGGAGGTAAGCGGCCGCATGTGAGCTGCATCTATCGGTGGAGTACCGATGGATGCCGAGGTATCGTTTTAGAGACCCTTCAAGTCGGCGCGACGCGCTGCACGTCGGTTGAAGCCCTTCAGCGGTTCTTCGAACGATTAAGCCACCACAATAAACCCGAACCATCACCCCAACCAACCCGCACGCCGAACGCGCGACGACACGCGAGCGAACGGGCCGCGCGTGAACTTGAGGCACTGGGCGTCTGACCGCATGGGCAATGCGGTCCCGACGTTCCATTCGCCCCGGTGGGCGTCGGCTATCTCGTGGGCATGAAAGGTTCAACTCTCCATTCCCCTCGCTCGGACAATCGGCCGGGCGCTGCCCGAGCGAATTCATTCCCCCCGGAAGCAAGGATGTAACGCAATGTCTGGACTCGTTCTTACCATCGGTGCCGGCGGAGTCCCCGCCGGTGCCTATACCGCTCGATTCGTGAGCGTCGAACCAACCCCCGCCGATCCTCAAAAGGGATATGGCCCCGGACTCAAGTGGACATGGGAAGTCATTGCCGGCGCGCAAGCGGGGCAAAAGACTTCGCGCACCACCACCGCTACCCCCAGCCCGAAGAATGCGGCCGGCAAGATCATCTCTGGCTTGCTCGGCCGTCCCCTTCAAACCGGCGAGAACATCGACACCGGGGGACTCATTGGGCGTCCCTATCTGATCGTGGTGGCCGAGGGTCAAACCGGGACAACGCGCGTCGAATCGGTCACGGTGGCCGCGACGAACTAGGAGAGGAACGCGAAACGGGCTCGGGGACAAGCCGGGCCCGTTTCATGGATGCAAGGATGTGAACACCATGATTCTATCATCTCGCCCCGACACAGGGGAACTAATAGCCCAAGCCAAAAGTTACGCCGCGCGGGGCTGGTACGTGGTGCCGGTTCATACGGTTGCCGATGATGGCGCGTGTACGTGCGGGAATTCGGAATGCTCCAGTAAGGGGAAACATCCGATCCCGAACGATTGGCCCAACCGAGCGACAAGAGACGCCGCGACGATCGACGACTATTGGAGCCAAGCGCCGATTGCCAATGTCGGCATTGTGACAGGCGCGGTCTCTGGCATCTTTGTCATCGACATGGACGGCACCGATGGAATTGCCGGATTCAATAAGCTGGCCGAGGAGCATGGGGAGCCACCCCCGACGTATACCGTCATCTCCGGTTCCGGCGGCGTCCATCTTTACTACCGATACCCCAGGGATCGAACGATTGGGAACCGTCAAAAGATCACTGGACGCGCGATTGACGTTCGAGGAGATGGGGGACAAGTCCTCGCCCCTCCATCCCTTCATTCATCGGGGGGGAGATACACTCTCGACCATGACATTGAACCGGCCGAGGCACCGGCTTGGCTCCTCGATTTAATCGCACCTCCCCCGGAGTCAGGCGGAGTAGTCGCGCCCCGTTCCGATCTTCCTTCGAGTCCTGGGTCAATGGTGGTACGTGTCACCGAGGGGGGCGCGGACTTGCCGAGCCGAATTCGGGCGTACCTGGCCGCATGTCCGGCCGCCATCTCGGGGGAAGCGGGGCACAATCAAACATTCGCCGTCACCAATGCGCTCATTCATGGATTCGCATTGTCGGTCGATGAATCGCTCCCCTTCCTTCAAGAGTGGAATCAGACATGCCAACCCCCTTGGAGCGACAAAGAGCTAAGGCATAAGCTCGCGGACTCTTTGTCGAAAGGCGCCCCCCCACCGGGCAAGGAACGGGGCTATCTGGTTAATAGTGGTGCGTCGATGCCGACGACAAGCAGTCCGACCACCAAGCGGGCACGCATCTTGCCGATTGAACCTTGGGTCACGTTCCCCGTCGATGCGCTTCCCGAGCCGTTACGGTCCCTCGTGGTCGAAGGGGCGCGGGCGCTCGGATGCGTCACCGGATACCTTGCCCCTTATGTGCTCGCCATCGTCGCGGGGATGATCGGCAACACGCGCCGCATTCGACTCAAGAAAGGCTGGACGGAGCCCGCTATCGTTTGGTCGGCTGTCGTCGCCGATAGTGGGTCTTTGAAGAGTCCCGCGCTCGACTTAGTGTCCAAAGTCATCCACCAACATCAATCGCGCATGTTCGACGACCACCGAGCCGAGCAATCGGAATATGAGGCGGCGCTGGCGAAGCACGAACGGGATGTCAGCGATTGGAAGAAATCGAAAGGAAAGCAGGAGCCTCCCGCCAAGCCGGTCGCGCCCGTCTGTCGTCGAATCCTTGTCGCGGACATCACTGTCGAAAAGCTGGCCGTCATCCTCGGGGATAATCCGCGCGGCATTCTCTGCATTCGTGATGAGTTGGCCGGCTGGTTCCAATCGTTCAATCAATACAAGTCCGGTGGTGGCGGGGATGTCGCGAATTGGCTTGAACTCCATCGGGCCGGTTCCTTGACGGTCGATCGAAAGAGCGGCCCCACGATTCATGTTCGCCAAGCAACGGTCTCATTGACGGGAGGAATTCAGCCCGCCATTCTCGCCCGCGAATTCACGGCCGCGAATCGAGAGTCAGGACTCGCGGCGCGCATTCTCCTCGCCATGCCCCCCAAGGAACGAAAGGAATGGACGGACGCCGAATTGCCCGAGCATGTCGAAACGATGTTTCACACGTTGATTGATCGATTGATTAGTCTCGAACCGAAAGTCGATGCCGAGGGGGATGCGTCCCCCTGGCTCCTCGACTTGACGCCCGAGGCGAAGAGACGATGGATCGAGTATTACAACCGATGGGGAGCGGTGCAGACGGGGGCCGAGGGGGACTTGGCCGCCATGTATGCCAAGATCGAGGCATATGCGCCCCGGCTGGCGCTCCTTCATCATGTCGTCGATCGAGTCCACCAGAATAAAGACGACATCAGCTATATCGGAGAGGAGAGTATCGCGGCCGGCATCCGGTTGGCCGATTGGTTCGCCCAAGAATCCAAACGGGTCTATTCGATCCTCAGCGAAACGGCCGAGGAGCGAAGCCTACGGACGTTGCGCGACTTGATCGCACGCAAGGGAGGAATGGTGACGCCGCGCGAGTTACAGCGGGCCAATGACCGTCTCTATCGAACGTCGGAAGATGCGCAAGCGGCCCTTATCCGTCTGCAAGAGGCGGGGCTCGGCACCATCGTCATCGATACCCCCACCACCGGCGGACATGCCACTTGGAAATTCACTTTGTTTGATGCCCGACGCCCGACATGCCTGACACTCGATCAATCGTCAATCTTCTTAGAGACTCCCGAGCCGTCCGACACTCGTTCCGATGATGTCACCAATTCCTTGGAAAATGGGGCGAGTGTCGGGCGTGTCATGCGTCAGGCGGGGGGAAGTGTCGAGAACAGCGAATCGATTGATGAATCAGCGAGTGTCAGGCAGACCGAGGAGCGGGAGGTATTCACCCTATGAACCTCCCCGAGTTGCTGGACGCGCTGAACGCCACCGGCACGCGCCTCGCCATTAGTGGCGGGGACTTACAAGTCGATGCCCCCAAGGGAGCCATGACACCCGACATTCGGGCCGGGCTCGGCATTCACCGGGAAACATTGCTCGCGGCGCTCGGGGCATTGAACCGAATCGAGGAGCGACCACCGTTCCACGATGGGAATGCCAAGCTGGTGCGCCTACTCCTCGATTGGCTCTGGTACTTAGCGGCCGAATATGTTAGTGGCTCGGTGCGCGGCCCCGAGGATCAACTCTGGCATGTGAAAGAGACCGTCTGGCGCTTGCTCGATTCCGATGTCAATGAGGCATGGATCGATGAAGCGTACCAATTCTATTGGGCAATGGTGGAATCGCGCCCCACACTACCCACCGCCAAGGATGTCCAAGCGATCGAGGCGGCGCGGACATTGAGCGACGACGATGCCGAGGAGTTACGCGCCATCTTCGAGGAGCTAAACGGAGCGATCGAAGCGGCCGATCAGTCGCGCGTCGATACCGTCTGGCATCGGCTGAACAAATTCAACACCCGAACCGGGAGAGCAAAGCCATCGAGCCCGCCCCCCGTGGGGAGGGGCCAAGGCTATCGCCACGCTCCCCCAGCCGCAACGTGCGACTCAAGCGATTTCACTCGCGGGCCGACCTTTCCCCTTCCAGGGATCACAAGGGGCAATGGGGGGCTCTTCTCTGGCGTATAATGCGACGCGTCGTTCGTTAGAGAGACTCAGCATTAGCAGGAGATATGAAATGCTCAACCAGCAACAACGTTCCGAAATTGTCGAGGTACTTCAGATGTATAACCCAGATTTAAATCTAGCTGTGGGGGATAAGGGGGAAATACTTGTCGTCACCGGTGGATCGGTCCGGGAATTAGCCTCACAGGACGAGATTCTGTTTGGTACCGACCGACATAGCCAGCAAGGACTACAAAATGCTTATCCAGGGTTCGACCCCTGGCTCAACGTTCAACCGCGACACGAGAGGCATTAATGTCTACCGCGATTTTCGAGTTGCCGGACTTTGATTGTCGTCTTTCAATCACGACGATCGGCCACGCTGAGAGTTGAGCAATTGCATCCCGCATCGCGGTGCGAGCGAGTGGTAATGCGTGGGCGAGCGCAAAGCCGTCTACCGGGCGCTCGATCTCCTAGAGTGGGCCGGCTTGTTCGCTGTCGAACGACACCGAGGGCGCGGGCCGATGATCGAAGTATGTGAAACACCCTAGGGGGGAAGGCTATCGCTAGGCATCCCCAGCCGCCAACCGTCACAGCAAGCGCTTTCGCGCGCGCCCCGTTTTTTCATAGGGGGGTTAGATGCCCTGCCCTAAGGGGTAGGGGGTCTAAATCCTCTGGCCTCTTCGATCCCCCAAGCGTGTATCTCCCCGCGCGTGCGAATTCGCAGATTCGATATGGGGGGAGGGTTGGCGAAAGGCGAGTCTGTGGGCCGATGGGGCCTTCCGCAATGGGTGCACGGCGCAGTGGTTCGCATGGCGGCGCGTTCGAGCGAGTCAAGTTCCAAAATGCCATCCCATCCATCACACCGGGATGGGGGGGGCTTTTCTCTAAGGACGAATCTGCTGGTCAACAGACGCTAGTCTCATGCACGCACAATGCCGCGAAATTGGGAGTTTTGTTCCAAGTTGTTCGCAATATCGCCGAGCAACTAAGTGTGAATTCGTCGCGATTACCTAGCAACATCGATCGTGACGAAGGGTCTATACAAAGTTTCGGTCGCAACCACTAATACGTGCTAGCGACACCATTCAGAGAATGTTAACTTAGCAAGATGCGATTACAGTCGTGGGGCGGTTCTCGTTCTCAAGCAGAATTGCCCCTAACCGACGATCTACGAGGGGATGCTTTGCTGTTCCAAAGGAGTTCGCGATGCCCAGAATTCTTTACATCACAACCGCAGTAGTATCCGTTTTGCTTGGCACGTCCGCATCTGTATTAGCTGAACCTCAGCCAGTTACCTGGACCATGAAGAATGGCAAATCCTTCCATGCCACCGCTCTTGATGCCAATGAATCGCAGGGCTTATTCCGAAACGATAAAGGTGAGGAGTCTTGGATTGATCGAGATGATTTAACTCCGGGAAGCCAGCGGCTCCTGGAAATCCTTGCTGAAAAAAACAAGTGGCCTCGCACTCTAAAGAAAACGGCAAAAGGACCTAAGTCACGTACCACCTCGAACGGATCGGGTAAAGGAGCAACATCGCTAATTGGGCCTCCCATCTGGGAGATCCATTGGGGTGACTCATTTTCCGAGGTCTTAAAAGTACTACTCGAAGATAAGAGCTTAACGAAACTTACGCTACAAGTGAATGGATCACACGGAGATCAAGTGCTAGATCCGGATTATTCAACGGCAATGAAACAGGCAGAAGTTTTTCTTCGAAAGGTGTTCGGCGAAAACAAAAAAGATGTGAAGTGGTTTTCAGACGGAAGAATCGTAGGCAATGGCAGCATTGGATTCAATAACGAATTCAGAATTGTCGCAGAACCAATCCAGGTAAATGGATTGCAATGTGTCGCCATAATTAACTTTAGCTGGCATCCAGGTATACTTAGCTCCGATCCCAAAAGATTTGAGCTCGTTAAGGGATCGTATTCTCCAATTATGTTGGATTGGGTTCGTCTTAGGCTCACAAAAGAAGGAGAGGGTTTACGAAATCCGTCATGGGACAAAAGTATGTTGGCAAAGTTGACTGGCCAATATCCAAAGGCTCAACTGACGGGTCGAACGGATCAACTGGCGGGTACTGTGCTAACGGACAAGGATGGGAACTTGGTAAAGCTAGGATGGATCGATGGGGATGCAATTGAGTTTCGCCCTGCTAGCAAAATCTATGATGACGCTGACGCCTTGCAAAAAGAACTAAATCAAAAATCATCAAATAAGATAATTGAGGAAAACAAAAAGAAATCGAAGGATCGGTTCTAGAACCGCATGCAAAACCTCTCACACTCCGAAGCACTTGCATCGCTTTTCACATAGATTCGTAGCATCTGATAGGTCGATGAGAGGTTGAGTCACCGCTCTAATGCACTGTCCGTGAAGATTGCTCATGTTAAATGTCGTGATCGAAGATTATGCAATCTTGTGAAAGTTGCCTCACCCGACAAACCAGTTTTGAGCCCTGGGACTACACCTTTCTACCCCTTAAGAAAGGTAACGTCCGCACTCTTGCGCAGATTTTGAAGGAGGCAGTCCGTGATCGGGTAGGTTTCGGTTGCTTAGATCGAACTTACTTTTCACAGAGAGACTGCCGTGGAGACTGTAGCAGGTTTTTCGGATGAGGGAAGCTTTGACGGCGTTGTTCGAATCGAAGAGTCAAAGCTTCGAGGGCATGTGCGCATAGATCAGGACACTACCATCGGCTTATGCTCGCGACGTTATCGAAGGGGGAACGGGGGAACGCATCACCAATCAGCGGGCCGAACAATTAACGGGTCCTTCTGCAAGGTGTACTGGCCGCAGTGGTAGGCATGGCAGGGCTTAAGAGCGTGCCAGATTTTGAAATGGTAGGACAGGTCTAACATCGAGAGATTGCATCGCCTGAGCCGCTCCGCCTACTTCGCCTCACGATCGTTTCTTCCACCACCAACCGAATGCTGATGCGGTCGAACGATCGTTGTGTCGACAAGAGCTGACGGGCTTACCCAGATTCCGGCTTCTGCAATTCTCGCCAAAGTCTTCCCCAAACAACGGCTCGCTGCCAACAACAGAATGGTTGATAGACTACCAAAGCAGATCGGCATATTCCGCGAGGGAATGCTCGTGTGATCGATATACAGGATCGCTTTCAGAAACTAGCGACATTCAGTTCTGCGGGTGCGCCGCGCTTACTGAGCACCCGATCAAGCTGTTTAGAACCGCTTGCCCCATCACTTTCCGGGAACAAGTGCAGGGGGCCTTGAACGCCCGACGGGTGCGATCGCTCCTGAGAAGATCGTGGAGCGTGGCATGGCCGGCTCGACTAGTTCGTGTTCACGTCGCCGCCTGGCGAGCTTTGGTCAAAAGAGATCGAGACGATCGTTGAGCTCGGTTTCCGCAATGTCTGCCGCGTTTGCGAGAATCCAATCGAGTTCGCCGTCGTCGTTGGTGATCGCATCATCAACGGACGAATCATTAAGCACGGCGGCTCCGGTCAACACAAACGAGGGAGAAATGACGCCGCCTGGACTTCCCTGCAAATAGCTGACCCGAGTAGCGAATGGGTCACTCGTTTGCCATTGGGCGGCGACTTGTCTGAGCCCTTGCTGTTGGTTCGAATAGAAGTTGGCCGCCAGCACACCCGAGATGATGAGATCCTCGCCAGCCCCTCCCGTCAGGGTATCGGCTCCTCCCCCACCGATGAGGACGTCGCGTCCATCTCCGCCATAAATGTTGTCAGCACCTGTCCCCGCGTCGATGATGTCGTTTCCCGAATCACCGTATACCAGGTCAGCTCCTCCCTCAGCTCCTTGAATAGGATCTGAGAAGATAACGTCATTTCCACCGCCGGCGTGAATCGTGTCGCTACCACCCTCGGAGCCATCGGCGTAGATCGTATCCGCGGATGCTCCACCGGTGATCGAATCGTTCCCTCCTTCGCCTCCATCGCTATCGCCGTAGAGCACATTGCCGCCGGCGCCTCCAATGATCGTGTCGGCCCCGCCTCCGCCGCGAAGCTCTGCTTGAAGAGTTGATAGCGAGCTCGCATCGAGTGCATCATTTCCCTTTTGCCCCAGGCCGATCACTCGACCTGTGACACCATCGATGACTTGGGTCGTATTCGTCGCCACATTGTTGAGGAGAGAGGTGCGAAGCGTTACTTGATTGACGCCGGTCTGCTGGAATGAAACAGAATCAGATCCGCTTGTTCCCGACCAAATTAAATCGGTGAGAAGCGGGATCAATGAATCGGGCCTGAGCATGTAGCCGAACACATTGACGGAGACTTTCTCGATGTCGCTTGCCGCTCCATCACGGTCGGTCGCTCGCACACGAATGTCGTATTCACCGACATTGGAGTAGAGATGCGTGAGGGGACCACTATTGGTGATCGTCGTCTGATCAAAGATGCCATCACCGTCCCAGTCAATGTCGTACGTGAAATTAGCCGCGTTGTCGATCGGCGAAAAATCAGAGGCGGAAAGATTGAGCGTATAAATCGATCCAAACGAGATATTCGCGGATCCCGTTGCCGTAGCCTTCGGTGGGGCATTTTGAATCGTCAGGACGGCGGATGTTTTCGACGACAGGCCAAAGGAATCGACGACCCAAACCGTAAACGTTCGCGTCGCGGGACCGTCATTAATCCCCAGTGACAAGAGGTCGTTCCACGACACGACTGGAGCGATGCCCACCGCATCCGAGTAATTTCCATCCCCGTTTAAATCCCAGAAATAATAGAGCGGCTGTCCGGGATCAGGGTCGGCAGAAAGGGACGCGTTGAATGTGACCGATTGACCCTCGGTCACCGAGCTATTCATGGTATTCGCAACGGGAACATGATTGCTCTGGAACTGTCGGGCCGCGATCCCGTAATTCGCTCCATCGAGACCGTTACTCTGCCAAGCGACGACAAATCCTCCGCTGGGCAGCGCGGCGATCGAGGAGTTCGTCTGCGTCGAAGTCGTGTACGTGTTGACTTGGAACGCTGACTCGAGTGGATTCAGATTGCCATCAAAACGCCGGGCCGCAATCCCCGCGGTATCTCCATTGATGGAAGAATCCCATGTGAAAATGATTTCGCCGATTGAGGAAATAGCGACATCAGCGTTCGCTTGCGTCCCGGTGGTATCGTCGTTGATCAAAGTGTCACTGGTGAGCGGAGTGCCCGCGCTCGAAAATTTACGTGCATAGATCCCGGCTGTGTCAGATGCTCCTTCCCCCTTCCAAACGACAATGACATTCCCTGCATTATCCATGATGACGCGTTCGGGGCTCTGGGTCCCATTGGTGTAGCCATTGACGACGAAGTCCGCTCCCTTCGCGACGCCTGTGCTTGAGTATTGTCGTGCCCAGACGTCTCCATTGGCTTGCCAAGAGACGACGAATTCCCCGGTAGAGGACATAGCGACGCGCGCGTTTGAGATGGGAGACGATGTGGCGGAGTTGACCTCAAAGCTGCTTCCGATCAGTGCGCCGCCGCTCGTGTATCGTTTGGCATAAATGCCATCGCGATACGCATCGTAACCGCTTTCATTCCAAACGACGACGAAGTCACCGCTCGCATCAACCGCGACTTGGGCGCCGCTTCGAATGCCGTACGAGATGTCAGAGACGATGAACGTGTCTCCCTTTGCAATTCCATTCGAATTGAAGCGCCGCCCATAAATCGCTGCAGCGCTTTTGCCTGCACCGTATTGCTCGAAGGGGGATGTTTGTTGATCGATATCCCAGACGAGGATGAAACCTCCGTGAGACTCCATGGCAACATCAAAACGATCGACCGGACCGCCGAGGGTGAAATTCGAACCCATCGTTGTTCCATCAGGTCGGTACCACTGCGCTTGCAGGACCTCTGACCCTGTGCTCGACGATAATCCATTCCAAACGACAAGATAGTTCCCAGCCGCATCATGAACCACAACCGGATGGGTTTGATCCCCAGCCGTATACGTATTGACGACCGTGTCGTTCGCTGATGCTATCGTGAGTGCATTCGAGTTGTCCGAAAGAGTCAGCGAACTGACGAGACTCACGCCGCCATCTTTGTCTGTCGCTTTCAAGCGAATTGTCTGTAGCCCACTGAGCGAATGATTGACAGTAATGCCTGACAGTCCGATCACTGTTTGATCGAATGTGCCGTCTCCGTCCCAATCGATCTGGTAAGTGAAATTTGCCTTCTGATCCGTGGTAGAAGGGTCGGTCGCGCCCAAGAGGAAACTGGTACCCGAGTGCGAAAGCGTCGCGATCGGAGCAGCGTTAGTGATCGAAAGCGTCGTCGAGACGACCGCCGAATAGGACTGAGTACCGTTGGTGATCTGCAGGCGAATCGGCAGATTGCTAGCGTTATCCGTTAGTCCCAAATTCTGAAGTTGTGCCCAAGTGAGAGTGACCTGCGCGCCAAAGGCATCGTTGAATTGCCCATCGCCGTTGATGTCCCATGCATATGACGTCTGACCATTGAACTGATCAACGGAAGACATCCCGAACAACGAAAGGGATTGCCCTTCTGCGATGGTGTACGGACCGCCGGCACTATCGGTCGCGGCAACGATCGTGATCGATTTCACTCGCGTAGAGCTCGCGGCTCCATCCTTATCAATGGCGGAAACACGGAGATCAGTCGTCCCCGGAGTCATGTAGGTATGGCTAACGGTCGTTCCAGAATAGCCACGAACTATCTGATCAACATTTCCGTCGCCATCCCAATCGATGTTGAAAGTGAATTGTGATCGAGCGTCCGCACTGGAGGGATCGGAAGCGTTCAATGTGTATGTCTGTGGAATGCCGATAATCCCGTTGGTTGGACCATCGATGGAACTAATCGATGGCGCGGCATTGGCAATCGAAATCTGGAATAAGCTCGAATACTCTCTGTATTGCCCCAGGCCAGCATACTGCCAGTAGTAATAAGTGGCCGTCATCGCGTTTGACGGTCCATCGGCATATCCTAATTTCTCGATATCAGACCACGATAAACTGAGCGTTTGTCCGTCGAATTCGGCAGTTCCAATGACCCAAAATCCGGGGTACGGATCACTCGCTGTGCCGATCAGGTTAAGAGTTCCCCCCTCCGTGACTAAATAGCTGCTCGGAAAGTTAACTGATTTTGTAACTCTTGCACCTTGAGCCCCATCTACATCGGTCGCTGCGACTTGAAATCGATTGACGGCGGTTGTGAACGAATGACTGACGAGTGTGCCGGACGGCCCCACGACCGTTTGGTCGAAGACTCCGTCATTGTCCCAATCGATACTGAAAGTGAAATTCGCAGACTGGTCTGCATTTGACGGATCGGATGCGAGCAGGGTGAAAGTGCGTGATGAATTGACCGTCAAATAAGTTGGTCCATCAACCGCCGCAGTGGGCGCGACGTTATTGATCGTAAGTGTTGTGGACGCGTTCGAAATCTGTGCTGTGAGTCCATTCTCCACCCGAAGGGCCACCGTCTTAGTGACTGGGCCATTTCCCAATCCGAGTGATACCAGTGTTTGAGCCGACACAAATGCTTCGCTTCCGACGGCATCGCCGAAGACGCCATCTCCATTGAGATCCCATCGATAAGTAGTGTTTCCATCTCCTGTATCGATGGGGGACGCGCCGCGAAGAATGAGAGGTTCAGAGCCTTCATTGATAACGTAAGGACCACCAGCGTCGGTTACTGTCACTAATGACCCCGCTCGTATCGACGATGTGCTGCAGTTTCGGCTGGTGGTACTTTTCGAAGATGGGTCCGAATTCAAGCGGATACTCCGAAGCGTGCTCGGCGCGTGTGTCACCTTCCGATACGTTGACGCCAGCACCAATATGTACAGGAATGAATGCCCCCGTGACGTGGTAATTCCGTATGGTCCATGGAATCACCAAAAGCGCGGCGACACTCAAAATCGTCAGCGTTTGCTTGAACGAGGTGATTCTCTCTAGGAGCAGCATCATCGCAAGGACGATCGCGATAGGGATGAAGTTGCTTTTGGCAAGAATGCAGACACCGAGCGTGATCCCAACGAGTGCGGCACGTTTCCAACTCGGTCGTTCGAAAAGGAACACGACGCTTAACATCAGAAGAGTGAACAGGAAGGATAGCAGGCTGTCGATCCAAATTCGGCTGGTATACCAAATAAGAAGCGGGTGAACCGCGCAAATCAGACTGGCGAAGGTCGCGGCTCTTGCTCCCCACATCCTCCCCACCATGAAATAGACCAGTAAGCAGGTTGCGCCGAAAAATAGGCATTGAGCGACTTGAGCAGCCTGCGGCCAGACTCCATCACTGGCGTACAGCGTGAACGCTAAGAAGTAAGGATAGACGGGCCCGCGAAAGACGGTGATTCCCTTGACCTCAATGTAACAAAAGTCGCCATAGGTCCAGATCCCCCGCGCGATCGAGCCATAGCCGTCCGGGTCGAGCACGGCGTCGTAAGGACCCGCCAACTTTGGATAAACCACGAGAGAGAATAGAAGTGAGAGTCCGACCGCAAGTCCGAAAATCAACCAAGGGACCCAAGAAGACCGTGCAACACGAGCCATGGAGGGCTGATCGAGCATGAGGCCTATCCTTGGGATTGAGGAACGAGACTACGGGTCGAAATTCAGGACTCTCATCGCTCGTGCGAGTATAGAGTCCCCTTGCGGTATCTGGCAACTTTTCCCGTCGACGATTTAGACTTCTGAAGACGGCCTGCGAGATTGGACCTGAGCATGACCGCATGTATTTGACGAATTTGACAGCAGTCACAGGACGGCAGGGAATACAATGGGGATTTATCTAAACGACGAGTTCAGAATGTTGAAGTGCTCCACTCATCCATACGCGGCGAATTGAGAACCATTGACGGAGGGGTTTTCGTATTCGCTCCTTTTCATCCGATCAATCGCTACGTCACGAATTTCAATCGGCGTGCTGGACTGCCCGATGTCGAAGAGCACCCTCGCGTTGTCACAATCCTCAGTCGCGAGGAACTCATAATAGAATTGCTGCCAAATGCGCCCCGCAATGACTTTGTGATAGATTCCAAGATCATCCCAAGGCTCTTCATTACGGCCAACGCCGAAGCCGAAGTCCCTGGTCATATCAGCGCGGGCCTGGAAGGTGATCCGATAACGATGCATCGCTTCAAGCCGTACATTGGAAATAAAAAGCTGAACATCCTCTGCAGATTTCTTTTCGCTTGTGCTGACGGTCGCACGAACAGAACCGGATTCAATCTCCGGAAACTCAAGCTCACACCTTGCACCATCATGTGCGGTGTATTGATGGATTCGATCGCTAGAGGGAAACATATAAATGAAAGAAAAGTCGATCGTGGCGGCACTCAGCCCCAAATCGAAGTAGAGGCGCGATTCGCCCCCAGCGGTGGCACGAAAATCAAGCAAGTGCGTCGACCATTCGCGAGAAACATCGATGTCTTGGCATAGACCTCGCAATTCCCAAGGAGAGATGGTCTGCCCCACCGAAACACGAACCGTTCGGGATTCGGCAGCTCTCAGTCGCACGGCGAGCGTATAGTACTGACCTGCCTGAAGAAATGAATGGCCTGCTGTCAATTGCACGTCGGTCGGATCGGATCCAGATAGCGCATCGATATTCACCCGAACCGCACTCGCGTCATCGGGACAAAGAGTAACTCGTCCGCTCGCTCCCTCTCCGAAACTCAATTGATTCAGATCGAATAAAGGTGATCCGACTTTGATCGGTGAAATCTCAACCGCCGTCGTGTCTCCCCCTAAATCGAATCGAAGAGAGGCGAACGGTTCGTCCGAATGAGGCGTGAATCGTACCCCGATATGCTGCCATTCCGGTGTGACGTGGAATTTCTGAGCGAATCCGAGTCCTTCCCACGGCTCATGATCCTGTCCGAGAACCATATCCACATCGCGAGGTGAATCGGATCGGATCCAACATGAAGCGATATAGGGCCGATAGGCGAGAACGCTGAACGGCCGACTGAAAGCTTGAATGTCCCAGCCATTCTTCGTCTCTTCCGATTCGACTTGCACGCGCGTCGCCCATGAGACGTCTGGCGAATGAAACGCAAAGGCAGAAACGCCGTTATTCGTCCGGACGGTCCAGGCAGAGCGTTCGACCGTTTCTTCTTCATTGATGTACGTCGAATCGTTCGGAAGAGTCGCAAGAGGCCGAAGGCGATTCGCCTCCAGTCTCTTCATCACCCATTTCGTTTTTCGCTCGATCAAACTTCGAATCGATTCGGGCAATGAGCGGTGCCCTTTTTTGGGATTCTCCCGCCAGAATAGGTTGTTGACCGGCCGTAATCGAAGAAAGTCGCACAGCGTCCGATAAACGTCCCGCTTCTCAATCAGATCGTTGTACGAAACTGCGCGAATTCGTTCGCGGAAAGGGCCGGACAGTGAGCGAAGCGCGGACTCGTTACCACGCACCCAGCGCTTCAACCAATCCAGCATATCGTCCGAGGAAAGAGAAAAAGTGTTCTTCGCGGAGGACCAAACATCCACTGGATCACGATAGATCCAAACGACGAGAGGATCATAAATGAGAAACTCTTGAACGACGTCGTCGATTTCTCGGTATTCTGCTTCCAGCACGGGCTTCAATATGACCCGCCGCTTCATCCGAATCAGTTCGCCGTGAATGATATCCGCCGGGCGCAGGCGATAAGCATCATAGAGAGGCCCTTCAGGCTCTTCGTTCTCCACCTGGATACTAGGATCCTGTCCAAGGGCATAAAGCAGCGCGGTCGTCCCGCTCCGCTGCATCCCCATGACCATGATGAGCTTGTCACGATAGACAATGTGATTGCCCACGCTGTCCCCTACTGGAATCATCGTTCAACAAATAATCAGTCCCTCAAACAGTAGCGTTACGCGTCGGTCGAAAAGCATTCGCCGGGAGGAGTTACCGGCGTCAGACGGAGGAGTCGCCTGATTTAATGAACAAAACCACACGCAAAAAGTAGCAACTGCCCCGCGCGTGTTAACAACCGCTGCGGAGGAAAATCACAGGCATTCTGCAAAAGGACGGCGCGACGAGACATGGCCGACATGTCGTAGCCATCGGTACGAACATCCTTCGATTATCGGCCAAACTCACGGCGTGCAACATGAATTCCGGACCGTTATATCCAATGGCATAGGCCTCAACTGAGATGACATTTCTCCCTCCACCCAATGGTAAAAACCCATCTCGCTAAGGGAGAGGCATTTGCGACTTCATTTCGTGGCACTTGATCGACGAAAGTAGAGTCTACCCGTTCGTCTTCTAGCAACTTGATCCCGAGAGCGTGTAAACTCCGCCTCGCTACCACGAGAATGCCCCCTGCTCCCCCTGGAACAGAGCCCATGGGACCGATAGACTCAGACTGGGAAAATCATCCGAGCCAGATTCATTCTCAACCGCCCTCGTAGCTCAGTTGGATAGAGCAACGGTTTCCTAAACCGTAGGTCGTGCGTTCAAATCGCGCCGGGGGCAATGTTCTAAGTCACGCCGAAGATGTGTTTATTATCTTTCTACCGATCAATGGTGGAGCGGCCCTGGATGGTAAAAAAGCCGGTAATTACCGGATTAGTCCTAAAGGGTCGCACGTTATGAAGTTGCGCACGCCAACCTATCGTTTACACCGTCCCTCGGATCGCGCTGTGGTGACGATCAGCGGCAAGGATCATTACCTCGGGGCGTATGGCTCGCCAGAGAGTCACGCCGCATTCAATCGATTAATGGGAGAGTAGCTGGGCAAGTGCCAGCCGCGCGTTGAACGATCAACCGATGATCGCATCATCAATGAAATGCTGATCGATTACATACGCTTCGCTGAAGGGTACTACCGAAAGCCAGAGGGACGGCACGCATCGGAAGTTGATTGCATCAAGCTGGCGATGCGGCCCTTGCGCAAAGTGTACGGCTATACGCTCGCGGCGGACTTCGGCCCGCGCGCGCTCAAGGTGATCCGAGAGCGAATGATCGCAGCGGACCTATGCCGCACTGAAATCAATAAACGGGTTCGCCATATCGTGCACATGTTTCGGTGGGCGGCTGAAAATGATTAAGTTCCGGCTGAAGTACATCACGCGATTCGGAGGGTTGCAGGTCTCAAGAGAGGCCAAAGCGAGGCGAGGGAATCGAAGCCTGTAAAGCCTGTTCCCGAGGCACTCGTGGAATTAATCCAGTCGCATCTTCTCCCCCCTATATGGGCGACGGTCGCATTGCAACGGCTCACAGGGATGCGGCCGGGGGAAGTGGTCCACATGCGAACGTGTGATGTTGAAACGAGCGGGCGCGTTTGGCTCATCGTCCATCCACATGGGAGACGGAACACTATGAGCTAGAGCCACGCTTCTTCCTTGGCCCGCGTGCGGAAGAGGTATTGAAGCTTGGCTACCGGGTATTGGAAAGTATGTAAGTACAGAGGAGATACGTTCCCATCGGACCTCTGATAAGCGATTCTTTACCCACTTTGGCTTCCTACCCGATTTTTTAGAGGGCATTTCGGACAGAATATTGAGCGAGAAAATCCCACGTTCCGATTAACGACCGGTGACTTTGAGATAAACCATCTAGTAGCAAAATCAACTTGATCAATACTATGATCAAGTTCCCAAATAAAACCCAAATCTCGCCTCTCTACCCGACAAATTCTCCCAATCCTCATTCGGTGCCGTCGTTGATCGGATCGTCAACATCGCGACAAGGAGTTTTTCATGTCAACGACAACAGATTACCGAAAAAACCCTATCGAATCGATAGAGGTAGAGGATCACACTTCGACTTCAATTACTCACGACGAACGGGAGACATCCCTGGGGGCCGCACAGGAGGTACCCGATGGGGATGAACTTCGGTTGAAGGAGGCGATTGTTCTCATCGAAGATAAATCGGTTGCGTTGATCGAATCTGTCCGGGAAGCGGGAAGAATTCTCCACTCCATTAAGCAACGCTTCCCCCGAGGTAAGTTCAGAAAATGGATTGAGAAGTGCAACCTCGTTTCGTTCAGCACGGCGAAGCGATATGTATCTATTTTCGAGTTCTTAAAAGACAAGAGCGCCGATGAGATTCGAACCCATTATAGCGACGAATCCATCAACGCAATTCTTCGCCGAATTCAGGCCGCCCATGCGCCACACAAAGAAGAATCTTCGCCAATACCAGCTGACGAGAGCAATCGACTGATCGTCCCTCTTGAGAAGTTTCATTCACGCACCCTGAAGACCATCTCGGTTATCACAGGCGATTTCGGAAGAGATGGCCGATCGCTCAGTGCGTACGAAGTTCAAGCAAAAGGTCTGCTTGAATTACTGGCGGCTTTATCGACCCGAATAACGGAATCGATCAAAACTCCAAATCCACAATCCCCCGTTCAAATCCTCCACGAACTTCTCGAAACATACTCTGCCGTATCGCCTAGGCCAGAGGATGCACAGGTTATTCAACCATCGGAAGAACCTCGTGAGTTTCCGCGGACGCGGTTCCGCCCCATGATAAATAGTCATGGTCGACGCGCGAATGAACGGACGAATCGTTCCTACCGATAGTCTCCCCTACGGACAAATCGGCTCATGCATGAGCCGATTTGTCCGTCGAGCGTTCAAAACACGCTTTTCTTTTCCAGATTCGGAATCGATTTCCCGGGAACTCGAATGGACTTCCCCTTTTGGGAGCTGAAACAGTGACCGGTTGAAATTCTTCTGCTTCTCGCGCTTAGAGTCGGGTCGAACGCCGATTTCGTTATCTCCGCAAAGCTGCTTGCAAGTTCGATGGCGCGGAAGTTGACGTTTCCACGGTTCGTCGCGCCATTCAGTTGGTGGATTACTTCGGGAACCAAGTGAAACTCCTACTGGATCGTGTCCTATCGTGGACACAAACCCGTGGGGCGATCTTTTGACTGAGGGATTGCCAGCGCGGCGGACGCGAGGTGTGTATTCACACAACTAGAAGAGCAGTGATATGGGAGCATCCTTCCGGGCAAGCGCGGATATGTACTCTTCGCGTTACCCAAAAATGCGTTGCATTTGACAATGAAGAGCTGGCCAAGACACACCAACCTTTAAACCTCCTCGCGTAGTTATCGAATAATTGTTGACAGCTCTGCTTCAACCAGGACAGAGGCCGCTCTTCAATCCTCGGGTGATGCTCTCTTCATCCCTGCGGTTTTGGCCGATGGCAATTCCGCGAATCCCGTCTAGAGCCTACACCGAGGGGCCTCGGCTTGCCTACAATCGAGTCAGCCCGTCGTGCATCGGTCGCCACGCAAGTTTGATGAGAAGGATGACATCTTTTCACCGGCACGATCACTCTGTGCGCGATTGTGTGTTAAGTGTCGATTCGATAGCGTCACATGACAACATCGTCGTGCGGAGTATCCGACAGTCGGGCGAACTGTCGGGTACTCCCTTTCACGCCTAAGCATCGACTTGGCATCGTGTTAAGCCGAACTGTCGGGTGTCGGGGATATCCCACCTACATCCCTCTTATCCACAGTTCGTTGAGAATGGGAACATCTAAAGGCATCAATGGCTTCAAATGGACCAAAGACATTGACGATTCGCGGTTCTCTATACCGGCCGCAGTGGTGAGCATGGCAGCGCGCTCGAGCAAGCCAACATCCGAAATGGGGTCACAGCAGAATGCGAACGTCGTACGCGCAACTGGCCCAGGCTTCGGTGGTCTCGCGCCGGCGTCTGTTCTATCGGTAATAAAGAGGCTACCCATCCCGAGTTGCGGCTCGTATGCCGTCGCCAATCGTCACATAGAAAATCACTTGGCCTAAGGTTACCGAATAGAATGAGCAATAAAAAATCGCGGAACGGGCTCTCGAACGACTGAGATGTCCATCGGCAATGGGTGTCTGGCAACGGGACAGCTTTTCTTCACTCAAATCGTTAAAAGGATAATGACCGAGTCGACGAAGTCGTGCTGTCCGTCTCTTCGGAGATATTCATGGAATTAACGATCCTCTCCGATGCGTTTTGCCATTCATGTAACGGTGCGTGCTGCCGGGACATCCTTTGTCCTCCCTCGGATCCGGACAGATCAGGCCTTTGGTCTTGGTTCTACAGTCTTCCTCCGTCTCTTAAGCGTGAGGTGCTGGCGGCCCATGCGGCGTATGCCGCGGGCGAGAGAGGACCTTGTATTTGGCTCAATTAAGATGGGCTCTGCAAGAACTATGAGTTACGACCTCCGATTTGCCGAGTCTTCCAACCGGGTGGAGAAAACTGTCGTAAAAAGCGGGCCGAGCACGGGTTGGAGGTACCAAAGCAACTTGGCGAGTTGAACCCACTCAAACGAACATGAAGTGATCGATCAGATTCGACCTTGGGAGTTCTTCGTCGAAAAGATTTGACCTTACCCATGCCGACTCGATAACTTCGAGAGTTGGAGTTTTACTATTAGGCCAGTTTGCCACCATTTAGACCACTAGATCATCCTCCCCTTGCTTCCCTCCTGCCAGTGATTCCGATTGATCGTTACGAAGTTCGCGATAGGACCAACATCATGCCAGTCGTGCGTCCATTCGTTTTTGTCGTGATCGCTTATTTGGCGGTATTTCCGATTGATTCGAAAGGGGCGACTTCGGCGAACTGGAACGGAGGATCGGGGAATTGGAGCGATCCCACCCAATGGACTACCAATCCGTTCTATCCGACGAATGGCAATGGTGCACCGAGCTACCTCGCAACGATCGGTAGCGGCAGCGTCGGACTCGACGTCGCAGTCACACTTGATGCGCTGACCATTAACGGCGGTGTCCTGAGTGGGGCGGGCACTTTGACAGCCGACACCATTAATCTCAACAATGGAACTTGGTCAACGACTGGAACAATTCAATCGAACCATGTGAACCTGACTGGAGGAATTCTCGATCGCGATCTGACGCTCACCACCGGCACCAGCAGCATTCAGAATGTCAACGTCTCAGCCGAACACACACTCACCAATGGTGTTAACTCCATCCTCACCGCGCCGGCAGGGCCGGGTGAACGACAAGCCTTTGGACTCGGGACGTTTAACAACGAGGGAACGTTTATCAAGAATGGGACCGCGCGCACCTACATGAGCGTGACCCACACGAACAACCTGGGGGATGTCCAGGTCCAGCAAAGCCAGCTTCGATTCGATCAAACGGGCCAGCATACCGGAACCTTTGAAATATCGAGCGGCGCGCAACTTGAATTTGCGGGAACACAATCTCTCTCATCAACGGCAACGATTTCAGGTGATGGAACATTTGCCATCCTGGGAGGGACTTCGACGATCGACAGCAACGTCACCGTCGGACTGTTTCGTTTAGTGGGAGGAACTCTCTCTGGTACAGGCAACCTCACGCCTACCAGCTTCTCCCTTGAGGGCGGCGTCCTCGATCGGGATCTCACGCTCAGCTCGGGCACCAGCAGCGTTCAGAACGTCAACGTATCAGCCGGACACACACTCACGAACGGTGTCAACTCTATCCTCACCGCGCCGGCAGGGCCGGGTGAACGACAAGCCTTTGGACTTGGGACGTTTAACAACCAGGGAACGTTCATCAAGAATGGGACCGCACGCACCTACATGAGCGTCACGCATGCGAATAATGTCGGAGATGTCCAAGTTCAGCAAAGTGCGCTCCGCTTCGACCAAATCGGACAGCACACCGGAACCTTCGAAATCTCAAGCGGGGCACAACTTGAGTTTGCGGGAACGCAATCGCTCTCGTCAACGGCAACGATTTCAGGTGACGGAACACTTGCCATCCTGG
>JAIEPU010000198.1 GCA_019748235.1 bacterium
TGTCAACCATACCTGCATCAACTCAATGACCTAATTTTCTTGGGCTCGCTGCTGGGAATTCGCGCGTCCGCTCGGTTAAACTGTTGAGCCTTGCGGGCTGATGCTGAATTCGTCCAGAGTGCAGAACCAGGAAACACCGATGCGTCATTCATCGCGCGGCGTATGTCTCGCCGTGATCGTCTCATCTCTCTTGTGCTCATTCACGTACGCTGCCGATGCCAAGCCACTTCGCTTGCTCTTTCTTGGAGATAATGGCCACCATCAGCCAGCCGCGCGGGCGGAACAGTTGATCCCCGTGCTTGCGCCCAAGGGAATCACGATCGAGTACACCAACGACGTAACCATGCTCCGTCGAGACAAGCTCGATTCGTTTGACGGTTTGATCCTTTATGCAAACATTGAAAAGATCACTCCTGATCAGGAAAAGTCACTGCTCGACTATGTCGCGTCGGGTCACGGTTTCATTCCCATTCACTGCGCATCTTTCTGCTTCCTCAACTCCCCAAAGTTTATCGCACTCGTGGGAGCCCAATTCCAAAAGCACGGAGGTGAAGTTTTCTCCACGGTCATCGCGGAACCGAACCACCCTGTCATGAAAGGTTACGAGGGGTTCCAGAGTTGGGACGAAACCTACATTCATCATCAGCACAACGAGAAAGGGCGAACCGTTCTCGAGTATCGCGTGCAAGGCCCGCATGCCGAGGGAACCAAGCGCGAGCCGTGGACGTGGGTTCGTGAAGAGGGGAAGGGTCGCGTCTTCTACACGGCATGGGGACACGATGAGCGAACCTGGTCGAATCCTGGTTTTTTGACTCTCGTCGAGCGAGGCATTCGCTGGGCGTGTGGTCAGGATCCTTCCATCGTTAAACCTTACGTCGATCCCAATCGTTTCGACGTACCTGCCATGACAACTCTCCGGAAAGATGTGGCGCCGTTTGAGTATGACGAAGTCGGCGCAAAGATACCGATCTATCCGGCCGGTCAGAAATGGGGAACCCAAGCGGACTCCATGTCCAAGATGCAGAAGCCCCTTGCTCCCGAAGAGTCGATGAAGCACTTCGTGACGCCGGTTGACTTCGAAGTGAAACTTTGGGCGTCGGAGAAAGACTTCAAAGGCAAGCCGATCGCAATGGATTGGGACGAGCATGGCAGGCTTTGGATTTGTGAAACGATCGACTATCCGAACGATTTACCTCCTGAGGGAAAGGGGCGCGATCGCATCCTTGTTTGCGAAGACTCAGATGCAGATGGATCCGCGGATCGTTTCACCGAGTTCGCCGAAGGTCTCAACATCCCCACCGCGATTCTCTGCACGCATGGCGGTGTCATCGTGCAAAGCGCAACGGACACACTTTTTCTGAAGGACACCAACGGCGACGGCAAATCAGACCTTCGGACCGTCCTCATTTCGAACTGGGCTCTCGGCGACACCCACGCGGGAGTGAGTAATCTGCACTATGGACATGACAACTGGATTTGGGGAGTCCAGGGCTACAATCCATCAGAAACAGTCATCAACGGCCAAAAACAGCCGCGCTTTTCGATGGGATTTTTCCGGTTCAAGCTCGACGCGAACGATCCTCCGAAAGTAACGGCCATTGAATTTCTTCGCTCTGGGCATGGAAATACCTGGGGCCTCGGCTTCAGCGAAGAGGGGCTCGTCTTCGGTTCCTCCGCGAACAACAATCCGAGTTTGTTCATGCCGATTCCAAACCGTTATTACGAAAGGGTCCGTGGTTGGACGCCGTCTCTTCTGGTCGACACGATTGCAGATACTCCTAAGTTTCAAGCGGCTACAGACAAAGTTCGGCAGATGGACAATCACGGAGCCTATTCATCGGCGGCAGGACATGCGCTTTACACCGCGCGGGTGTATCCGAAGCAATGGTGGAATAGGACCGCATTCGTCTGTGAGCCGGAGGCTCATCTCGTCGGCACGTTTGTGCTTCGTCCACAGGGGGCGACGTTCCGCTCGAATAATCCATTTAACCTGCTGGCGAGTGACGATGAATGGTCAGCACCGATCATTGCCGAAGTCGGTCCGGACGGAAACGTCTGGGTGGTCGATTGGTACAACTTCATCGTTCAACACAATCCCACGCCCCACGGATTCAAAACCGGAAAGGGGAACGCGTATGAATCAGACCTTCGCGATAAGAAGCATGGCCGTATCTATCGCATCGTCTATCACGGGGCTGAAGGAAAGAAGCCAGTCCCTTCACCCGAGCTCGACGTCAACAGCTTGAAGTCGCTCGTCGATGCTCTCTCCCATCCCAATATGTTTTGGCGGCTGGAAGCGCAGCGGCTGCTGGTCGATCGAGGAAAGAAGGATGTCGTCGATTCTCTACTCTCCTTGATCAACGACCAATCGGTCGATGAGATCGGGCTGAATGTTGGTGCGATCCATGCCTTGCATACGCTCGCGGGACTGAAAGCGATTGACGAGGGAACACCTGCTTGGGACGCCGCAAAGAATGCTTTGCGTCATCCATCCGCTGGAGTGAGGAGAGCCGCCATCATGTCTCTTCCACCGTCCGATGCCTCTCTCAAGCTCATCACAGAGAGTAACGTGATCACGGACGGGAACATTCAAGTTCGCTTGGCGGCGCTGCTTTTCGTGGCCGACGCGCCTCCCTCTGATGTCGGCGCGAATCTTGTGGCAACGGCGCTCGGAAAGCTCACGAAGAGCGACGATCGCTATATGTTGGATGCCATCACTTCGGCCGCAGCCGCTCAAGCCATGCCCCTCTTTGCATCAAGTTTTATCGAAAGTAATGATGTACCCGAAGCTGAACAATGGCAGGCGCCGGTCCTCACCGTGGTGGCGGAGCATCTGGCACGCGGAAAGATGACAGAACAAGAACTGGGCAAATTATTCGTCAGGCTTCGCAAGTCTTCTCCAGCGATCGCCGGAGCCGTTCTGGCGGGGATCGTCGAGGGTTGGCCACGCGACTACAAGGCGGGTCTCTCTACTGATGCAGAAGCAGCGCTCATCGAAAAGTTGCCTCAACTCAACGAGGACGCTCGTTACAAGGTGTTGCGACTTGCCTCACTCCTCGGAAGCAAACGACTCACGGAACAGGTTGACGAATTGCTAGCGGATCTAGCGAAACGCGTGCAGGATCATTCGTTGGCGGAGAATGACCGGATACAAGCAGCACGGCAACTGATCCGCCTTGGTCCGAATAGTCCAGATTCGGTAGCCAAAATTGTCGCTTCCATCAATCCACAGAGTTCTCCCGAACTCGTACAGGCTTTCCTCGATGCGCTTAGTGAAAGCACGGCAAACAATCTCGGTGCGGAACTGGTCGAACGAATCGCCCAGTTCACGCCGAACGCACGGCAGCAAGCGATTCGCGTTTTGCTCAGTCGTCCGGAGACGACTCGTGTCTTTCTCAAAGGAATTGAGAAAGGAGAAGCGCAGCTCACGGATTTATCACTCGATCAACGCCAGGCATTACAGTCGCATCCCGACAAAATGATCGCCGCGCGAGCGAAGAAATTGATCGAGGCAGGGGGTGGGCTTCCCGATCCGGACCGCGAGAAGGTACTTGCGGAGCTCATGCCCCTCGCGCAAAAGGTCGGCAATGTGGCACGTGGAAAGGAAGCGTTCAAGAAGAACTGCGCGAAGTGCCATCGCCATTCAGGAGAAGGTGAGAACATCGGCCCTGATCTGACCGGAATGGCTGTCCATCCCAAAGCTGAGCTTCTGATGAACATCGTCGATCCAAGCCGAAGCGTCGAGTCGAACTACCGCGCCTACACGGTCGCGCTCGCCGACGGTCGTGTTCAAAATGGTCTCTTAGCGGCGGAATCGCGGACGGCGATCGAGATCATCGATAGTGAGGGAAAGAAGCACGCCATCCCACGAGAGGATGTTGAAGAACTGACCGCTTCGCGAAAATCGTTTATGCCCGAAGGATTCGAAAAGCAGATGAAGCCCGAGGAGATGGTTGATCTGCTTGAGTTCCTCGCCGCGCGTGGGAAGTACACCCCCCTTGATCTTCGAAGCGTCGCTAGCACGATTACGACGCGTGGCATGTTCATTGGTGAATCGAACGACGTGGAGCGGCTGATTTTCTCCGATTGGAACCCCAAAACGTTCGAGGGTGTTCCCTTCTACTTGATCGATCCAAAGGGAGACCGCGTGCCGAACGCTCTGATGTTACACGGCGACATCGGCACATTTCCGCCACGCATGCCAAGATCCGTCAAGCTCGCTGTCAACCAGCCGGCGAAGGCGATCCATTTCCTGGGGCTGATCAGCGGGTGGGGGTATCCGGCCGTCAGTGACAAGACTGTGACCGTCACCGTTCGCATTCATTACACCGACGGTGAGGTGGAGAATCATGATCTTTTGAACGGCGTTCACTTTGCCGACTACATCCAGCGAGTGGATGTCCCTGGCTCAAAGTTTGCGTTCGCGGTTCGGAATCAGCAGGTCAGATACCTGAGCGTTATTCCGAAACGAACCGTTCCGATCAAAGAGATCGAACTAGTCAAGGGACCGAAGGACCCAACCGCTCCCGTCATCATGGCTGTCACCGCGGAGTCGCCTTGAAAACCATCGCTAGTGAACAGAGAGTCGGTACACATCGAGTGATTTGAAGGTTCCTTTTCCTCCCGTTGCGAAGAGTTCGATGAACTCACCGTCCACGGGAGCATTCACCACTTTGGTAAGACATCGCTCATCATTGATGAAAACTTCGAGCACGCTACGATCGACGAAGATGCGGAGGTTTACCGGCATATCCTTTGGCACTTCGAAATCGGCTCGTTCGCCGGCGACCTCGATCCCCTTCGCATCGACAAAGAGGGTTGGAGTATCTTTGCTTTCGGTAGACTTGAGAACCTTCAAGCCACACCGCTGGGCGTTACCAAGTTCGATCTCCGCCACAATTTCAATCTGTCGTCCAGAGAAATCGAGAGACTTCGTGCGATCGTCCAGCGTGACATTTTGAAGTCGAAGTGGATTCGGAAGACGAAGTCCCTCAAGTTCTTGGGCAGGCGCTTGGAGCAGTCGTCCGTCATTCGCCACCTTCACAACGCGAGGAAGTGACAGGCATCCGTTCCACCCTCGACCACCCGGAAAGTTTCGTATCCATGCCCAAATGAGCCATCGGCCGCTCGGATCGACGAAGGCGCTCGTCGCATAGAAATCGTTTCCATGATCGACAAAACCCTCATGTCGTGGCGTGAATTTGAATTCCTTCAGATTAAGCGACCCGGTGTAATAGCGGACGCGGCTATGGGGAGAATAAAGAAGGACCCAATTATTCCCCACCTTGAAGAGATTCGGACATTCCCAGTTATCTTCCTTTCCTTGAAAGGGAACGCCGCGGTACTCCCATTTTGCCAGTGTGCCATCGAGTGCTTCATAAAGCATGATGCCACCCTTTTGGCCGTGCGGATGGCCGCCGCAAACCATCCATCGTTTGTCATCGCCCTCGAAGACGTACGGGTCACGCCACTCGTCGATCTTTTGTTTCCCATGGATCTTCTCACTGAGGATCGGATTCGTCGTGAGTTTCGACCAGGTGATGAGATTGGAATCACCCGCGATCGCCGCCCATTGCTCGGGCAAGCGGGGACCGATGCTGGTGTAAAAGAGCATCACCTTTCCGTCGCCGTTGAGAGCGGCCGATCCGGAGAAGCAATGGTTCTCCCCTTTTTCCGTCGAGGGCCAAAGCGCGATCGGAAGATGTTCCCAGTGCACCAGGTCCTGACTTCGCGCGTGACCCCAGTGCATGTGTTCCCATCGATCGCCGTATGGGTTGTGCTGATAGAAGACGTGATACCAACCGTCGAAATAAATGGGGCCATTCGGATCGTTGCACCAGAGAGCAGGGGGCATGAGGTGAAATGCTGGCCGCAATGGATCCGCCGCCGCACGTGCCGCCGCGCCGCGAACGCTTGACATGGCTGAGGTGATCGGTTCGTTGAGAAAAATCTCTTGCCTGGGTGAATCGCTTTCCGTCACCTGATCGACATTGATATGTCCCCAACCGCCGGTCGCATCATCAAAGAGTTCGATGCGTGCTTTCTTTCCCTTGAAATCATTCACGTCCCAACTTCGCCAAGAGAGATGCTCGTCATCTGATCCCGTCGTCGCCGTGCCGGTCACACTTGCGACGACTTTGCCTTCCACGATCAAGCGGACGCCTGTCTTTTGCGGATGATTTCCCCCGCCGACGAGGACATTAATGAATGGCCGATCGATGGTGAATTCCGGCGAACGAAGAAGTCCGGTCGTTTTATCTCCCTCGTGAAACGAATTCGCGAGTCGCCTTCCTTCAAAGCCGCTAACCGCTTGCTGGCCGGGAAGAGTTCCCTCGCTTGGAACGGAGCCAAAGGCATTCCCTTTCAATTCCCAACCGGAATAGTCCCTACCTTCGAAGTCGAAGAGAACGTTCTCATTCGCCGGCGTGCCATGAGCGACAGAAATGAATGAAATACCAAGGAACATTGCACCCAGCGCAGCAGGAAACACTTTGGCAAACATGGACGGTGATCCTTGTTGATGAGCTACTTGACTACCGGCGTTTGCGGCTCGGCGATGAAGTCGGTCTTTTGATTCCCTTGAATCTTCGAGATGCCTCCGATCAGGTTCGTCACCGCCTCGGGACCGATGTGAAGATCGAAATCGACGGTCACTTGATATTCGCCGTGTCCTGGAATCTTGGGAACGCGTCCGGCGGCCCGTTCGAGCTTTCGGTTGTAAGGGTAGTTCGTCCCTGGTTCGATGCCCGTGACGTATCCATCATCCGCGGCTGCGGTGTTCTTCCAAAGGGTGAGGTGCGGCAATTCTTTCACCGAATAACGAATCGATGCGGCTCGATCCTTCTTCGCGTTGACGAGCGCCGCCGTCGTCTTTCCTTCGTTGTCGCCGAAGAGCTCGCAGCAGTAAACTTGCTCGGCATAGCCGGGTGTCGGTCCCGCAAACTTGCCGAACTTCTTGATGTCACCTTCGGCCGCGCGTGCGTTGAGTGGAAAGACCTTTTTGACCGGCGCGATGAACTCGCTCCCTTCCTCCAGTAGCGGCGCTCCATAGTTGCAGTGATAAAGGAGTTCAAACTCAGCGGGATTCACGCTCGCGTTCGTGATCACATCGGTCACGCGAAACGACGTTGAACCAGGAGTGGTCGAGATCTCCGTTCGTAGGTCAAACTTGGGGCCATGCATCATTCGCTCGGCAATCTGACCGATGAGGCGAATGCGATACGGAGCCGCTTTCTCCACGACGACTTTTACCTCTTGCGCGGGGAGATTGGCCTGCTTGCCGTGGAGGGTCAGATCAACGGTGCTCTTCGCGCCGGTATTATCGACGATGACGTCTTGACCGGGATGACCATTACTCTCTAGTCCGCACCGGCACATGAATTCGCCAAAACCTTCGAGCCAACCGAGTCCGCCGCGAGTGGCAAGATTGACGAATTGCGGATGAACGATCTCTTTGACGGGCGATTCCCAACCGAGCCGGATGTCGCTGTGGCGAACTTGCCAAATCCCCATGCCCCGCGTCGGGATAACGACGATCGAGATGGCGCCGTTATCGATGGTGACGAGATCGACTCCCTCTTGCTTTCCCCCGTGCAGTGTTTGCTTTCTGATTTTCCAAGGGGTAGGGGAATCGGGCGACACGTCGCTCGACTTGATCTCGAGCTCCTCTCGTGCGATGTTTTGTTGCACGCTCGTGATGACGTGGGAATATGGTTCGGCGGTGATGATGGCCGAACAAAGGCAAAGCGTGGCGACCAGGCCCGACATTCTCATCTCCTGAAAAGAGGAAGCAGGCCGGCGATCACCGACCTGCTGGAAGCAATTAAATCATTCAAGCGATTCGTCGGAGTTTAGTTCCCCTTCACCTCTTCTGCGGAACTTCGCTTTGAACGAAGGTGTTGATCGATCGTGTCGAGCTTCTCCTTACGATGCTGTTTGAGCGTCTCGACCTTGTCGTTAAATCGAATCACTTCATCGGTATCGACGGTATAGCTGGGCCAATTCGGTAGCCCTTCGCCGTTTGGATTTCCCGTTGCGGCGAGGTTGATCCAGTACTGACCCATGACTCGGGCGATCTCCTTGTCCGTTTCATCCGCTTGAGCGGGAATCTGAAAGAGGAAGGCGAGTTCCGCTCCGTGATGAGCTCCCATTCCGCGAAGAATTCCCTGCTTCGAACCTCGGGCAAACTCATAGCGGTACGACTTGTTGCCGTTGGCGGCATGCAGTCGTGCTCCATAACGAGATTGCGACACAAACATAGCATCGCCGAGCAGCTCGGTGATGGCCGCGCGAATCTCCTTGCCGTTGGTCGCGGGATAAGCCTTCGCGAGCGCCTCCGCCAGATCGGCGTAATCTTCCTTGAGTTCCTTCATGTAATGCGCCGGTTCGGTCGGGGTCTTTGTTCCCATGAGAAACATCACCATCTCATCCTTGGTGTTACCGATGATCATCGGCACGGGATTTTCCTTACCGGCCGCGAAGATCAAATTCGGTTCGCCAGGAATCACGTATCCGTCCACGATCGGCCCAATGGGAAGGGGCATTCCCTTTAAGTTGAGATCGAAATTCCTGTCGACTTCGAGCGCCGGGAATGTCTTGACGAGAAGATCAGCGTCGAGCTTGCGCATTTCAGCCGGCGTGGCGGAACTCGTTAATCCACACTTCTCGATCAGTGAAGCCCCTTCCGCTTCTGCTGAAGGGCGACCTTGCCGTTCTTTACGCAACATTCCGAGATCCATTTCCGGAGCACTTTGTGCGGCCGCCGACTGAAAGAGTTCCTTCGCGAGAGGAGAGCACATCAGCGCGAGAACCGAACCTCCACCGGCGGACTCGCCAAAGATCAAGACGTGTTCAGGATCACCACCAAATGAAGCAATATTCCGCTTCACCCAACGAAGACCTTCGATCTGATCGAGTAAGCCATAATTGCCGGAGACGTTCTCCGTACTTTCTTTGCTGAGAGCGGGATGAGCGAGAAAGCCGAAAGGCCCCAGTCGATAATTGATCGATACCACGACGCAGCCGAGACGCGAAAGATGTTCACCATCATAGAGGGGCTGTGACGCCGCTCCCATCGTGTAACCGCCGCCGTGAATCCAGTAGAGGACGGGAAGCTTTTTGTCGCCGCGGTCTTTCGGAGTCCAAACATTCAAGTAGAGGCAGTCTTCGCTATAGGGAGCATTGATCGCCATCTGCGGAATGGCTTTCATCATGGCAGGGGTGCGTTGAGGACATGCCGCGCTAAATGCGAATGCATCACGAACTCCTTCCCACTTCGCGGGAGGCTGCGGAGCTTTCCAGCGAAGTTCTCCGATAGGAGGAGCGGCATACGGAATGCCTTTGAATGCCTCAATGTCTTTCTTATCGCCGATGAGAAGTCCTCGGACCTTGCCACTATCGATCGTGACCTCACCGGTCGGAGTTTTCTCCACGACCGCTGATGCTTCTTTGGGATCGGCCGATACTGGGCCGAGCAGAAAGAGTAATGGAATGGCAAAAAAGTTGATGGCCGACATCGCCGGTTCCCCCGTGAGTAAACATGCGTTTCCTGGACGTGCATCGAACGATGTCGTGATTGTACCGGAGGCGATTTCTGGAAGAAAGAAAGGAGCGGGAGAAACCATGCGTCGAACTTAACTTCGATTTTTAGAGCATTTGATGGGCGAGGAATCGCCAGTGGGTGGGCCGAATCGATCTACGGATGCAATGCTTTGGCAATCGCTTCCGCTACCTTATCGCATCCAGAATCGTTGAAATGACAGTCGTCGTAAAAAACCGTCGTATCGGCAGGGAGTTGATTTGCGAGGTCGAGATAACGAGTGCCCGCTTCCTTCGCGACCTCGATCAGAACCTTGTTGTACTCCGCCATCATCTCGGCCAAGACGCGCGTGGTGTAAGCCGCATCGTCAGTCTGCTCCCACAGCAATTCATCCAGTTCTTTCGGCAAGTCCGCTCGCCACATCGTGGGCTGCGTGACAAGCAGTAGTTGTGTCCCACGAAGCCGTGCAGCCTCGACGACGGAGAGAAGATCGCGCCGATAATCGATCAGATCAGCGGCAAGGTGTGCCGGTCGCTCATCAATCCCATTCTTCGCCAGCTTCTCACGGCGGCTCGCCCGGAATTTATCAATCCATTTGCCGGCAGGATCTTGAATGATCTGACCACCCGCGGTGGGATTACCCACGTCGAGAATCGTTTCCCCCATTCGCCACAGCGTCAGACGCCGGTAGTAAGCCTCATGCGGTCGTTGCTGATAGAAGAGTGTATCCTGTGCGATCGAGGCCTCACGCTCGCGCCGATTTCCATGAAGAAGAGCGCCTAGGTCGTTGATGCCGCACATTACCACGATCCATTCAAATTTTTCCGTGGCAACATAGTTTCGGATGAGGAAGGCATGCTGTGCGGCGATCTGGCCGCTTCGACCCGCATTGCCGACAAACAGGGGGCACTTGATTCCCTTCTGTTGAAGGATTGTTTCCATCCGCCAGGGCCAGCTTCGTGGATCGGTGACGTAAAGGCACTCCGTCGTGCTGCCGCCGACGCAAAGTATTCGCTGGGCCGATATGTCAGGGCTGAACTCTGGACCACGCAAACCCCATCTGTTGATGGAGAATTCGATCGGTCCTTGCACGCCCGGCAAATTGCCCACGACGTCTCGCACCCTTTTCATGGGGGGCCAAGGATAATTCGAGAAGTACGGCTGGGGAATCCAGTAACTCGCAATCACGTTTGCCCCGCTAAGAGACGCGACCAGCAGAATAAGAACGGTGATCCATCCTATCGCAACGCGGCGCGATCGAATCAGAAATGGTATGAGGAAGAGATAGAGAAGAAACAGAGACAAAACGACGAGATCAAGCCGTCCAAAGATCAAATATCCGTCACTGATGACATTCCATGCGAAGAGAGCGAAGTGGACGAGTGCCGGAATGGAAGCGAGCAACCACCATCCTCGAAGGGAACCGCTCGCTGTCATTTCGACCCCGCCAAAGAGTGTCTCAAGAGAATCACGCTACGACAGAGATGTGTTCTACGTCATACGGCAATGGATCTCAATTCGTGGTTTTCGGCAACGAGCCGTATCGCCGGGCGCAAAAGAAAAGCGTGCGTTCATTTCGGAACCGCACGCTGGATGAAGAACGAAGTCGAATCGGTTTAGGCGGAGCGGCGGAGTTCACCCTTCGCCGTGGCGGGAAGGGCACGCACGACGAACGCCTGATTCGCGTAGCTCAGCTTGTGTTCGACATTGCCGAATCCCGCGTCTTGCAATCGAGCGGTGAGCTGATCAATGGGCAAGTAGTGAAAACGCCCTCGCTTCGCTTCTCGGCAAAGCCAGCGTCCATACGCCTGCATCTTGAGAGCGTTCGAAATCAGTTTCAACGGCTTTCTGATCTTCAGATCACGATTCAGTGACTGGAATAATATCCGCCAGAATTTCGGGTTCGGCACGTTGATCGAAAAGGCGAATCGCCCCGTCGGACTCAGGACGCGCCGAATATCCTTTAGGAGAGCGCGGAACGCGACATCGTTGTACTTGCCGGTCACGGGATCTTTCGACTCGGCATAAGAGATCGACAAACCCGAGATCACTCCGTCAAAGTAGCCGTCGGGAAAGGAATCAAGACCATGCGAGAAGTCGCCGTGTACGAAGTGAAACAGCTTCGAATTTCCCTTCGCGTGCTTTTCTGAAAGCGCGCCGATCGGCTTTGCATTCGCTGCCGCACAGTCGAGACAGACGAGCTCTTGAATTGTTCCCTTCGAAGCATGCCAGAGTCCGTCGGAGAGCTGACCACCACCACACCCCAAATCGAGCCATCGCTCATTGGCGCGTGGCGCCGCATAACCGACGGTGTCAGATAGAAGCCGCTTGTAGGGTCCACCTTCTTTTTGATCCCAAAAGGCCTGTGCACACGATTCACTAAACCAGTGGTTCTCGTCCATGAGATTTCAAATTCCTTCAGAGCTTCGGGCGGAGGCGATGAGCTTGTTCTTGGTTACGCCGCCTTTGACTTCTTCAGCGATACGTGTTGATTCAGTTCATCCAGGATCACGGTGTTCAACGTCTCTTCCAGCGTGTTCATCGCTCGCGCGATCATCGAACCGTCGGTCACTCGATGGTCATAAATGAGCCTCACGGTCACGTCACCGTTTGGCTCAATGACACCGTAATTGAGTAACGATGTTGCGGGCGCGATTGGATGAAGAGATTCCGCGCCAAGGCCGGAGTAGACGCTAATGCCGAACGTTCCGGAGCGGTAGACGCGCGCCTTCCCAGAGCATTCGACATGTCGTCGGAGGATGAATCGGCGAAGGAATCCCGGCATGTTGCCGAGCAGGATCGTTCTCTTGAAGAGCCCGACTCGCTGCATCGGATCGTTCTTGTAGTGATTGATCTCGGCGTCGATGCGTGCGATCGTGCGTTCCTCCGGGTTGCGAATCCGGCCGATGAAGACGACCGGCTCGCCCGCGTATTCTCGCTCGATGGCCACCATCGCGACATTGGTCGCGCTCTCGAAGAGGTGGGGCCGCCAGCCGTTGACATAGACCCGCCGAAGCGTTGGGTGCTGCATGGTCGTTAGGGCCATCGCACGCAAAAAAATCGCGACCCAACTGGGCCGATCGACCAGTTGCTGCCGCGCGTGGACGGTCTTTCGAATGTTGATCTTTTTTTGAACGGGTATCGTGGGGATCTGGCGGGCGATTTCGAGCATGTCGATCGTGACACGGCGCGGCGCGGAGATATTCACCCGCCGGCCACGCACCCGAGTATCGATCTCCTGATTCGCAGCCACACGAACCCCTTCCCGAGTCTGCCTCGAAGTTTACCCGTGGGCAAACTTGTAGCCCGCAACAGGATTTAGGGCAAGTCAGACCGGCCGATACAAGTGATCGCTCCTCCGAGAACATCTCAAGGACTACCTATTTGCGAAAGATACTACTTGATAGTGACTTATTTCGATTTTGGGGTTCGCACCCAAGTCGCGGGTGGCCCAGGCAACTTGTGGTCTGAGTGCTGAAGGCAGAAGAGGGCAAATAGGTAGATTGGAGGTTTTAGGGGCGGCGTCGCTTATCACGGTCCACGATGCGGACGGTGGAAAACGGCCATCGATCGGCATCCAAGAGAGTAGGACTGACCCGGCGTAATTTTGGGGCCGTTACCTCGGGGGAAGATATCCATCGGCGGACGGTAGTTCGTGTCGAGGAAGAGCTGCCAGGCGCGATCGATCCCCGACTGACCAGGAAGCGTGAATTGGACTTCGTGTCCGTGGGGTCGGGAGTTGAAGAGGAGTAACATGTCGTCGTCTGGCGCACCCGTCAGTTCACGATGTGCGTGTCCGTTCAACAGACAACCGAGCGTCTGATCATCGTGCATCCAATCTTTTTCACGTCCGTCAGCCGTCAGCCAGGCGACATCGGGCTGCTGGTGAGCGACCGGTCGGCCGGTGAAGAACTCCGTACGACGAAAGATCGGATGCTGTCGCCGAAACCAAATGAGACTCTTCGCGAACCGGAAGACTTCGAAGTTCTTTTCGATCTGACTCCAATCAATCCAGCTCAATTCGTTGTCTTGGCAATACGCGTTATTGTTCCCCTTTTGCGTCCGGCGGAATTCATCTCCTGCGAGGAGCATGGGAACTCCCTGCGACAAAAGCAGGGTCGCGAGCATGTTCTTGATCTGTCGAATTCGTGCACGTTCGATCTCGGGTTGATCGGTCGGTCCTTCATGACCGTAATTGAAGCTGCTGTTGTTGTTGTCGCCGTCCCGATTTTCCTCACCGTTGGCGGTGTTGTGTTTGTGATTGTAGGACACCAGATCCGACAGTGTGAACCCATCGTGGCACGTCACGAAGTTAATGCTGTGATAAGGCCGACGTCCGTTCCGCTGATAGAGATCGCTCGATCCCGTCAATCGCGTGGCGAGCAATCCTGTTCTTCCTGGATCGCCGCGCCAAAACTGACGAACGTCGTCACGGAATCGCCCGTTCCATTCTGCCCAACGTCCTGGGAAATGCCCCACCTGATACGCACCGGCTGCATCCCAAGCTTCAGCGATGATTTTGGTTTGCCGCAGAATGGGATCTTCCGCAATCGCTTCGATCAGCGGTGCATGTGTCGAAAGGTGACCGTGCGTATCGCGTGCGAGCACACTCGCCAAGTCAAAACGGAATCCATCGACATGCATATCGAGGACCCAATATCGCAAGCTGTCGAGGATGAACTCTCGAACGATGGGATGGTTACAGTTGAGAGAGTTTCCACAACCCGAGTAGTCCTTGTAATACTGACGATCATCGGTGAGGTGATAGTAGACAGCGTTATCGATGCCGCGAAAGTTGATCGTCGGGCCTTGATGATTTCCCTCGCCAGTATGGTTGTAAACCACGTCGAGGAGTACTTCGATCCCCGCCTTATGGAGTTCACGGACCAGCGTTTTGAATTCCGTCACCGCGCCGCCGGGCTGAGTGTTGGCGGCATATCGTCCGACGGGAGCAAAGAAGGAAAGGGTGCTGTAACCCCAGAAATTCACCAGCGGTTTTCCATCGACCGGACTACGGCGAGGATTCTCCAGATAGTCGAACTCATGAATCGGAAGCAGTTCCACCGTCGTGATACCAAGATCCTTCAGGTACGGAATCTTGTCGATCAGTCCGCGATACGTCCCCGGTGAACGAGTCCCCGCACTTTCGTGCGCCGTCAAACCACGAAGATGAGCCTCATAGACGATGATGTCAGCGAGCGGGTAATTGAGGGGCCGATCTCCCTGCCAATCAAAGTCGTCCTTGACGACGACACTTTTGGGTCGATCGGCATTCGTTCCCCAGAACGGGGATTTAGCCTTTTTGGAAGCTGGTCGAGGAGTGGTCGTCGCCTTTGCATAAGGATCGAGCAGAACGACATCAGGATTGAAGCGGTGCCCATGTTCTTTCGGACCGTTGACGCGGTACGCGTAAATCTGGCCGGCGGACAAGCCGGGAACCAGCACGCTCCAAAGATCACCAAACCGATTGTTCACCGGATCGAGAACGATTTCCTCGACCGGATCTCGCTTCGGATCGTCATAAAGGAGAAGTGACACGGCCGTCGCATGTCGGCTAAAGAGAACGAATTGCACTCCTCCGTCGACACAAAATGCCCCCTGTCCACTCTTCGGGGCATGGCCAGGACTGAGACCGGTCCGAACACGTTTAGCGACAATCGTCGACTGCTTCATGATCACGACCAGAGTCCCGTTCTCCCTCGGCTCTGTGATGACATTGGACACACTTCGCACAACGACGAGTCACCGGGTTGCATTCCGTGTGCCAACATCCACTCGGACCCGCGAGGAAAAGGTCCGGTCTCTTAAGTGTAAAACGGATCTATTGGTATCGGGGTTATTGATTTTGAAAAAGTCGCTCGAGGTTCAGTCAAGCAGTGCAATCGAACGAACGCGGTATCGAGCATCCCCCGTTCGCTTCTTGACCACTTCTCCTTCAAGGAGCACGCGGTCTCCCTCACGAACCATGCCCAGTTTCGGAGTCTTCTCGAGGGCGATTTTTCCTCCGAACGGGTCGGTTGATTCCGCTTCGTCGTAGTCGACGTACCAGGTTCCTTTCGCCCCTTCCTCGTGAACGAGCTTACCGACCAACCAACTGAAGTCCGCAGCGTGAGAACTGTCCGATCGACGATTGACCGCTAGAGAGTCCTCAGCTTCGCTTGAGTCTGGCTTTCGAGAGGTCAGCATCGCGAGTGATCGAGGACGCGCGGGCTTGTCCCAGGCATAGCTCTCGTCTGGGCTCTTGCTCAAATGACTCATCACGAACGGGTCACGTTCGAATCCAGAGCGAGGTTGGATCCAACCACATCCTGTGACGGCAAACGCCAGCATAGCCGGCAGAATGCGCATTCCTTGCGCAGTCATACTTTCGCAGGTCTCCCTGACCTGAAACTTGAGGGTCCACGTTGAAAATCGGCTTCCTCGGAACGACGCGCTCAACGAGTTCCGTGAAGCTTTAGGGTAGGGAGAGAAGTTTCGCCTGCGAAATGCGTAGAGCTGATGATCAAAAGTAGTAACCGCGACCAACTTTGTGCCGTTGCGGTCCAGGGTAGCCGGAAATCTTGTTCACTGGATGCCGAAGACCCCGAGCGCGTGCCTTTGATTCGTTACCGTCTTGGTTGTTTCGAAACTCGTGACGATCTAGTCGTACGAATCACTCAATCGACGGCAGAGCTGAGTCATGCCTCCGACGCGCGACGTTAGTCCTGTTCAAAGAACCGGTCGAGGAAATCAAGCGTTTCCCGAAGCTCTTCTGGTCGAATCTGCTCGAGGATGAGGGGGCACTCGGGCTGGTTCTCATCCAGGAGTTCGAGGAATTCCTTGTAGTCGAGGCCACCCGTCCCCGTACGCGGCGTCGTGAGAAGACCTCCGACATAGCGGACATCCTTGCCGTGAGCCACGGGGCAGAAGCTTCCCATCACTTGGAACATGCGGCGAAGGAATGAGGTCGATGCCGTCACCATGTTCCGAGTGAAGTAATTGGCGGGGTCCATGACGAAACCGACCGTGTCGCCGAAATGCTCGTGAATCGCCAGGGCGACATCCACGGAGTGAACAACGTGGTAGAGATAGCCCTTAATGAGGATTTTCACCCCCGCTTGCTCCGCCAGTTTCACAGAAGGAGCGAGGTTTCGTTTGAATGCCGTGAGGGCTGCGGGCGTTCGATTTTCCGCGAATTCGTTCCACGGACGCTCCGGATCGAGCGTTCCCGATTCCGTGACGATGTACTTGGTCCCAAAGTCCTGGCAGTGATCGATGAGAGTATCGAATCGCTTGATCAGACGACGACGACGGGGAACATCCGGGTCGACGAAATTCGTGTAGGCGCTCACCGCCGCGATCATGATTTCCGCGTCGATGAATGGCTGGCTCAGATCCCGACAGGCTTTCGGGGTCAGTTCGGTCGCTCCCATCGGTCCTAACGTTGGCTGAATCTGGACCGACTCGAGTCCATATCGCTTAAAGAGATTCGCTACCGCTTCGGGGTTGCCACGAAACAAGTTGGACATGGCCCCCACGCGAGGAGGGGCAACGGTCGCGGCAACGCGGGCAGGTCGTTTGGCTCGAGCCATGGGAGATTGCTTCCGATGCAAGAGGACTCGTTTTGTGAATCTGCGGCGAGTCTACGGCATATTTCGAGACCAGGTCGCCCTCTTTAGGTGGTTCGAAAAACCGGTGATTTTACCTGACCGGAACGATCACTTTTATCGGCAAGACTAGAATGCGTGCGGTTCGAACGAGGTTGGATCAAAGGAAGGCTGCGTCTTTCATCGCGAATTGTTCGATGGGGTGTTTTCCCCCTTTTTCGCGAAACGAGAAGAACAAGTCGCGAATCGTTTGCCCGGCCCGATTTACTCCTCGTCCTAACTCATTGGTTTGAAATCGATTAGAATCTGAATGAGAATCGAGCACCGTCTGCGGGGTTCGTCTGCCCACAGATTCCCACATCTTCGTGCATCACTTTTTCACCCCTTCATGCACCACATATGGTGTTTCACGGATGTCATACCCCCTGCATATGAGGGTGACAGAGGATTTAGGGATTAATCCGGTGAATTTCATTTTGCAAGCTGGGGAGGGGTCGCTATCCTGAGCCGGTCGGGTGTGGGAAATCTGCCCCTGATAAGGATTGCAAGTGACTTTCAGTGGGTTATTGTGGGAAAGGAAGCCTCGGGCTGATTTGTGAACAGACGCGATCTCTTTAGCGGAACTTCTGCATGAGCACTGTCGACGACGACGTGATCATCGGCGAGTTTCGGCGCGTGCTGGACGAACGGCATCGAGTCGCCCTCCCACCTGAAGTCGTGCAATTCCTCGGTTCCGATACAGCCCATGCGGTGCTTGCCAAGGAGCGCGACGGGTGCCTGAGTCTCTGGAAGCCAGAAGCCTGGAATCAACACTTCGACAAGTTCATGAAGAACTTGACGCATCGTGTCCGGGAGAACTTCTTCGAATCCAGGCGTATCCCCGAAGTGCAGCGGGTCGCTCGATTGATTTCGACGCGAGCCAAGCCGATTCAGCTCGGTCAACGTGGTCGACTCCTCATTCCCGAGGGGTTTCGCGAATTCCTGGCGGTGCAGCCCAACACCGAACTGATGGTGATTGGGGCAGGGGTGTGCGTCGAAATTTGGCGCCCCGCTGCTTGGCTGGACTATCTCAAATCAGATCTCGAATCGTTCAACACGATATTCCGAGAGGTCGCCGGATAGCTCGATTATTCCAGCGCGCCCTCACCATGGAGCCGGTCGGTGGCTTGTCCATGACTTGTCGAACTTCTTGTGTTGGGCAGGATGTTCGAACAGTTACGGAAAGTGTGCACAGCGGCCAGCGGTCGGCTCCGTGGCGAGGGTTGAACAACTCTTCATGAGTGGCGCGTAAGACACGACAGGGACGTCTCCTTCCACGAAGAAGGATCGGGCATGGATGCCCACTTTGTTCCTCGTTGTCTGACGTTGTTCCTTTCTTAGCAGTGAAGCGACGGAGGGAAGTTCACTACCGATGATTCAACATCGATTGTAATCGACGCGCATTGCTCATTGGCCCGACCGCATACCGCGGCCCTGGTTCAAGATCACTGTTCATTGATTCGAACGACAAAGAATTTTCGATGGTGTTCGGTGTCTTGGAGACTGGCCGCAGCGTATGGGTCCGGCAGCCACGGATGGCGCCCCCATTCGGGAGAAGACGTGGGATTCACCTTGCCGTACGCTGCGGCTTTTCTCTCCAACTTTCGTGGCGCGATCCAATCCGGGCATGACGCGTAGGATTGGCATCAAGCCAGACAAGGTGCCGGCGGGGCATGGATGTCCCCCGGACACATTTGTCATCCACTGTGAACGAGTTCGCACGACGCGAACGCTTGTGCGACGTCTTGCAGTATTAGTTAATGAAGAAAATGGACTTGTTGATTCGCCTGATCTTCATTGGCAGTGGGCTGACGCTCGCTCTGATGAATGCTCGTGAACTCTTCATCGCTTGGTATTCAGGTCCTGATCCCGAAGTATCACCTTTTCGAAAGGTCATGCTGTCCGCGGAATGCATTCTTCTACTCGTCACGACGACATTCGTTTCCATCATCACACTTAGAGACTGATCTTTCATCTTTGGGTGTCATTCACCGGCTGCTGGGTGCCATGGTCCACGCTTGCGTGGCCATGCGAAATTCCTGAGTAATCGATCTTACATCACATTCGACAAGCATGCTCACGGCAAGCTCGTGAAATACACACGGCACATGTTGATGCGGCTATCACACCGGAGGTGTGGCGGATCGTAGCCAGGGGTGAAACCCCTGGATTATTGGAACCGGAACTTGCATTCGCACGCTGGAGGCGTGCCGGAGTTCGGGAATGATGGCCGAAGCGGTTCGTCTGACTTTGGAAATGACATTCCAATCGAACTCGGTCCGGCACCCCTTCGGGGTGCATGGATTGTCTCTGTCTTTCCCGGGGTTTCACCCCGGGCTACAAGCCGTCACGCCTCCGGCGTGAAAGCCATTACAGGGGTGCCATGGTCCACGCTTGCGTGGCCATGCTGAGTAAACCGTCATTCGTGTCTCATCGGAGACAACGAACATGCTCACGCAAGCGTGAGCATGGCACTCGCAAATAGAGGATATCTTTCGCTCAGAATTTTGGCATGCGCTTCATGGCTTCTTCGCGCTGCATCGCTTTATTGGGCTCGCCGGGCTTGGGCATGGGGGGAGGTTCCTGATAGTAGCTTTCCCATTTGAAGCCGAGAGGAACGGAAAGTTCGCGCTCGGCCATGGCGGCCCAAGGAGTATTGGGGTGATTCTTCACGACGCCGTCGAGGAGAGCGAGCGCCTTGTCCGCATCTTCCTTGGCGTGTTGCGATCCCTTTGGTTCTTTCTTCTTCCCTTTCGTTTCCGCTCCTGAAGTCTTACCGAACTTGATCTCCTTGTTCGGGATCAGTCGCCAACGATTGTTCTTTCCGCCGGGAGGAGTTGGATTCACCTTCATCTGAGCGAGTGCCCAGTTGTATTCGTTGCAGCGAATTCGAGTTGCCAATAATCTCCCCATCATCAAGTCGTAGTGAGCCTGCCAGCGAGGACTGGTCTCGTCCTTTCGTTCTTTTTCCACGGAAGAAAGGACCGTAAGAGCGCGGTCGACGAAGCTTTCCGTGGCGGCCGCCGTTTTCTGTGCTTCGCTGAGGGTCGGATTCAATTGATCGTCCGCCGGGAAATCACCCATGCGGGGCTGGCCGGGGGAACCCTCGCTCAACTTCACTGCTTCCGCAACCGCGCGGCGGAGCGGATGCTTGTTGAGCATCTTCGAATAGTCGGACAGCGACATGTACTCAGGGGCATAACGAGTCAGGATGTCACGATCGAAGCGGGGGCCTTTCACTTTCCCATCATCGAAGAGAAGATACAACCCGCCGCTCATGCGTGAAACGAGCGAGAGCCCATAAGGACCAAAGCCCGAGGGGAACGTGTCGAATTGCGGTCCCTGTGCCCAATAAGGAAGGGCGAGATGTTCCGGCAATAATGACTCCGGACCTCGATCAATCGGGATATCGAATTGTTCTCCCGTCGGCGGATCGATCCAAGGGACGTTGATCTGTTTCCGACCGAAAGGAGCCATCGGTCCGAGAACATAGACCGGGATCTTATTACGTTGGACGACCTCGATGCATTCATCCACCACCGGCAGATCCTCGCCTGTTTCATCGGTCAGGACGATCATCATGACGGTGCGGTGATTCTGCGTTTGAAATTTACGATACTTCTGAGCGGCTTGACGAATGGCGGAGAAGACTCGCTCCTCTCCCGATTCATCTTCCTTAATGGAACGAACGGCCGCTTGCAGTTCTTCAAAATCAGCGGTCGGCTTGTCGGTGATGAAATGCGTATCGCGGCCAAATGTAACCACCGCGCTGAGAAGGATATCTTCCTTCATCTTGCCGAGCTTTTCGAGGTCCTTGTTCACCCGATCGAACCGCTCGACGACCTGATCACGCCGCTCACGCAAACTGCCCGAGGCATCAAAAAGCCAAACGACCAGAACCGGCCCCTTCGTCAGTTGGTGAACGATCTCCGCAGTGACTCGATCCACTGAACCTGCGACGCTTCCCGATTCCATCGTCGTTCCCATGAGTCCAGGGACGACTTCGGTGAGGCCGATCTTTGTGGTGGCGGTCGTCAATGGGCGGGTGGGTGCATCCATCTCCAGTCGAGCAAGTTCGGTCCCCGAATCGACATTGGGTCGATCCATCTTGAACGTACTCAGGTCGCTCCCCGGACCGCTTCCGGTGCCGGCAGCACCACCGGTCGAAGACGCGGCATTCCCCGTTTCGGTGATGGCATCAGACGTTGTTTGAATCGATTCCAAGAAGTCATCGACGACGAGATCTTCTTCCGGAACCGCCGCCATCAGGTGAATGGTCTCAGGCTTGCGAGGGATCTCATAGGTGAAGAGCAGAAGCGCAATAATCAGTGCGCCGTGCCCAATAAGGGAAGAGGTGACGCTGGCGGCTTTATACCACCAGTTCTTCGGGCTCGATTCGGTCGGCGCATCGACGGACACGTTGATTTGGATCCTTCCGAAAGGTAAACGTTCGCCTCTGCTACTAATACGAGGCGAACCCCGCGAATTCTCAGGCGCGACGGGCAATGAATGGTGCGTATTTAGTGTACCAAATTGTCACATCATCAAGCGATTCAATATGGAGCGTCGTCCAGCTCTTTGGACCGGATGGAGATGGGTTTGGTTCCTTTGAAATGGCAGGCCGAACGACTTGTCTGAGAGCCGGATAAAAAGCCGGGCCGAAATGAAAGCCGCTCATTCGAGAAGGTCTTTCAATTGTCGTCGAGCTAAGTTCAATGGGTTGACAGACCATCTTGAGCGGTGGAAAGTCGTTTTAAGATGCTGTACATCGACGAAATATGGCTGAGAAGCTGGCCGTAACGGTCCACCATATCGGCTCGGACGAACTCGGAATCCTCGAGCCCTTCTCCGTTGGTGTCGACATATTCGACCAAGTCGTCGATCAATTTACTGAGCAGCGTGCGAATTGCCTCGGTGGCGACCTTGCTTCGGGAGGCCAGGCCCGGAGTCTCTTGGATCCAGCGAAGAAACTCCTCGCGCTGCCCCATCATCTGCTTTTCGAAACGTTCCTCCATCCGCTGGCTAATCTCATACTGACGGCGCGTCAGGCTAATCATTTCTCGGTTTTGTTCGATCAAAACGCGAAGGAGGTCGGTCGTTTGATGATCGATCGGTGGATTGGCCGGCGGGGCCGAAGGGGCGGAGCCGTCTTGGTTGGCACCGACCTGAATAGAGCAGAAATATTCAGCAGGATTGCTCGCTTCCGTCACGGATCGGACTCCCACGGCCACGCATAAGTACGCATCTTCATCTAAGGGTAACAGAGCGGAAGCGAGACACGAATCGATTTCCGGAATCTTCTCGATTCTCCCCTCATTTTCGTCCCGAATGAACCTAATTTGGAAATAACAGGTCTTGTATTCCCAGGTCGCGAAGTCCTCGCGTCATTTGACGTTGAGCCGACTGTCGCCTACCTTGAATGCTGACGTGCAGCGTTTTCCAAAAGAGGGGAGAATCGATTCGATGGCCGCGACAGAGCGAATTATTATTCGTTCTATTTCGTACCGGGCCTGAGCACGTCGATGATCGAATGGTGAATGCAAAGGGCCCGGGCGGATGTGCTCGGGCTTTTCTTTTTGACTTGCTCCAACGGGAGCGACGGATCGGAGTGACCGATGACTCGAATCTCCATGTATGACACGACTCTTCGCGATGGCAGTCAGGGAGAGGGGGTCAATTTTTCACTCATTGACAAGCTTCAGATTACTCAAAAGCTTGATGAACTTGGCATCGACTTCATCGAAGGGGGGTATCCTCTTTCGAATCCCAAGGATAGCGAATACTTCGCCGAAGTAACCAAGCTGAAGCTTCGTCATTCGAAAGTCTGCGCTTTCGGCATGACGCGGCGGCGCGATACCAAGCCGCAAGACGATATCGGCATGCGAGCCTTGGTCGACGCCAAGGTTCCGGTCGTCACGATCGTCGGCAAGACATGGGATCTTCACGTTCTCGATGTGCTCGGGGTCGACCTCGCCGAGAACATCGCCATGATCGAAGATTCCGTCGGCTACTGCAAATCGCAGGGCGTTCGGGTCATGTACGATGCCGAACATTTTTTCGACGGCTTACGGCGAAATCGAGAATACGCCCTTTCGACGATTCGGGCGGCCGAGAAGGCGGGCGCCGAGGCAATCATTCTTTGCGACACCAATGGGGGAAGTCTGCCGGAATGGGTTGCGGAAGCGGTCGACATGGCTCGCCGTGAAGTCTCTTGTCAAATCGGCTTTCACGGACACAACGACAGCGATCTTGCGACCGCGAATTCTCTGATCGCCGTTGACCATGGCGTGACGCAGATTCAGGGAACGATCAATGGCATCGGCGAGCGATGTGGAAACACCGACCTGATCTGCGTCATCGGCAACCTGCAGGTGAAACGAAAGTTCGATGTGCTCCCCGCGGATCGTATCGCTCATCTGACCGAAGTTTCGCGTTTCATTTATGAGACCGCGAACATGAACCTTCGCTCGGGACAGCCGTTCGTTGGCGCGAGCGCCTTCGCCCACAAGGGCGGGATGCACGTGCATGCGGTTCAAAAGAATGTTGAGACTTACGAACACATCAACCCAGTCCTCGTCGGGAACACACGTCGCATTCTGCTCAGTGAATTGGCGGGCCGTTCGAACGTGCTTGCCCTTGGGAAAGGAAAGTACGAACTCAATCCTGCTCAAGCATCGCGCGTCTTGAATCAGATTCAAGATCTCGAGCACGAAGGGTTTCAGTTCGAGGCGGCGGACGGTTCGTTTGACTTGCTCGTTCGCAAAGAACTCGGACTGTACGAATCGTTCTTCAACACCCTTCACTTTCGGGTCAACGTCGAACACGACAGCACGAAAGTAAAGCCGACGACGGAGGCGACGCTCAAGCTCCAAGTGAAAGACAAGGTTTTTCATGTGGTAGGTGACGGGGATGGACCGGTCAACGCCCTCGATTCCGCGATGCGCAAAGCGCTCGAGGACATTTATCCCGTGCTCAAAGACATGTCTCTCGTTGATTACAAGGTGCGCGTCGTCAATGGTCGCGATGGAACGGCCGCCCGCGTTCGCGTGACGATCGAATCTCGCGATTTAGATGATGTCTGGGGGACTGTCGGCGTTCACGAGAATATCATCGACGCCAGTTGGCAGGCCCTTTCCGCGAGTGTCGAGTACAAGCTTCACAAGAGTTACGCCCCCGCGACGGCCGGCGACCAAGTAAAAGGTTCTGAATTGGTCGGCAACGTCGTCGGAAAGTCGACGTGATCTCGATCGCCGTATCCTCCTAAGGACCAGACGATTCGGCAGTAGTGATATACGTCGATCACGGACAACGACTGAAGCGTTCGAAGCACGACGATCTGATCGCTCCAGAGATCTGTCCGAAGGATGACCTCGCGAAGGCGAGCGTGGACGAGTTCGACCGGGTCGATGTTGTCCGGCAAGTTTTCGACGATGAGCACCCACTCCTTCACCGTCGTCCAATGACGCAAGAGATATCGCTGCGCCGCGCGCATTTCCTCGGCGCTGTCCCACGTCACTTTCAATTGCTTGAATGCAGCTTCGATATGCGTTCGTGCCCGGGCGATCGGGGGACGTTTGGACTCCGGACGGGGCAATCGTGATTCGGGTAAATCACTCGGAATCGGAGGGGTGGTGCCGGGAGATTGCCGAGCCGTCTCGATGAAACGCTGAAGGGCATCAACGGAAACCGCGATCGAATAAATGTCTCCCGCATTCGTAATCCAAGCCGTCGTCAACGCGCGCATCACCTCGGCGGATCGGTCCTTGAGAAAGGGATAGTTCGTCCGAAGGAATTGAGGCAATCGATCGAAATTCCATCCGAGCCTTTGCATCGTCGGAATCATTCGCTCCGCCTTTTTTCGCTGCTCGATGACGAGTTGCTCGGCCGCGAGTCGTTCGCGCCTCGTCGAGCCGATGAAGTTGAGATCCTTTTCAAAGAGGGATTTGTTGCCGACCGTCAAGCCGACATTCGGAATCGCACATCCCACGTATTCAATGTCGAAGCGGGCACGTAGCCAGAGCGAGGTGATGAAGCCAGGCTTTCGCATGCGGTGAATCTTTCGGAGCGCCACCGCGAACGTTTCATCCTCATCGGCGGCTTCCTCCATGACTTCGGGATGCAAGATGTCGTGAATCGTGTGAGAGACGGAGCGGAAGAAAAAGATGATCGCCCGAATTCCCCACCAGAGTGCTCTAAATGGCAAAAGTAGAACGCGGCCACCCGCGGCATAGTCCAAATACATCGAGAATGGGTTGATCGTGCGGTGCGCCTCTGGGAAACGATGTAGGGGAAAACTTCGGAAGGCTCGGCGGATCGCGCGACGTCGATCATTTCGAAGAAGTTGAATAATGGCCGGACCGTACTTTTGTTCGAGCTCCGTTTCTCGGTCAACATCATAAGTGAGGAAATCCATCGCGGTGAAGTCGACGGTTTCGAGAAGCCTGCTCGGACGGGCGGGATTCCACTCATCCCCCGCCGCGCCGGGCTTGTCGCCAAATTCACCAATCGGTGTGGGAAGCGAAATCTGATCCGATGTCACTCCCAATCGACGCGAAAGCCATGTGCGGTATTGTTCACGAATCTCAGTCGGGGCGCTCGCCAAACGCGCGAGCGGAATCGCATGCTTGTTGTAATCGCGCAACAGCTTGGCTGTTTCTTCCGTGATGATCCGAGTCATGTAGTTGAACCAGAGGTAGGGCCCTCCGAAGAGAACGCTCGTCCGGCGCGCCGCGTCCAGCGACTTAAGCTGGCGAACTTCGAAAATGCTTCGACCAAAATCCCACTGCCTGAGATTGGACAGTGCCAGATTTCCCAAGAGCTGCGTGGTCATCTTTGTGTCGGTGGGACGGAACAAGCCGCTGTCCTGGTAGTCGCGGTGCAGTAAGGCAACGTTTCGCAGAAAGATCATCTCGTCGCTGTTACCGATCGATGCCGCCGACCAGGTTTTGGCGAGTATGCTGACGGGAACGATCGCTTCATCCGCTTGCTTGAGGAGATCCTCGGAGGTTTCTCGGAGCGATTTTGCGGTATGGGGCTCCGGATCATCCATCGACCGTAAAAGAATCTCCGGCGCGACGACCCGCTCGGCGAGAAACTGTTGATCATCTGCGGCATAACGTTGTTTGAGGGCCTTGGTCTGCGCGGCGAATTGCGCCTCGACCATCCGCTCCCCCTCTTCGCTCGTCTGATTCGCGATCCGGCGGAGCCACTGACCAAGCAACATGATGACTAGGCAGATCGAGCCTAGGATCAGCACCGGAAGCGCGAGAAATTCCTGCAACTTGTCGACACACCAGCGAAGCCAAATGACATGCAGCAGCCAAACGAGTCCCGACAAGAGGAACACTGCCAATCCAAAAATGATGAGTCGTTTGGCATTTCGAGCGGTGGCCGTGACGAGCAACGTTCCCAATCGATCCAGAAAGATAGGCCCGGAAATCGTTCCCTGCAAATCGGCAAGGAAGTAACCGACGTCAAGGATCGCTTGAAAGAGATACCCCACATAGTTGGTCGCGAGGGCGGCGACTTCACCCGGTCCACGCGCACGAAAAGCAATGAGGACGCGCAGGCCCGGCAATCTTCGGATGAGAGGGAGGTCCAGCATCTTCACGTATCGGTTGATCGTTTCAGGAAAGGTCGGCCCCATCCGTTGCACGAGCCGTTCGGGGGTCATCTCCACCAGTTCACGAACGACTTCTTCCGCATACAAATCTCGTCCTACCGTCGTGCGGCGCACAGGCTCTGGAATCGCGGTGGTCGGCAATGAAGTGAGTCGAACGCGAAGATCGGCCACCGTCCGGTGAACCCGATCAGCTCGTTCCTCAAGCGAGGCGTTCCGCTCCGTTTCATCCTGAAAGAGTCGGAATTGTTCGCGGAGACGAACCAATCGGTGGCGATAACTGGGCACTTCATATCCAAGAGCGTCCGGCTCAAACAGGACGATGTTCCGATTGAACACGCCGGCATTCCGGCGAACGATCTGATCCGCTGTCCGTAAGAGAAAGAAAACGAGTCGACTGACTCTGATGATCGGCTGGGCGACTCGAATGTATCGGGCCATTTGAGGAAGTCGGAGGAATCGAAAGAGTCTAAGGATCGGTGCCTTGTCGGCGGCAAGTAAGTCGAATGTGCTTGCTTGATATGAAATGAAGCCAAAGGGTATCGATGGCAAGAGGTCGATGACGAAGTGCCGCCGAAGATAGCGAAGTCGATCGGGGGCGAAGCTGAGTTTGAGAAGGAACTCCGTAAGAAATACGGCGCAGATCGAGAGGTCGGCCCATGCGAAAAAAGGGGCGAATGCCTTTGGTGTTTCTCCCCCTTCGGAAACCATCCACTCGGCAATGATCAGACCTGTCATCAAGAGGATCAGTGCGAGGATGCCGTTTTCCATCCCAGCGACGAATCTTCGCCCAAACGTTCTTTCGAGCCGGAGGGCGAGGATCTTCTCTTGTAGTTCGTTTCTGCTCCGGCGAGCGAGTTTGCGGACTTGCATGAATAGGACGTTGCGGCGTTTCTCTTCGTCCTCGCTCGTATTCTTCAAATAGCTGATCGCGCGGAGCGTTCCAGTCAATCGCCGCAGATCGGTTGTGTTCGATTCGAGAATTTGCACCGCGACCGGAAGAGGAGCGTCTTCGATGAGCGTCAGCACATCGTTCGATTCCTCTTGCGCCGCGAAGATGAGATGTTCCGATTCCTTGTACTGCTCGCGTGGCGGTAGGGCGGCCAGTCGGCTTTCCGCCAAATCGGCAAGCTCCGCCTGTCGAGTCTCCAATCGCGCGACAAGTTCACGCTGATGTTCGATCTGTTTCTGCTCACGGTTTAGAGGAGCCGATTTCTCGGCGGCGATTCGTTCTCCCTCAAGCCGCGAGAGCTGAAAACGGCGGTTCCAAAGACTAAGCGGGTTCGCGCCGTCGATCGGATAATTCAGCTCGTCATGTAATCGATGCACGAGGTAATCTCGTACGAGCGACTGGCATTCCGTTCGGCTTGACTCGAGTTCCAATTGATCTGACGGTGAAGGAAACTTTTCTGTCGTCGCTTCCTCCAGCGAATGAAGGAGTCGATCCAGCATCGCTTTGATCGCATAAGCCCGATCAGGCTCCGGTTCTTCGTCGAGATAGGAAGCAATGAGGGCGTACCACTGCAGGTCAGAATGAAAGGCATCGCCGCGTGAGAGTCCCGCTCCGGTCGATCGCTCTTGATGACCAGACAGGTCCTTCAGAAATTCCTCATCTCGACGAAGAGAGGAGTCAATGAATTGAGATACCTCATGAACGATCCGTTCCCGTTCTTCGCCGGTCGAGTTCTTGAGGGACATGCCTAGTTGATAAAGCGATTCGAACTGCAATCGAGCGAGAGAGGAGAGAAGAGTTGTGCGTTCGTGAGAAGATCGAAGTCCGGGCTCATTGTCCCAGATTCGCCGTTGGCGAATCCCCTCTTCCACGTGCAGCAGAAGAATGAGAGGAGGATGACTCGACGCCAATAGGCTGGTCGCGACGCGGCACCATGAATCCAAATCAAAAATCTCGGCCTGCACAGGGCACCTTGATCAACTATTGAGTGGTCGATTCCGGGTCGGCAGTCGGCTTATCGCTTTTCTGATAGGCCGTGTATTTGTCGGGCCGGCCACGGACCTTTTCCACAGGGTATTTCGCCGCCGCCAATTGAAGCTTGTCTCGCAAAGCGACACTCATGTCAAACCCGCAAACATCCGCGAGTCTGAAGAGTAGCCAGACGCAATCGGCGATCTCGTGTGATAGTTCCTTTAAATGCGTCGGTGATTCGAGGTAATGTAAAATCTCTTCATTCGTCCGGTATCGAAAATGTTCCAGCAATTCGCCCACTTCGATCGCAAGTGCGAGTCCCAGATCCTTGGGGTGATGAAATTGCCCCCAGTCTCTTTCCTCTGTAAATTGACGCATCAATCCGATCAGTTCCGCGACCGTCGTCGTTTGATCACTCACTTCGTCACTCGCTGAAAGACAAAAATGCTTCGAGGCATTGTCACAAAACAGAGACGACACGGATAGAAGAGGTTCCCTTGTATTTGCGAGCCATCATACCGCCGCATCGGTTGCGGTCGTTTCTCGGAAACGGGTGCGGTACTATAACGACCTGACACGGGGATCGAAATTCCGCGAAGAAAAGGACTGGAAGCTTGGCGAGGACGCGGCAAGGTTTTCGAGTCATTGCTTTTACACGTGATCGGCATCCGGCCCAGCACGGATCGTTCATCGCTCAGGGGGGACGCTGGCCGGTTCATTGTGTCGACGGGACGAAAGGATTCGAATTTCACCCGGAATTGAACCCGCCTCCCTCCGCAGCGGTAATTGATAAGGGTGTCAATGATGTCAATGAAGGATTCGATCCGTTCGAGGGGACGGACCTATCGTCGCGACTTCAGATGGCCGGAGTGACACGCGTTTTCATCGCGGGTCTCGCGACGGAATATTGCGTTTGTGCGACGGCGTTGTCTTCTGTCAAATCCGGTCTTGAAACGTGGCTGGTGATTGATGCAGTCGCCCCCGTTGACAACACGCCGGGTGACGGTGACCGGGCGATTCTGAAGATGCGGGATAGTGGAGTCAATCTGGCCGCTTCCGGGCAAGTCACGACGTTACTCGACTTCCAGATTCATCCTTCTGCTTTCGTCGTCGTCGACGTGCAGAACGATTTCTTCCCTGGAGGTGCCCTGGCGATTCGAGATGCTCCTCGAATCATCGCGCCGATTCAACTTCTGCTACGTCACTCCGCCGAGAGCGGAAGGCGAGTGAAGCAACTCGAGGCGCGTTCATGAGCTTTCCCAACCTTGCCCTTCGAACCGATCTTTACGAATTGACGATGATGCAAGGGTATTGGGCCTCGGGACGTATCGGCGAATGGGGCGCATTCGAGCTGATGTTTCGGGAAGTTCCTGAACAAGGTGGCTACTGTATCGCCGCCGGCATCGAGGAAGCCCTTTCGCTTCTCCAAGACATGGCATTTCATGACGCGGAGATTGAATACCTTCGTTCGTTGAATCTTTTTCAATCGGGGTTTTTGACGTACTTGCGATCGCTTCGATTTCGAGGCGACGTGCGAGCCGTTCGTGAGGGCTCGCTCATTTTCCCACATGAGCCATTCCTCGAAGTAAGCGGTCCACTTGCCGAGGTACAATGGGTCGAATCATTACTCCTCAACACGATTAATTTTCAAACATTGATCGCAACCAAAGCCAGACGGATGGTCGATGCCGCTTATCCCGCATCGATTATTGAATATGGACTTCGCCGCGCCCAGGGGCCGAACGGTGCTCTCTGGGCATCGCGTGCCTCCTATTTAGGTGGATGTATTGGCACCAGTAACGTAGAGGCTGGTTTCCATTACCGCATCCCAGCATTCGGCACGCATGCTCATAGCTGGGTGCAGAGTTTCGATGATGAAGGGGAGGCGTTTCGAACATACAGCGATGTCTTTCCGAACCATTCGGTGCTCCTGATTGATACGTACGACACATTGAGGACCGGCCTTCCACTCGCGATCGCCGAGGGGAAACGACTCGAAGAAAAGGGGGCGCGGATTCAGGGAATTCGTCTCGATAGTGGTGACTTGGCTTATCTGTCGAAGGAGTGCCGTCGACAACTCGACGAAGCGGGACTGAGCTATGTCAAAATCATCGCAAGCAGCGACATCGACGAGTATCTGATTCAAGACTTGAAGGTGCAGGGGGCGCCGATTGATCTCTTCGGCGTTGGCACCAAGTTGGTGACGGCATTTCAAGATCCTGCTCTCGGCGGGGTATACAAACTAGTCGCGATTCGAAAAGATGAGCACTGGTCGCCCCGAATAAAGATTTCGTCCAATCCAGCCAAAACGACGATTCCGGGCCGAAAGCAAATCTATCGATGGGAAGCGAGCGGCCGGTATTTGGGAGATTGTCTTGCCACGATGGAGGAGTCAGCACCTCTACGTATGCGGCATCCAGACATCACGTATAAACAGACCGAACTCATCCCGGAGCAGCTCCTTCCATTACTTGAAGCGAGATTGTCGGGCGGGAACCCGGTTCGGCGTGGCGACACGCTCGATGAATCAAGAGATTGGGTACAGCAGGAAGTGGCGAAGCTTCCCATGGAGCATCGCCGGCAAGCGAATCCTCATCCCTACCGTGTGGGATTATCCGATCAACTCTTTGAAATGCGACAGCGAATGATCAAAGAACATCAAGTTTGAAATACTGATCTCGTCGGTCAAATATCGACTTCGCCGTAGAGATGAAAGATCATGATCTTGCCGTCGCCGATTCTGCCCGTCCGCGCGACTTCCACCATTCGAGTGACAATCTTCGGAGCCAACTCGTCCGAAGCCAAAACGATGATTTCGATCTTTGGAAGATAAACGGGATCATATTCGCTGCCGACATATTGCGGCAGCTTATCCTTTTGTCGGCCGTAGCCCTTCGCCTCGGAAACCAGAACGGTGTCGGGATCGAATTCGCCGATGGCTTCCAGCACCTCTTGGGCTCGAAATGGTTTGACGATCGCGACAATCTTTTTCATTGAGTCGTTTTATGGAATCGATCATTCGACGGGACAATCCCTCGAATCAAAAGCAGTAACACCATTCCATTTGTGGTACAGAGAGAATGCTCAAGATTAAAACCGCCCAAATAGTAGTAAACGATCCCTGTTTTGGCCCGCTTCGTAAGAGAGTTCAGGCCCGTTGATTATCGAGGGTGTTCCCATGTTGCCGGACCTGCTAAGCCGCGATCATTCTCGACGAGCATTTTTCCTACGATCGGGAGCCATTTTGGGGGCCTTCGCCGCGATCGCCAAGCCGGCATTC
>JAIEPU010000184.1 GCA_019748235.1 bacterium
TAACCGTAAGAGGGTTAGGTGTTTACGACGTGAGCCCCAAAGGGAATCGCACGAGCAGGAAATAAGGTCAGATGGCTCATACTGAATCCGCGAAGAAACGACATCGCCAAAGCCTCAAACGCCGCGCTCAAAATCGTGCGGTGAAGTCGGATCTCCGGACGACTTTCAAGAAGTTGCTCAAGACGGTGAAGGCGGGTGATGCTGCGGCGGCTGGGGAACTCCTCAAGGTTGCCTTCAGCAAGCTCGACAAGTGCGCGGTTCGCCGATACCTCCATCCGAACACCGCTCACCGTTACAAGTCTCGCCTTTCGAAGCGAGTCGGCGGGATGACCGCAGCGGCAAAGTAGAACACTTTCGAATAGTCGAGATTCATCGTGGACCACCTTAAAGAGGTGGTCCATTTCTTTTTTGCAAGTAACGCATCTACTTTGGGAATTCGACGATCTTGAATCGTCCTGTTTCGAAGATCAACTCTCCCTGTGGAGTCGGCTGCTCGCGCCAGGTTAATAAAAGACTGCCGGGCGGGAATACTCTCGGACGGGGCAAGATGAGCGTTAACCCCCCGATTGGTATTTCATTCGCTACCGCATGATCAATCTTCCCCTGATACTCTTGAATCGGGGCGCGGGTCACATGAATGACTTCCTCTGGAATGAATGGAATTTGCGCGTCTACGAACTTCGTGTCCCCCGGCGACGAATGAAGCCGTTCGACGGCCACGGCAGCGTCTCTCCAAAAGAACGTGGAAAGATGCTCATTCAATCGAAAAGTCAGATCATAGCTGATGAGGACCGTCGTCACGCCGACGCCGGAGGCGAGAAGAATTGTTGTGATTCGACTTCCCCACCAACGGAAGAGTAACTCCGTCCCTTGAGCCATGATGATCACAAGCACCGGTAAGGCGAAGAAGACACGACTGGGAGCAATGGTGGAGGTAAAGGCGGCCGGCACGACCGACAGAATTGCCGCGATGAGAAGGGAAAGATTCCAACCTTTCCACGGGCGCAGGATTAGAGACCCAGCACCCACCATCAAACAAACCCACTCCGCGTATCCCATCTTTGAAGCCAAAGGAAAGTCGGGCAAACCTTCGCTGTAAGGGGCAATCAGATAGGTCGGGGACCAATAGGTGGCGGCGCGATTAGCCCTATTGATCCATGGATTGACGCCAGATGCGTCCTCGTCCTTGATCTCAGCGAATCGTGCGGTTGCTTCGGGCGATAGTACGCTCCACCACGCGGGAATGAGGCCGAGGAAGAGTAGGATCAGGACTACGCTCATTGGTCCAAGTGACCGTCGAATCGCTTGAAGCCAGCCAGGTGAAACGAACATGCTCGCGACAAACATAATGGCGGCCGCCGACTTTCCCATCATCCCCGAATAGACCGTCAATAGAAGTGCTCCGACCGTACCCAACGACGCAGTCACAGGTCGGGTTCCAAAGAAGGACAGACTCCACCAGGTGGCCGCAACACCAAGCGGGACCAAAATGACTTCCATTCCGACACGGCTCCACAGTACGTGCTGAGGATCTGTCGCGATAAAGAAGGCGCCCCAAATCGCCGCCCGCGGACCGATGATTCGATGGACAGCGCCATAGGTCATAACGATCGTGATCATTCCGATGGCGAAGGAGAGAATTCGCAGTCCTTTCCAAGATGTGATGATGGCGGAGAGGGGAGTCGCCGCAAGGACAAATATCCCCTCGCGATAGTCATCAAAGGCACGCAGGTACAGAGGTAGAAATGTGCCGTGGCGATCTTTGCCGGTTTCCCAAATACAGTGGGCGTCAATGGCATTTGAAATCTCGTCGACATTTGGTCCGGGTGGAACGGAAAACAGTCCGGCACCTCGCAGAAGGGCACCAAGTAGGAGCGCTAGAAGGAGCCAAACTCGATGCCTCATCATTTCAATCCTTGAATTTGCGCAAGGGGGCATTTTGAAGCGGAAGACGCCGTGCGGCTAATCTCCCACTTCCCTTTCTCCACCTGCGTCTCAATTTCCGTCGATTTGCTGCATCAATCGACGGTCTTCCCATCAACAATCCCAATCGTGCGAGTCCGATTCAATAGAGTAAATCCTTGCGAGTCGTGCCCTAGCAGGCTAAAACCACTTTTCCCATCGCCGATTCAAGTCATGCGGGGCTGACGGCGAATTACTCTCTCCGATGAGTTTGGGAGTGAATCCCATTCTCATGGATGAGGGAGAAAACGGAACCAATTTCGAATGTTCGTTACAGCGGATGGACGTTCTCTTTAGCGGTTGATGCGATTGTTTCGCAAGTTTTGCCGTCGTTTTGACGCTACAGCCGCTTTGGAATGTCTTTAGATGGAAAAGATGAATTGCCATGCCGATCCAGCGCAAGATCAACAATAGTGCCAGCTTCATGAACTCGGCCTTGGAAGCAGGAGAGGGGATTCTCCGCTTGACGCCGACTTGGGTTCCCCGGTCATTCCTCATGCCTGGAAAGCGAATCAAGCTACATCCGGGCGACTACTACGCAATGGGCGCTCATCGTGGTGGCATCGATGAACGTTGGTTCGGCTCGACGACGGAAGCCGCCAACGACAATCGAGAGCCGGACGAAGGTCTCAGCTATGTATTGTTTGAAGGTCAACAGTTCACACTCCGCGATGCGGTCGGTACACATGGCGGAAAGGTGATCGGCGATCGCCTTTGGAACAAGTACAAGAAGTGGCCGGTCTACAGCAAGTTCTTCGACAACATGGGGCCGATTCCTCACCACATGCATCAAAGCCAAGAGCAGGCGGCAAAGGTGGGCCAGGAAGGAAAGCCTGAGTCGTACTACTTCCCGCCTCAACTCAATGCGATCGGCAACAACTTCCCGCACACGTATTTCGGCCTCGAACCCGGAACAACCAAGGAGCAAGTGCGTGATTCACTCGCTCGCTGGAACGAGGGAGATAACGGCATCCTCGACTTGTCGAAGGCGTATCGACTGAAGCCCGGCACCGGTTGGCTCGTCCCTCCCTGCGTTCTTCACGCGCCAGGATCTCTCGTCACCTATGAACCGCAATGGGGTTCAGACGTGTTCGGCATGTACCAGTCGATGGTGGAAGGGCGTTATGTGCCGTGGGAACTCCTCGTGAAGGACGTGCCCAAAGAACACTCGAAAGATTTAGATTACCTGGTCGAACAACTCGACTGGGAAGGAAATGTGAATCCCTCGTTCAAGGATGCTCACTATCTCGAGCCGATCCCGGTTGCTGACACCGCGAAGGAAGGATACGTCGATCGCTGGATTGTTTACGGCCGGATCAAGAAGGAACAACTCTTCACGGCGAAGGAGTTGACGGTCAATCCGGGCGCTATGTGTACGATCAAGGATTCCGGCGCATACGGACTCATCACCGTTCAAGGAGCGGGGAAGGCGAACAAGCTCACACTGTCATCGCCGTCGATGATTCGTTACGGCGAATTGACCGAGGACGAAATCTTCGTCTCGGAATCTGCTGCGGCCGCAGGGGTGACGTTCCAGAATACCGGCGTCGAACCTCTTGTGATGCTTCGATACTTCGGACCGGAAGCTCAGCCAAACGCTCCGGAAGTGGGTGCTCACAAGAAGAAGTAATTTCGATTTCAGCAGTCGCACGCCCGAAGGGTGAAAGCTGCAGAGATCGCTTCGCGAGTGCATTTACCGTTCAGTAATGGGGGTGGAACACAATGGCCAGAAAGAAGATTTCGATCGGGACCTGGGCCTACACGATCGGACCGTACCAGAACAATCCGGTGCCGTTCGAAACCGTGGTGACCAAGCTGAAGGAGATCGGCTTCGATGGAATCGATCTCGGGGGATTTGCTCCGCATCCCAATCCCGATGATTGTCCGACGGCGGAATCCCGTGCTCGCGTCCGAGGCCTCGTAGAGGATGCGGGTCTTGGGTTCTCTGGATTGGCCGCGAACCTTTGGATGCATAAGCTCGGCAGCGCGCCGGATAACTCGGCGCTCCTCGCGGAGTTCGATAAGAACGTCAAGTTCTCGACTGATCTCGGCATCAAGACGATCCGCGTCGATTCGCTCGACCCCCCCGATGTCTTTAAGACGGTCGATTACAACTTGGCTCGCGATCGGACGGTGAAAGGCTTCAAGGAAATGGCTCGCCGTGCGGCTAATGCTGGCCTCAACGTCTGCTGGGAATTCGAGCCGGGCTTCGCATTCAACAAGCCTTCTGAGATCCTTTCGATCGTCAACGAAGTCAGCGCGGATCATCCAAACTTCGGCGTTCTGTACGATACCTGCCACGCCAACATGGTGGCGAAGGTCGGATCGCGGCAATGGGGAGAGAAAGAGACTCTTCCGGGCGGCGCTCTCGAACTGTTGCAAAAGCTTAAGGGGAAGATCACGCACCTTCACTTGATCGATTCCGACGATAAGTGCCACAAAGATGCCAAGGGAGAAGACGAGACGAGCGCTCATCCTCCATTCGGTCTCGGCAATCTCGACTTCGACAAGCTGACGCCGGCGCTTCTCGATTGCGGCTGTCCGCATGATTGGTGGGCCATCGATCTTTGCTTCTGGCCCGATGCGTGGGCGGCGACCGAGCAGTGCTACACGTTTACCGACAATCTTCGGAAGAAGTTCAACGTCGCGTAGCGTTGCCGTTCGTCTACTCAACAATCTCCATCGATACGGGTACCAGGCTTGCGTTTATCGCAAGCATGGTTTTCGCGTCGGACGGGGTAGCATGCTTTCGTTTGTCGTGAGCTTGTGCCTCTGAACCGGTTGCATAGTCAGGCTCTGACTTGCATCGACATTTTCTCCATGTCCATGCAAGCGTGGAACATGTCCCCCGGCCGAAATCAGAAGAGCGTTCGCTTCCGACGAGTGAACGCTCTTTTTGTTTTAAGGGGACGATCGCTTCGCGTACGGTATTCCAAAGGTTACATGTCATTTGGGAAACGAACGGTATGCTTCTGACCTGTTTTCTCCTTTCCCTTTCCCTCATTAGCGATGAATCGTCGACTCCGCCGATCAACGCGGAAACGGTGAACGCGTTCCTCGACGACTTCTGGAAGAAGAATGCGATCGCCCCCGGTCTATCGGTTGCGGTGAGCCATGACGGAACACTCCTCACTGCGCGCGGCTTCGGGATGGCCGATCCAGTGGGAGGGAAGTTCGTCGATGCGGAAAACACCACTTTCCGAGTGGCATCGGTCTCCAAACCATTGACGGCGGCTTGCGTGCTGAAACTGGTTGATGAGGGCAAGCTGAAGCTCGATGTTGACATCAATTCGTATCTCAAGCGTGTCAAGATTCCAGAGAAGTTCGGCAAGTCAATCACGCTCACCCATCTCTTAACTCATACGGCGGGATTCGAGGACAAGAACTTCGGAACCGCGGCTCCTTCCGCTGACAAGGTTATGTCATTAGAGGAATATCTCCGCTCCAACATCCCGGAAAGAGTGCTTCCTCCAGGAGTGGCGATTGCTTATTCGAATCAAGGGTATGCGATCGCGGGTCTTGTGGTGCAGGACGTGGCGGGAGTTCCGTTCGAAGATTTCGCGAACGAACAAATCTTTAAGCCGCTTGGAATGGCGAATACCAGCTTCGTCCCGCGCGACGATCTCATGAAGCGACTCGCGCTTGGTCATGAGATCATCAGGTGGTCGTACATTTCTCAACCTTTCGATTTTCTTCACTGTGCTCCGCCAGGAGGAGTTCTCACGACGGGCCCAGATTACAGCAAGTTTCTCAACGCGATGCTCACGGGAAAGAGCACAGACGGTTCGGCCTTTCTCTCTGAGTCTTCTTTACAACTCATGCGTGATTCGCAGTTTCGGCATCACCCAAAAATGGCGGGATGGACGCTCGGCTTTTGGGAACGAAGACAGGGTACGCTCGTGGGATTCGGACATGGGGGAGACCTACGTGGCTATACCGCCGATGTCTCGGTATGGCCGACGGAAAAACTCGCGGTCTTCGTGGCGTACAACTGTGCGGAGGATCGAGGAGATAGTCTTCGCGATAGATTTCAGCGTGAGTTTCTGACGCACTTTGTGCCCGCCGCCCGTATGCCTGTTAGTCCATCTTCAGCTCAAAAAAGTGATCCCGATCCCATCGTTCAACGAGCCCAGTTTTTCGGGGCGCGGCGGAACCAATCGGGACTCGACAAGTTGGCGATCCTGGCTGGGGTTGTGCAAGTGGTCTCCGCGGGATGGACTGCTCAAGGCGATCTCGTTCTCGGGAACAAGACTTGGAAAAAGATCGACACCCATCTTTATCAATCGGTTGATGGTCGACTGGCAGCGATTCGGCCCGCCGATTCAAACACGCCGGAAATGCTCTTCATCGGAACGAATGCGCTCGACCGATCCGCTTGGTACGACGACATCACGTTACAAATCTCTCTGATCGGCCTCGCAGTGGCAGTCTCTCTTCTTTCAATCGCGATAGGACTCGGCGGAAAGATTCGTCAATGGTTTGAAGGAACACCGACAGGCTTGCGAATGTTTTGGACCTTGTCCGCCCTTGCTGGATTCTTCCTTTTGATCTCAGCGGGGGGCCTTCAGCTCGCATCGACTTCGATTCCGAAATACGACTTCACGCACGGCCCGCCGACTTCCGTCCTGGTGGTGTTGGTCTGTTTTCATGTCGCGGCACTTCTTTGTCTGTTTAGCATCGTCGCGTGCATCGTTGCTTGGATGAAAGGCCGGGGCGTGCTCTTGGCTCGATTGCTTGCAGTAGTCGTTGCTGTCGGCCAATTGAGTTTTCTTTGGATCGCTTGGCATTGGAACATACTTGGTTTTCATATCTGAGTCTTTCCATTCGTTCAGAGGGATACGACGTGAGTAAGGTGCGGATGGGGTTGATCGGTGCGGGAGGTTGGGGGGCAATGCACGCGCGGACCTACGCCGTGTCTCATCAAGCGGAACTCCTCGGCATTACTGATCTCGAAATTGATCGTGCCACAGTGCTGGCGAATCAATTTGGCGCGAAGCCGTATCCGCATTGGGAAGACTTGCTAGCGGATGATTCGATCGATGCCGTTTCCGTCGTGACGCCCGACTTTGCTCACGAGGAGATTCTTCTCGCCGCTGCTAAGGCCCGGAAGCATATCCTCGCCGAAAAGCCTCTCGCCATGTCAGTGGACGCGTGCCAACGGATCATTGCGGCCGCCGAACAGTCAGGCATCAAACTGATGGTTGACTTTCATGCGCGTTGGAGTCCTCCTATTCATCGAGCCTGGGAATCCGTTCGCGCGGGAGAGATCGGCACGCCCCGCCACATTTATTATCGACTGAACGATTGCATCAGTGTCCCCACGGAAATGCTTTCATGGGCGGCAAAATCTTCGGTGCTTTGGTTTGTGGGAAGCCATGCGATCGACACTGTCTGCTGGCTCGTCGGAGACGAGGTGTCTCGTGTCTACGGGATTTCTCGGAAGGGTGTTCTCGCCGAGAGAGGGATCGATACGCCGGACTATTACTTTTCCATGCTCGAGTTTCGAAGGGGCGCGACGGCCGTTATCGAGAACTCGTGGATCGTGCCTAACAGTGCCATGAACCTGGTTGATGTGAAGTGCGAGTTGGTTGGGACTGACGGAGCACTCTATGTCGATCAAAGCCATCACCGCGCGGTGGAACGATACACGAACTCGAAGGGTAGTTTTCCCGACGTGTTCGTGATGCCTTCCGTTTTTGGAGTCCAACAAGGATTTGCTGCGGAAAGCATCAAACACTTTGTCGATGCGGTGGCCAATGACAAGCCTCTTCTCGTCACCGGCCAGGATGGACTGCGAGCGACGCGTATCATCACCGCCGTTGAGGAATCGATCCGGATGAGACAACCCATCGATTTACAGGCGTGAATCCGAAGGAGTCGTCGTGAGCGAACTCGTTGTTCGTGGGGTGGAGACGGAGGCGGAACTGCTCGAGGCTCACCATCTCGTTGCGCGAACACAACAGTTTGAAAAGGAGAAGGCACTCTCGTGGTTAGCCACAGCGGGGCGAGTATGGCCCGGATTCGAATGGGCAGCCGTGCGGATCGCATGGCATGAGGGTCGGATCGTCGGTGCTCTTCGAGTCATTGATGTGCCGCTCCGTATTGGTCAGGCTCGGCTTCATGCGGGTGGGATCGGATGGGTGTCGACCGATGAACATAAACGTGGCCAGGGAATATGCGCCGCGCTGATGGCCGATACTCATGACTACATGAATCGCAAAGGATTTGAGCTGTCGCTTCTGTTCGGAATTCCCAATCTTTATCAGCGATTCGGCTATGTCTCTGCGATCCCCGAGCGGAGCGTCCGCATGCAGCTTGCGGACATACCAATCGAACTGGTGGCCAGTTGCCGTCACCGAATGTTCCAAGAGGAGGACATCCCAGCCATTCTTCAGATCTACGACCGAAGTGAGAGGGATGCGTCTTGTTCGGTCGTGCGGAATGATGAATGGATCTTAGCTCAGGCACTCAGCACCGACCCGAAGACTTCGTACTGGCCCGATTGGCCTGGCACATACATCTTTCTCGATGAGCATGAAGAAGTCGTGGGATGGATAACACCTCAGAAGTCTGAAGGGGAACTTCACGTCAAGGAACTCGGGGTACGAGACGAATCGGCCTGCGAGGAACTTTTGGTGATGGCGAAGGTGCTTGCCCATCGAGCCCATGTGGACCGAATTCGATTTCATGTTCCGCCATCGCACCTATTCGCTCGTTACCTAGAGCAATTCAACTCGATTCACGAGACTCATTTCTTTCGGAATCGCGAAGGCATGATTTCGCTTTTGGACTTTGATCGTGCCGTGCAGGCCATGCTTCCGGAATGGACTCATCGACTGCAATCATGTTCTCCGCGAGGGAGAGCGAAGGTGGGTTTTCGTATCGGCAATATTTCAATCACACTGAAAGTAAGCGAGGGACAAATTGAAATCGAACGGGCGATGGGCCGTGAGGATTTGTCTCTTCTCGCAACACAGTTTGTTCTTCTGATGACAGGAAGCCGTCGGCCTGATGATGTGATCGGAAGTGCTTGGCATTCACTGGACGAGGAGAAGCGGAATCTGCTCCGCCTGATCTTTCCGAGACGCGAGCCATTTCTGTGGCCAATGGATCACTTTTGAGAATCTTCACACGAAGAGTGAGGGGGCTGAGGAACTCTCTCCCGAATCCGAATATTCTGAAGTTGAGATAAGACTTGTCGATGGTCGCAGATTAAACGATCGCCGAAAGGCCTTTGTGAAATATTCATTTCATGCCTTGCTCGCACGCCATATATCAAATCTGACGACGGGAGATGACACATGTTGAATGCAATCCTGGTGACCCTTTCTGCGGCACTCATTTCGCACGCGGATCGAAGCGACGAACGACTGCTGGCACACTTTGCGGTCGGCACCAAACCCATCACTCAAAACAGTTGGCAGGATTTCACCGGCAAGGTGATCGCATCTATAGAGGGATCTCCGAAGATCCGACGCCGGGGCCCGACGGATTGTCTTGAATTCTTTGGCCAAGAAAAGCTTATCTTGAGGGATGTCAAAACGGGGGCTGATATCGTTCAGCCGACCGATGCTTTCTCGACGGAAGCATGGATCTGCTTAGATGAGACCAGTCCGGATGGCCGTGTGATCTCACGTATCGGGGAGGAGCAGAATCAACCGCTCGGTTGGGCGCTCGGATATGTCGGGGATCACTGGAATTTCTTGCTCTCCACATCGAAGGGTAAGGGCGGATGGACGAAGGTCGTGGGAAGGTCCCCTATTCGGAAGGGCTGCTGGCATTACGTGGCGGCAACCTACGACGGTAAATCGACGAAGCTGTTCGTGGACGGTAGGCTTGAGGCGGAGTCCGACGAAGCGGCGGGTCCGATCAAACATCCTAAGTCGGGCGACTTTATCCTCGGAGGCCTCTTCGATTCGTCGAGGAAAGTTCACATGCGGGGAGCGTTGTTCGAAGTCAAGGTCTACGGCCGCGCACTGAGCAGCCAAGAGATTATGATGACGGCGATTCGTAACTCGAACCTTATCGCTTGGAAGCCCGAAGTTGAGTCGAAGGAACTATCGTTCCTTGTCAAGCCAATGCTTCAGTTCGGCACACAAAACTCCATGACGATCGTTTGTGAGACGTCTCAGCCGACGAAGGTGGATGTTTCGTATGGAGGAAGTGCGCTCTTTGGAAAGAAAGTGAGCACGAGCGATCTTTCATCGATCAGCGAAGCGACGATCAGCGGGCTCGAACCCAACACCCGATACTTCTACCGAGTCGAATGTACCGACGAAAAAGGACGTACGCTGAAAAGTGAGATTCGCTCTTTTCAGACCGCGATTACTCCGGAGCAGGCATGGGCCTTCGCTATTGTTGGCGATACGCAGCGCAACCCTGAGGTCACAAAGAAATGCGCGGACGGTGCCTATGCGCTTCGTCCTAATTTCATGCTGCACTGCGGTGATGTGGTTGATGACGGTTTCGCGAAGAATCAGTGGATTAAGGATCTGTTTGAACCTTGTTCCGAATTGCTATCGAACATTCCAATGTACCCTGTCATCGGCAATCACGAGAAGGATTCTCACTGGTACTACGATTACTTCGCGCTCCCGAAGCCGGAATACTACTACACGTTCCATTACGGCAACGCGCAGTTCTTCATGCTGGACACGAATCGGCCGCTCAAGCCCGGCTCGGAACAATACGTTTGGCTCGAGAAGGAATTGGCGGCTTCGAAAGCAACGTGGAAGATCGCTGCGCATCATCATCCTTGTTTTAGTTCGGACGAAGACGATTACGGCGATCACGTCAGAGGCAAGCCGCTAAGCATTTATGGGTATGGGCACCCCAATGCGAAGCAGGCGATTGCTCTCTACGAAAAGTATGGCGTAGATATCGTCTTCAACGGACATATTCACGTCTATGAAAGGACATGGCCAATTCTCAACATGTCCATCAACTTGAAGAAGGGTGTTCGTTACATCACCAGTGGAGGGGGCGGAGGACACCTGGAAAGCCCGGCTCCGCAGAGAACGTGGTTCAGTCTGCACGTGAACAAAGCCTATCACTACTGCCATACCGTCGTGTTCGATCGAAACCTCATTTTCAAGGCTTATGACATCGAAGGTCGCCTATTTGACACCTTCGAAATGACGAAAGCGGACGATCGATAACGGACAGCTCGGGCGTTTGATCAAGGTAGCAATGCTCCTGTGGGCTACCTTCATCATCCGTTCCTGCAGTATGGAATGTTCCCTCTTCCTGAAACTTTCCGCGTAGAATGGCGGAACGAGTCGGGAGAGGAGAACCCGTTGCCACAACTGGCTGTTTTTCCAAAAGCATTTATGGATGCCCTCTGTGTCGACGGTTCGATGACCGTCAATGAGTGGATTGCGCTTGCCTCGACTCTTGATGTGGACGGTTTGGAGTTTTATGCGGGCTTTCTCGACCTAAAGTCCGCGGGCGCGGCCGCGAGGTTTCGCACCTCTGCACAGGATCATGGCCTATCGATCCCCATGTTTTGTTGCTCACCCGATTTCACACATCCAGAAAAGGCGTGGCGTCAGTCGCAGATCGATCAGCAAAAGAGGTGGATTGAGACGGCGGCTGAATTGGGGGCGAATTATTGCCGGGTGCTTTCTGGACAACGGCGACCCGAAATCTCCCGAGAGGATGGGCTGAGGTTCGCCGCCGATTCCATTGAAGCTTGTCTTCCATTCGCCGCGAACCATGGCGTGACGCTGGTGATTGAGAATCATTACAAGGACAACTACTGGACCTATCCAGAATTCGCTCAGCGAATGGATCTATTTTGTGATCTCGTCGATCGCTTGCCTTCATCGCAATTTGGCGTGAACTACGATCCATCGAACACGCTGATCGCGGGGGAGGACCCATTGGAACTACTAGAGCGTGTGAAGCATCGGGTGGTGACAATGCACGCCTCGGACCGCTATTTGAAGGAAGGGAACTGGAACGATCTTCGGAACGAGGAAATGGGTGTCGAAGGATATGCCGCTCGGCTCTGCCACGGTGAAATCGGTAAAGGACTGAATGACTACGATGCTATTTTCTCCATTCTTAAAGCAGCAGGATTTGATGGATGGATCAGTATCGAGGATGGTGTGGAAGGAATGGATCAACTCCGTCGAAGTGTAACCTTCCTTCAACAGAAAATTGCTAAACACTGGGGTCGTCCGGATGTCATCTAAAGATTCGAATCGATCGGTATCGCGTGAATCAGGAAGCGATCATCCTCATACGCTTGTGGTGTGGAACCCGAAGAGTCGGACCGGATCGCAGAAGAATCAATTGCGCGATGAAATCGCGGCGACAGAGGGAGTTCGCGTTCTTGAAGCAGCCTCACCTTCAGAAGTCCTTGACTCGATCAAATTATGGGCGTCTCGTGGTCTAAAGCGAGTCGTTGCCGCCGGCGGAGATGGAACCGTCAGCGCGGTGGCGACCGATCTTCTGCGCTCAGGATTTCATCATCTCGCCTTTGCGGTACTGCCGCTGGGAACCGGAAATGATTTGGCTCGTTCGTTGCGGATGCCGTTGCTTCCTGAGGAAGCATGGACGGTCTGTTTATCGGGCGTCGTTCATCGGATTGATCTGATGCGCGTTCGTTCGGGGGAAGACGAGCATTTCGCAATCAACATGGTGACCGGCGGGAACACCGGAAGATACACGGCTGTTATCACGGACGAAGAGAAACAGCAGTGGGGGCCATTTTGTTATTTGCGTGGCGTCGTTGACGTCCTCAGCAACTTGAAGGTATTTCCGATCGAGTACCGGGTGGACGACGGGGATTGGCATGCCGAGTCGATTCTGAATCTCTTCGTCGCGAATGGCCGCACTTCTGGTGGTGGTTTAACGGTCGCGCCGGAGGCTTCGTTGACAGACGGCCATTTTGACGTCGTCTTGATCCGTGATGGGACGGCGGTGGATTTAGCGAGCCTCGCGGTCAACTATGCGTTCGCGGGATTTACTCAGCATGCCATGGTGCGTCATGCGCGGGCGAAATCGTTCGAACTTCGCAGCCCCCACCCTTTCGAAATTTCCATTGATGGCGATGCGATCGAGGGGCGAACGGAATGGCGTGTGGAGTGCCTCCCTGATCAACTGCTCGCGGTCTTCGGACCGGAGCAGTGACCCGTGTCGATCAAGTCTCATCAAGAACTTGGTTAGAAGGTCTTATTACTTCGTGGGAGAGTAATCCGTCGCGACGAGAAAAAGAGACTTCACGCCGTCCGGAGTTGTGAGAGAACCTCCCGCTTTCTTCTCGGACGCGTCCTTCGCCGATTTCCAGGCTGGATCCCCTCCAAATGCTTTGAAGCTTTCCTCGGCGGCATCCTTCGACTTGTGATAGAGCAAATAAATGAGTGTGTCCTTCGCTCCCTTTTGATCGTCATCCAAGACCCAATACCCGAAGTGCCCCATTCCATGCTTGCTGAATAAATCAATCGTGTGATTTCGGAATCGATCGTTAAGGGCGCTCAGATTACCGGGAGTCGTAGTGTAGGTGCGAAGCTCAAAGACACGCGGACTGGTGCTCACCGCCGGCGTAATCGCGGGTGAGTAATCCGTCACATGGAGGAACTCTGACTCTGCCTTAGCCACAAGCTTCCCATCCTTCTCCGATTGCTCTTTGGCGGCGAGCCACTCCTTGTCATTCGTGAACTCCGCCCAAGATTTGGCGCGGGCCTCACGGCTCGGGTAGGAAAGAATGTAGAAGAGCCGCTCGTAGGATTTGTCGATCGGAACCCAATAGCCGACGTTCGTCATGCCGTGCTTTTCAAAGAGTTTGCAGGTGTGTTCCCGAAAACGCTTGTTCAACGCTTCAAGTTTTCCAGGGGCGGCGGTGTAAATACGCAGTTCGTAACAACGGTTGTCCTTCGATTCATCTGCATTCACCGGAATCATTCCCCCAAAGCTCAGTAGTGCCAAACAGACCAAACCCCATCTCATTGTGTCATTCCTCGAAAGACTTAGGATCACTTTGTTCCCCACTCCTATTGTCATCTTCGCCGATGCAAGATGCCAGTTTCCACCGCTTGAGTTCGTTTCTGATTTCATTTCCTCGTAAGTCGCGAGAGAATGTTTGTTCCAATGAGGTTCGACTATCAGCCAATGAATGAGATCCATTGATGCCGTCCTTGTCATTCATGCGACTCTGCGCCTCGATCTCATTTTTCGCCGTCGCGGCGAGTGAGGTGGGATCGCGGGCCGATGAGCCGTTGTTGATGCCTCATCCGGTCGTCGTCAAATACGATTCGCTGGCGAAGGGACCTTGGCGGACCCAGGGTGTGAACGGCAAGCCGTTTTTGTTCACACTTGGCGGAGGGGAAGAAAGCGAGATTCATCAAAAAACGATCGCGGCAAAGAATCTTGCGGACTCGGGGTTGCCGATGTACGGCGTCGCGGAGTGGTGCTATTCATTTCATCATCTGAAAAACGGTCAGCCAGACGGAGCCGGTTACAAACATTTCGGCGGATATCCCACCCCTCCGAAAACACGGGACGAAGCCTATCGAGTCGTCCATTCCTACTTTGACCGATTGGTTCATGATGCCAAGGAAAAGGCATCGCCTCTTCAGCAGAAACTTCGCTTCAGCATCAACGGCCATTACTGCTACCAGCATTTCGGATGTGAGTGGGGATGCGACATCGTTGGTAGCGAGGTGGGAGAGAACATCAACAGCACGCAGGCCCATATCGCATTCACTCGTGGGGCGGCGCGACAGTTTCGCAAGCCGTGGCTCATGGACATGTCCTCTTGGTATGGGCCTTCGATGTTCGATGAGGATCCCAAAAAGCATTGGGGAGAGTATTCCGGGCCGGATCACGGTCACTCGCTGAGTCTGCACGATCGCACTTACCTAGTCTCCTACATGTCGGGGGCGGATGTCGTCGTCGCGGAGGGGGGATGGCTCAATTTCTTCAAGAGTCAAATCCCTGACGGGAATGGAACGCTTCCTCTTTCTCGATTGGGAGAAGTGGGAGCGAGGTTCTTTCATTTCACGCAGAAACATCCTGATCGAGGTATCCCTTACACGCCGTTCGCATTAGTCATTGATTCACAGCATGGAATCTATCCTGGGTTTGGGCCGAAACGAGCGTGGGATGAGTTTCCCTATAAGCGCGGCGATCAACGAATCCTCGATATCTGGGAGATGTTTTTCCCCAGTAGCGTCGTCGTGCAAGGAAGAGGTAACGAGCAAGGATATCTCGTCCATTCTCCCTTCGGCGATACCGTCGATGTTCTTTTGACGAATGCAAGTGCCGACGTGCTGGCGAGTTATCCGGTACTTCTTATCGCTGGTGAACTTCAAGAGGATGAGGCATTCGCGATAAGGCTTCGTCAATACATGCAGAGTGGAGGAGTCGTGCTTTTGGCGGAGAACGATTGCCAGCGTTCATGGTTAAGACAAGTCCTCGCTCTGAACGAGTTGCCACCTCTTGATGAAAAGAGAGGATACGCGCGAATACCTCAAGAGAAAGGGGCGATCATTGTCTACGCGGAACGTGGAAAAGGAGACGATCGTCCGCTCGCGCAGTTGTTAAATCGACTTCGCGATGAGTTGCTTCCGGTGCGGGTGACGGGCAAGGTTGAGTACCTTGTCAACCGTAAGCCCAAAGGATGGGTGATCACTGTCATCAACAATGAAGGAATATCGAAGGATTTCCGTACCGCTCCGAAGATCGACGCGAATGCAACTGCCGAGATCGAGATCCTTTTTCGGGGACAGGAACATATCGAATCATGTGCTCTTTGGTCGGAAGATGACGACCAACCGTTGAATGATCACCCCATCAAGCTTTCGATCCCACCTGGCGAATGGCGAGTGGTAGAAGTCCACCTCCATGAAACGCCGAGCAAATAGAGCATGAGTTTGAAGGAAGTCCGTGCGTCACTCCTCAATTTGACAATTCATTCACTAGTGACAGATCCATTCCTCACAAAACGATGGGAACATAGCCCCCTAATTTGAGTCGAATGAAGAGTGGGGTCGCTCAGCGATTGGAAAACCGTCCGTTTTCAGTTACAGTGCGGTTTGCATGTCAAGATGGTGTGCTTCTCAGGCATCGGGGTCACGGGGAATGGTGCGTCACTGCTCGCGGCAATCGTCGTTTTTTTCGCGTGCGATTCCTCTGGGACTCGTGTTGGCCGCGAACCTCTGCTTCGCCCAGATGACCATCCCTACGACAGGAGTGCTTCCCACGGGAACCATTTCCCGTTCGTTGATCCTGGGGGACAGTCTGAATGACCTTCGTTCGCAATGGGTAACCCCAGATAACCCTGTTCAACAGGGCTGGGTAAATCAGATCAATTCGGTGGCGAATGGATCGGTGAGTGCGTCGGCGCCAACGACTTTCAGCGCCGCCGCGGGAGTGGCGTCCATCGCGGAGGCCGCTGGCCTTCGATTTGCCATGACCGGCAGCACCGGTGATTTGAATAAAGTTGTCACCGCACTTCTTAATGCAGATGTCCCCGCGCCGACCGGCTCGGCCGCTCAGAATTCGTTCATCATTCGACCGGAAGTGCTAACCAGTTATCTGTCGGCCTACGACTATATCCGAGGTGCATCGACCGCGAATCTGTCGGCAGCGACAAGGTCGCAAATCGAATCACGGCTGGTGACGCTGACGCAAAGTCTCGATTACGGGAATGGAACGTACAGCAACGCTCGTGGGAAAATCGGAGCGACGCAGGCACTTGCGGGTGAGATCCTGCAAAACCAATCACTCCTCGACACCGGGCTCACCAATTTGAACGGTCACTTCGACTACAGCACGACGGATGATGGTTGGTTCACGGATAGCCCCGGACATTATCTCAACTACACACTTCGCCATCTGACTCTCTTCGCTCGCGCCTATCAGCAGGGGAGCGGAGTCGACGTTTGGCAGAACATCGACCCCTACGTCAACATGACACTCGGACTTCGACTTCCAGATGGATCGACTCCGAATGTATCGGACGGCCTCGTCCTCCAAACCGCAACGTCGCTTTTTTCGCAGTCTACCGATCCTCATGTCGCCGGTGAGGCCGTTTGGAGTCTTCAAGCGGGATTGCCTACCAATTACGACGGCTACAATGGCACCAACGTTTTGAACAATACGAATTCTCCGGCGACCTATTTCGCGCTCATTGATTTTGACAAGGTCACGGCTCAGGCGCCGACCGAGTCGCCCACCTTTCTCGCAACGGGTCAGAGCAAGGTCGCTGTCTTTCGGAACGACTGGTCGACGACAAGCGACTATTTGTTGCTCTCTCCAGGCGTCGACAGTCCAGCGACCGAATTCATCAATGGGCCCATCCATGTCACTCTTCCCGCTTTTCATTCCGCTAACGATACTGGTGAGATCCTGGTGGCATCAAAGGGACAATACATTCTCGTTTCCGCGGGTTATCTTCGAACGGATCTCAGTAACTCCCCACCGGGCCTCCAGACACTCGCAGCGGATCAACACAACGTGATCTTGGTCGATGGAAACGTCGGCAACATTGGAGGGAGTCTGCCAGGTCCGAATCTTGGACAAACGATGCGGCCGGAAGATTTCATTCAGACGAATCGGCTCGACTCGAAGGAGTACGGCAACTTCAAAGGAGTGAGCGACTTTTCCACCCTGGAGATGAACTACAACGATACGACGGTGCGACGTAACATCGCATTTCCGGGCGAGGACTATTTTGCCGTCGCCGATCGAATGATGTCGGGCACTTCGCACACTTATGGATTCAATCTCATTGGTCGGGGGACGCGAACCGTACTCACCAATACGTCGGACCGGGTCGAGGTGAAATGGGAGCTCAACGGAGCGCAAGTGATCGAGCATCTCTTTAGCACCGGATCGATGAATCTTGCAACCGCGACGACTTGGATGCACTTGACGTTCAATAACTTCGAACAAACCTACGGGATGACGGCCAACATCACCGGAACCAATTCATTGTTCCTTTCAGTGATCGAAACCGGAACGGCGGGAACCCAGTCGCAGCTAGACATCAATCAACTCGCTGACACACCCGATATGCTGGCCCTGTCCGTGCATCATCAAAGTATGGATTGGACAGACACGCTGATGACACAACTGGGACATGCGTCTCAAATCGCCGGTGATCTCGGTAGCGATGCCAACTACGCGTACATGCGAGTCATGGGGGGCGTTCTTCAGAACCTGATGATGGCCGAGGGAACCTACTTCGATTTTCAAGGTGCCCGCGTGTTGGAAGCGAGCGATGCCTTGACGCTTTCGCTTCTATTCGACACGTCCGATCTCTTGCTCGGAACAATATCCGCCGACGGTTTGATCGCCGGGACGGAGTTGAAGTTTTTTCACCAAGGAATCATCACCGGAGCATGGCTCGACGGAAATGCGATATCCTCTTCAAACAGTAGCGGTTTTGATTCCGTCTTCTTAAATGGTGGCGGATCGCTTCGGGTCGAATTTGCCGCTATCCCAGAGGTATCGACATTAACACTCTTGGGGACGACGATCGTTTCTGGCCTCTTCCTTCGCTCGATCCGCCGAAAAAACTAGAACTGAATTCCACCCACTCTTAGGGATATGATGCTGGTGTGAGCGAGTTGAACTCGCTCCCGCTCGGTATTCTCCTTTTGGGCGCTGCCACATGAGTGAACCGGATTTCGAGAATCGGACAGTCTTGGTGACCGGTGGCTCGCGCGGGATAGGCCGAGCATGTTGTGAACGATTGGCAAAAGCTGGCGCCCGTATTGCCGTCAACTACCATTCACGTTCGGAGGACGCGGAAGAGACCGCGACTCTCGTCCGAGCGGCTGGCTCCGAGGCCATCATCGTTCAAGCGAACGTTGCCGACGAAAAGTCCGTCGTGGAGATGGTCAAGGTGGTGAATGACCGTCTCGGCCCGATCGATATGCTTGTCAACAACGCGGGGATCTTTGAATACGTCACGCCCGAGACGACCACCCTCGACCATTGGAAGCGAACGATCGACGTCAATCTGACGGGTCTTTACATCGTCACCTGGGCGGTGAAAGATCAAATGATCGAGCGGCGATTCGGACGCATCGTCAATATGTCCTCCATCTCTGCCCTTCGCTCGCGTCCCTATGGAATCGCCTATTCCGCTAGTAAGGCCGGAATCATCGCATTCACCAAAAGCGCATCAGAGGCACTCATCCCTTTCAACATCCGAATGAACGCAGTGGCACCAGGTTTAATTGAGACTGAGATTATCGATGACGTCGACCAACAAACGATCGTTCGTATCGTGGATCAAACTCCCATGAAGCGGATCGGCCAACCGGAGGAAGTGGCGGACGTCGTGCATTATCTTCTCTCGGAAGCTTCACGATTCATGCTCGGTCAAACGCTCGTCGCGTGCGGTGGTCGGGTGATGCTTCCTTAAGAGATTTTGTTGGATTCGGGATAGTCAACATTCCTTTCCAGGTGCTTTCGGCGGTCATTGCGCATTAACTCTCGCGTGAAATGATTCATGCAATCCCTTTCGAATAATCGATTCCAGATTTCATTTGAATTGGAATGACCTCGCATAGAGGATTGAGGATCGACATATGAAATAGCGAGCTGACTGCATCAATGACGAGTCAGCTATTGATGAAAGGACTGAGGAACAATTGCCATGGTCCGTATGACTTTACCTCGATGGTTCATTATTCTGCTGTTTGCTCGATTGTGTGTCGTGGATTTGCCGTTATCGGCGGACGAAAAGGCCACGGAGGGGAACCCTAATCCCCCCTCGAATGCGACGGAAGAGTTTCAGTCCGTTCGGGGAATCGTGACCTCGATCGATGGCTCTCCGATCAGCAATGCAAAAATCGTTCTCGGACAAATCAAGCGAATCCCCATCCTTGCCACGACCGATGAGGCAGGGAAATTCGAAGCGAAGAATATTCCGAAGAGCCGAACGAATTTGTATCCAACCGTATCGCATCCTGAATTTGTTTCGCTCGGTTCCTTTGAATGCAAGTTGGACAAAAGTGGAGTTACCGAAGTCTCTTGGAAAATGGAAAAGGGGGCAGCGATCCGTGGCCGAGTAACGGCCAAAGAGGACGGAAGACCTCTGAAGGACATCACGATTATCGAGGGACGCTCCCGATTTGGCTCGAATCGTGTGGAGCCGAAAGTCAAGACCGATGCGAATGGGAACTTTGAACTTGGCTCAATCCGCCCCGGTTCATGTGTGATCAACGCGTTTAGTCCGGATTTTGCGCCGGCCATGAAAGAGGTGGCTGTTGACGTTGAACATCCTGCGGAGGTCGAATTCCAACTGGAGAAGGGAAGAGATGTTACCGGACGTGTGACTGATCCCTCTGGGAAGCCGGTTCCGAAGGCTTGGATTATCACGGATACCTGGAATGGGGTCCGTATGTTCCGCCGCGAGACGCACACCGATAAGGATGGGAACTACAAGCTACGGCAGATGCCCTCTACTCCGACGATCGTTAACGTTATTCTGAAAGATTACGTCAGTGTTCGAGACTTGCAGGTTAAAGGAGGCGACGAGAAGAATATCACTCTAAGTCCCGTGACACCTTACTTCATTAAGCTTCGACTTGCAGATACCGATCGTGTCCCTGAAAAACCAACGGTGCAAGAGGGGTATGTTTTCCAGGGAAGGACAGAGATCGAATGGCGAAATCAGATGTATCCTGCATCTTACGATGCAAAAACAGGTATTTTTACGATCCGGGAGGACGAGCCTTTCTATGGTGAGAAGGCATTTCGATTCAGGGTCGATGGCTATCAGGATGCGGTCTTTGATTTGCCCGAGACGCCACCCGCGTCGACGAGTATTGAACTGACGTTACAACGCGCGAAAGTCACGACGGGGCATGTGGTGGATGCCGACGACGGAAAACCGTTGGAGGGAGTCACCGTCGCTCTCGCCGACAATTCGGACCGGATGGCACTCTCCCATTACGTCGATTTCAAGAATATCCCCAAAGCATTAAAGGAATTCACAGGAACTTTTGCTGTCACCACGAAGGATGGACGTTTCGAACTTCCCGCGATTGATGCGGCGACGGACAAAACCCTCATCCTCATCAAGCCGGATGTATCATTCTTTGTCGTCGGACCGGCCAAAGACTTCGCTGGATTCAATTCATTCGATATTCCTTTTCCGAAGGGAGGTGTGATTGAATGTTCGATTTCGACGGCGGGAGTTCCTCAGCCTGAAGAAGACGTGAGCCTTTCTTACTTCCAGTCCCAAAGACGGCTCAATCCAACTTTCACCCCATTTAGTTTCGGAGGAAAGTCCTCGACGGGAGTCGATGGCACCTATCGGTTCGTCGGACTGGGGCCGGGACGATACCACCTTCAGCAAGTGAAATCCTTTAACGAGCAGGGAGGGGGAACTTCGTATTCTCTTTCCGACGCGCCGCAAGAGATCCTTATCCGTCCAGGCCAGACAGCAACGGTCAAGTTCAGCAGACCAGAAGGCAAAACCATTCGGGGCAAGGTTCTCGAAGGGAACGACAAGCCGTCGGGAAACTGCATCGTCATGCTTCAACAATCAACACCGTTTGAGCCACTACGAAGACTCGACGTTGTTCGTGCCGGAACGAATGGAGAATTCATCTTTGCTCATGTCGCGCCCGGCGATTACCAAGTCGTTGCGCAGCACTACACACGCTCTGGGTCAGGAGCGATGTGTGGTCTTGGGAACAATGACCGATCGGGGCAATCAAACGTCACGATCAAAGAAGATGCGACGGTCGTCGTCAAGCTGAAGCCGGAATCAACATCCGAACGGTTAAAAGAAACGAAGATTAAAGGGGCGATTTGTCCTCAGTTCGCCGGCAATTTGTTGGACGGTAATAAGTCCATCAAGCTCTCTGATTTGAATGGGAAGGTCGTCGTCATCGATTTCTGGGCGACGTGGTGTGGCCCGTGCATGGCGGTCATGCCGGAGATGAAACAGATTTACGAAAAGTACAAGGACCATAAGGACGTTGTGTTTATCACCGTTAGTTTGGATGAAGATGAAAGCCAGCTCCGGAAAGTGATCAAAGTGAAAGGCCTTCCGTTTCCTGTCCTTTACTCGGGCGACGGATGGAAGGACTCCATGGCCCAAGCCCTCGGCGTTCACGGAATTCCATCCTCTTACGTGATCGCGCCGAGCGGACGCTTCGCTTCGGAGCGAGTTCACGGATCACAACTTGGGCAGACGATCGAAGCGGTGCTCCACGATGCGGGTCTTTCCGGTTCAGAAGAAACCTCACCGTCTCGGCGTGTAGTGATTAAGACCACGTTGGATGGAGAGCCGATTGGTTTAGCCGGAGCGAGCATTGATTTGCGCGTCCTGGATAAAGACGGAAAAGCGATTCATGAGGAGTCGATTCCGGTCGTTGGGACCGGAAATGAATTCGTCTACTCCGATATTCCCCAAGGAGACGGTTCTCGCATCGTGTTGGCGGGAGTTGCCAATGGAGTTCGAACAAAGGAGTTGGAAGTCGCACTCGACAAAGAAGTGGTCGAGGCGACCGTCGCATTCGAATGTCCGAGAATCTTGTCAGGTCGTGTGACAAAGGGTGAAGAGAACGCCGAGGTGGCAGGGCTCGTGGTGGAGGCTCGGCGAACGGATAACTTTGCCCGTACGGTGACGACTGATGCTGAGGGGCGATTCTCGATGCGCGTGTTGCCGGGTGATTATCTCGTGTCGTTCAATCAGAAGAATCAGACGACCATCATCGGCACAACCAAAAGAGAGTTTAAGACCGTTCTCGCGGATCGCGATCTCACCGAGTTGGAATTGCGAGCGTGTACGGTGACATCGCTCGAGGGAGAGGTTGTTGATCAGGACAATAATCCCGTGAATGATGCATGGATTCAACTGATCAGCAACTGGTCAAAGAAGCCGATCAAGACTGATGCGAACGGACATTTCAAAATCTCGGACGTTCCATCACACGGGGCACTTGCTGTTCGGGCCGGCAAAGATCAGCTGATGGGAGGTATCGAAATCGCGGATCGGGGTGTCCCGCCGCGCATTGTTCTCTCGAAGAGTAAATTCGCCGATGGTTTGCGTGCTGGCCAAATGGTGCCGAAGCTCCCGGTAACTCAGCTCATCGACCAAAAGGAAACCAACTGGAAGCCCCTCGCAGAGAGGAACAACCTCGTTTTGTTCTGTCCCCTTTGGCATCCACGGAGCAAGGAATGGATCAGCAGCGCTCGGTCTTGGGCTGATAGCCAGGACACGAGTCTTGTCATCGTCAGCATAGATCCATCCGCCGAGGTATGTCAAAAGTGGACGAAAACGCTTGGACTAGATCAGACGGTGAACTTCATCGATCCATATGGGCTTCATGCGGCAAGTGAGTGGAGTTTGAACAGCCCAGGACAGTCGTACCTGGTTTCGCCCGCAGGAATGATACTGGCAATTCAAGAACCGGGCCGATTCGACTCACCGCCCGCGAAAGCACAGGCGAATGGAGAGGCATTTTGAGATTATCCCCGAGAGGATTTGAACCTCTAACCTTCGGCTCCGGAGGCCGACGCTCTATCCAATTGAGCTACGAGGACTTAGGTGAATCGCCGTCGCGAATTTAACGCCTAAACGTGCCAGCTCATTCTGACTCGTCGAGCCGAAAAGTTGTTCGCGAAGCTCCGGTATATTACGGGATTCGGCGGCGGAGCGTCAACCAATACCGCAAAGTACGTCCAACGGCGGATGGGGATGCCGCATCGTTATTGCGTCCCTCCTCCAACGATCGAAATTGGCGTAAGTCTCCATAGCACTAGGTCTGCATAAGTTGCTCAGTTTTCCCAAATCATCACCAGCGAATCGGAAGCGCTTTCCGCGCGTGTCGTTGGCCCTCAAGGAGTTTGCTGCGGTTTAACTGTGCATTGCGACGGAAGACGGAAGTCAGGCATTCTTGGCAGCTTATCCTCAATTTCATGATTGCAGCGGTCGATACCACTAAGAGCGGTCGTGCCATTTTTGTGGCTCGTGCGGGCGAACGGCGTCCGGTGAGCTTCATTCGGCAAGGCAAGCCGGACTGGGCTGTAGCGTCTTCCGAGGGGGAAGGCGGACAGTGCGTCTTCCCGGCAGAACGAATTCCACGCCCTCAAAGTCGTGGTAAGGAGCGACGTATGTCTCGGATAGCGCGCATGGTCACCATGGTAGCTGGTCTATCCGTTCTTCTAGTCGCCACGCCAAGCTTTGGAGCGGCGGGGGGGGCTGTCGCCTGGCAAACGAATTACGAGTCCGCTAAAGCGGCCGCGGAATCATCGCAAAAGATTCTGCTCGTCAACATCCATGCGACTTGGTGCATTCCTTGCAAGAAGTTGATGGCAACCACCCTCTCGGATCCTGGTCTGGGAGCAGAGATCATGCAAAGCTGCGTTCCGCTTAGTCTCGATGCGGATCAAGACGCGGCGGTCATTCGTCAGTGGCCGATCACCGGCTTTCCGACTCAACTTTTCATTGCTCCCGATGGTCGAATCGTGAACTCAATCGTGGGGAACGTGCCGGTGGCGACTTATCGAACGGCCCTTCAAAAGGCAGTTCAGTCCGCTTCGCCCGAAGGAGTCGCTTCGCAAGGTAATCGCGCGACCAAAACCGCCGCTCCGGCGTTAACCACCCGATCGGAAGATGTCGCGACTCGACCGACCGAGCAAGCGCTTCCCAACGTCGCCTCGCTCCCCGCTCCTCCAGTGAGCGGCGCGGATGCTGGTATGGCGAGCCGTTCTCCGTCCGCCCCACCGTCACTCCCAGCGGCGACCGACCTGCCCGTGAGCCGGCAGGCCGCGAATGCCGATCTCGCTTCGAACAACACTACGAAGCCAGCAGCGCCAATGCAGCCGACTCCGGCTACGCAAGCATCCACGGCACCGGCCGGGCCGGCGCCTGCTCGCGCGGTGACGACTCAAGTGAAACAGAAGGTCATCAACGACAAGAATGTCAGGCCGTGCGACATGAGCGTGCCGCTAGCGCTGGATGGATATTGTCCGGTCAGCATGTTCAAGCGGTCGGAACTGATTCGTGGCGCGGATACGGAGTGCTGCGTTTACAACGAGAAACGCTACCATTTCCTTTCTCCCGTGGAAAAGGACCTGTTCCTCAAAAACCCGAAGAAGTACCTTCCGGCGGAAGAGGGTTTCTGCGTCGTGACCTGGGCTGAGAAACATAGTCGCGCTTCGGGGAATGTTGAATTGCCTGCACTTTTCGGCGATTATCTCTTCCTCTTCGCATCCGAGGATGCTCGGCAGAAGTTTCTCCAAGACCCAGAGCAGTACGTCGATGCCACCGGGCACGCGCACCGCATTCCTAAGCACACGTTCAAGGGAGATCGAGCGAACGTCCGCTGATCGGATCTCCGCTTTCGTAACGCTCACGACCTCTTATCTCATCCAGAGCGAAGAGGTCGTACCGCATTCTTGTCTCCCCTATACTGATGACATGGATTCTTCCTCCGAATGATCGGTTCGTTCTCTGGAAAGTCATGGAAGTCGGTTTGGGGTTGATCGATTCGCATGTCTGCATCGTCGATAAGCCCGACCGTCGTTCCCCGCTGGCAAATCGTCTTGTCGTTTCTGTTTGCCCTCTTCGTCTTCGTCGGGGTTGGCATTTCCGCGCTTAGCGAATCCGCAACGGACCCGGTTGCTTGGTTTCAATTGCTTACCACCGTTGATGTCGCTCCGTACCTCGTTTGGATTCTCTTCCTTTTGCTTCTGGGACTGTGGCAGTTCCTGACGGGAAATCGAGGAGATACCGCTGCTCGGGCCGGAACAACTCAAGCACTCATTGCTGGAGCAAGGCAACCGCGCAGTCGATGGCTTCTGTTCGTCGGCGCGTCGTTATGGGGAATCAGTATCGCCGCCGGATTCGGACAATCCGTTCAAGGTTTGCCTCCCGCCTTTCACGACGAATACAGCTACCTCGTGCAGGCAGAGACATTCCTGGGTGGGAAGCTCACCTGGCCGGTTCCTCCCGCAGCAGAGCATTTCCATCAGGTTCACGTGCTCGATCGAGACGGGATCATTGCTTCTCGGTACTTCCCGGCGGTCGGAGCGTGGCTCGCCCCATTCCTTCTCTTTGGGAGCCCAGTTTGGGGTATGTGGCTGGCGCACGGACTCACGACCGGATTTCTCGCGATTGCGGCAAGTCGTGTTTCACTCCTTGCTGGTGCCATCGTTGGGTTCTGGGTGGGTGCGTCTGCGGGGCTCGTCGTATTCGGCAATACCCTTCTTTCGCCAACCGTCGCAGTGATGGGGCTCGCGGTCTCTTGGTGGGCCTATCAAGAGACACTCGATTCACAGCGAAAGCGGTTCGCCCTCATTGCCGGTTTGGCGATCGCATGGGCATTCCTGGCACGGCCTCTCACCGCGGTGGCGATTACCGGACCTTGGGGGCTGTATGCGCTCTCACAGTCACTGATCCATCGACGGCTTCACCGATCGACACTCATCACCTTGATCATCGGGTTTCTTCCCGGCCCAGTGTTGATGGCCGGGTACAACTTTGCGATTACCGGTAGTCCGTTGGTGACACCCTATGGTCAGTACACGGCGATGTATACGCCGAGTCATGTTTTTGGGTTCTACAATCGGACGCGCGGACTCGCTCAACGAACCGACGAAACGCAGATTGCGTACGACGATTGGGTCGAGGAGCTGACGCCTGAATCGTCGGCATTCGTATCTCTCACACGTTGGCGACACGCTGTTCCTTGGATTGCGGGATTCATACCAGTTGCACTGTTTGGATGTCTCAGCATCCTGCAGGTGAATGCTCTCGGGGATCGTCTGCTATTGCCGTGGCTTTCAATCTTTTGTTTGACGGCGATTCACGTCCCATTCTTTTACGGAGGTATTTTCGGGTGGAGTTATCTGACGGAGGGAGCCCCTTTTCTTCTCTTCGCGATGGGTATTGCCACTGCGATGGTCTGTGAGAATTATTGGAGGATCGCACGCCCGGTGACGGCACTCTGTTGGCTCTTACCGGTCCTCATCGCCGTAGGGGGCAGTCTACTTTGGACGTTGCCCAGTGCATTCGACCCCGCGAGCGAGTGGATCTACCCACGCCGCAAAGCAATGGAACGGATCGTTTTTGAAGAAAAGCTTCAGCAGCCCTGCCTCATTCTTTATGACGTGGATCCGAAAAGCGATCTTCACACAACCTGGGTGTTCAATCATCCGTCATTTCAAGGTCCCATCCTCCGAGCCTGGAAGGGGAAGGATCCCAATTCATTGATGGCGGCGTTTCCGGGACGAACCGTTTTCGAATATGCGAACGGCCAATATCGTCGAATCAAGTGAAGTCGCGACGTTGAAGAGACCTTTTGTCGCCCATTGCGTAGAAAAAGCCTGCGATCAAATGCTTGGATGAAACGACTGAGGAGATCTTTCCATGCAACTCGGTTTCGTAAGCGCGATTCTCGCCGATCAGAGCTTTCGCCACGTGATGACGACGGCCAAGGAAATCGGATACGACTGCGTCGAAATCATGTGTTGGCCGGTGGGTAAAGTCGAGCGTCGGTACGCAGGGGTCACTCACATCGACGTTGATAACCTGGACGATCGCGCTATTGCGGAAATTCAACAGGTCGTCGCCGACACGGGCGTATCAACCTCGGGACTGGGATACTACCCGAATCCTCTATCGCCGAAACAAGAGGAATCAGAGACCGCGGTTCGGCACATCTACAAGGTGCTCGAAGGAGCTCATAAGCTCGGGATCAAGCAGGTCAACACATTCTTGGGTCGTGACCCTGGGTTATCGATCGATGCTCAATGGAATCGCTTGCTTGATACCTGGCGTCCCATTGTTCGTCGGGCGGAGGAGCTTGGTCTTCGGATCGGCATTGAGAACTGCCCGATGCTCTTTTCAGAGAACGGCTGGCCCGGCGGACTCAATATCTTCAATTCGCCGATGGTTTGGCGCCGCACGTTCAACGATATTCCGAGCGCCGCCCTTGGAATCAATTTCGATCCCTCCCATCTCGTCTGGACCTTTATCGATCCCGTTCCTCCGATCTATGAATTCAAGGACAAGCTCTTCCATGTGCATGCGAAGGATGCGCGGGTCGATCGAGATAAGCTTCAGGAATGTGGCATTTTGAATCCGCTAGGATGGCACACGCCGAAATTGCCCGGCATGGGGGACTGCAACTGGGGCTCATTTTTCGGCGCGCTCAGCGATGTCGGCTATACCGGCCCCGTGTGTGTGGAGGTGGAAGACCGAGCCTACGAAGGCTCGCTTGAGCAAAGGCATCGATCACTCGTTCAGAGCTATCGATACCTCAGCCAATATGTCGTAAAAGTCGGCGCGGCTTATTGAAGTTGGTTAGTTCGTCGGAACCGAGAACCCGATCTGGATCAGGAAGTTTCCGATGGGGCTCTGAAATGGAATGCAGATCGGATTGATCTGTTGCGGGAACTCGATCGCTTGCTCTTTGCCTCGGATGATCGACGGAAGCGAGATCGAGAGTTCATACGACTCAAGTTGGCTTTTGGCGTTGCCGGCGATCATGTTGATGAGTTCGCCCACGGCATCGATCACTTCCGCGTCAACTTCATTGGGACGGGATCCGACGAACCGTTCACAGATGTTGATGGCGGCATCATTGCTGACGCAAATCGCGGCAATACCGATTGCTCCGCCGGTCAGTCCGATGACGCCGATCAAACCCTCGTGAGTCTCACCCTGCTTGCGAAGGTATGGAAGGCCTCGTTCGACCGTTACCCCGATCATGGTTTCAAAGACACGCTTGGTAGCACCAATGAAGGGGTTGATGAACTCGACTCGCATCGCGGTCGTCGACATACCTTGATCCTTTCGTTCGGCGGGCCCGACTACTTTGTTCGACAGTGAAAGGGTAGCCCAAGGTTTGCGGGCTGGCGGACAATCCATCTGAGAGGAATGTCATTCAAACTGAGACTTTTCCATTCCCCGCATGAAGGCACGAAGATTCGCTGAGCGTACAATGCGATAGGGTAGGGGGCTCGATTTCTATCCGCAGTGGTTTGCTGCGGAGTACGGTGCCCGCTGGCACAAACCGCCAAGATGGTTTGCCAAGTCAGGAATAACCTTCCTTCGAAATGATCGAAAGGGTCAGGAATCACCAAGTGGATGTGACGTCGCCCGCATCGATTCTCGATTATCGTTGGCAGGGCTTGTTCAGGGCCCTGGCGGTGATCTTGCTTTGGCTCATCGCTCTCGGATGTGGTCTGTTCCTCGTAGAAGTCCGTTGGGAAAACGGCTGGTTCATCGTTCCGCTCATTCTCGTCATCATGTTTCTCTTCACGGGTTTATTCATCACCGCTCATGACGCGATGCATCGGACATTGATGCCTAAGGACCCCTTTTGGAATGATCTCATCGGACGAACGGCTGTCTTCGTTTTCGCTCTCTTTTCCTACCCTATGCTCCTTCGAAAGCATCACGAGCATCACCAGAAACCAGCCACGCTTGACGATCCCGATTACCACAACGGGAAACAACCAAACTATCTGGCCTGGTACTTTCATTTCATGACCGAGTACATGACCTGGATGCAATTCGTCGGCATGAGCCTGGTCTTCTGTTTTCTCTGGCTCGTTCTGGGAGCCAAGCCACAGAATGTGTTTCTGTTTTGGGCACTCCCGGCTATCGCGAGCACGTTCCAACTTTTCACGTTCGGTACCTACTTGCCGCATCGTGAACCGCGGGGTGGGTACGACAACGTCCATCGCGCGCACAGCAACGACTATCCACGATGGCTTTCGTTTCTCACGTGCTACCATTTCGGCTATCACTTCGAGCATCACGAGTATCCCTACATCCCCTGGTGGAAACTGGGGCGCTGGCGGAACCGGCAACTTCGTTCGAACTCGAAGTCCAGACTCTCGTAATCCTCTCAGATGCAATTGAATTCGCGATCTGCTAAAACCTTACATGATCGCTCAGAGGCTTGTGATTACAGGAGTGGCCGTGATTTCCGCCATTGTTCTTTCGATTGCGTTGACCACCTTTGCTCCCGAAGCTGCGAAAGAGGCAGAGGAAGGCTTCATCCCTCTTTTCAATGGGAAAGATCTGAGCGGATGGGTAGTGGTTGACGGTGCCACGTTTATTCCGCATGGTGATGAACTCGATTGTCTCGGCCAGGGGAACTATCCTTCGTGGCTTCGGAGCGAAGAGACCTTTGAGAACTTCGTGCTTCGTTTTCAGTTCAAGCTCGGCAAGTACGGCGAGGGAGGAGTCTTCCTCCATGCTCCTCTCTTGGGACGAAACTCAAATGTCGGGTTCGAGGTGCAGATCTCCGACGAGATTCGCAATCGTAAGCCGGCCGTGATTTCCTCGGGGGCGATATTCGGAGTCGTAGCCCCTAAGGAGCAAGCGGCGCGACCTTTGTACGAGTGGAACGACGTGGAGGTCGTATTCGATTTGCCGAAGCTTCAGGTTACGTTGAACGGCGTTTTGGTTCAGGATATCAACGTCGAGGAGAACCCGGAACTTCGACACAGGCTTCGGTCAGGTTATCTCGGATTGCAAGACCGGGGTAAGCCACACTTACTCCGAAATCTTCGCATCAAAAGGCTTCCCGATAAGGACACGATGAAGTCTATCTTCAACGGCAAGGATCTAAGCGGTTGGCATGTTTTGAAGGGGGGAGGAGGCGCGACGTTCGAGGTCAAGGATGGTGAGATCGTCGCGAAGAACGGCAACGGCTACTTGATGACGGATAAGGAATATCAGGACTTCGATTTCTTCTGTTATGTCAAAGCGGATCGGGACGCGAACGGTGGCGTCTTCCTTCGGTGGAAGTCACTCGAACCGAACGACCGCGGATACGAGATTCAGATCGAGGACATCGCGGACAGTAACAATCCGACTGGCAGTATCTATGACTGGACGAAGGCAAGTGGAGTTCTTCCCTACACGCCCGGAGAATGGTATCCGCTTCAAATCCACTTGAAGGGGAGTCACTGCGTCGTACGGGTCAACGGGACCACGGTTGCTGAGGCGGATGACCTTCCGAAGATCCGAAAGGGGCCGATCGCTCTTCAAATGCATAGCGGCGGCAAAACGATACGCTTCAAGGATATTCGCGTGCGAGAACTCGACCCTTAAGCGTCCTGGGGACGAGATCCTTAGACATCGGGTCGTTTCTCCCGTATCGTGGAGATCGAACCTTTCGCTTGGATGGTTGCTCCATGTTTTGATGGACCACCCTTGAGCAACTCCTGATGCCGGGAGTGGCTCGATACAACGAAAGAACAGAGCGCCTGTAGCTCAACGGTTAGAGCAGGGGACTCATCAAATGGTGACGCCGGGCCGGAATGCCCGGTGGAAAAGCGGCCAAACTCGGGGAAACCTAAATCGTTGCCGACATGTTCGGCTTTATGACAAGGCAATCCCGAGCCAAGCCCGAGGGACGAACGATCGATCTGCCGTGGCATGGCACATGTCTTCACGGCAATCGCTTGAGAAGTTCCTTGGGAAGGTGTAGAGACTTGACGGTCGCCACCCGACCGAACTCGGTGAAAGTCGAAGTTCGAGGGTGATGGGAAAGTCCAGTCCGCCAGGAAACCGGCGGGAAACTGAATCCCTTGGTTGCAGGTTCGAATCCTGCCGGGCGTAATTTTGGGCTTCGAGGACAGTGTGTGCCAGTGAGGGCCATTTGACGTCAGAATTGCTGGATAAAACCGTGCTTTGGTCACCGTTGACGCGTAAAGTGTCGCCCGATTGGGCGTCAGATTGTGCCAACTCAGGACTCGATGTGTCGCACGAATCGCTGCGCATTTGCTGTTGGGCTGCCTTCACCTCCCATGAATCGCTGCGCAAGTGCTGCAAAGCACTAGAAAGGTTTGGAAGGCCTGTTAATGCCTTAGCTTGATCGTCCAGTCCGATGTGCGTGTACTTCATCGTCATTCGGATGTCGGTGTGACGAGCGAGTTCCTTTGCCTCTGCCAGTGAAGCTCCACTACGCAAAAGTTCAGTAATATGCGAGTGTCGGCCGGAAGCATGGAAGTCGGCATAACCATCTGCCGTTAAGTAGGGAATCCCCGCTTCTTCCAGGTCATTCGAATCATCAGCCAAGTTCGCCGCTGATCAAGTTTCGGGAACAGAGCTTGATCTAGTTCTAATGACGGAAGCCA
>JAIEPU010000324.1 GCA_019748235.1 bacterium
ACGGATTGCTGACCTCGCTCAAAATATCGCTGAGGATATTATCTATCTCGTCGAGGGAGAGATCGTCCGGCACAAGCCGAACTCAGTGTAGCAACTTTTGTCATGCTTTCGCGCGAACGGCATCGCGAAGCATAATGAACTCCCCGACGTTATCCGGCGTCAAAAGCCCCACGAGGTTTCCCTTATGGAGCACCGGCATCGATCGGCACTGGCATTGCTGTAACTTGAAGAATGCCTTTTCCAAGGTTTCATACGGATCCGCGGTGACAAACTCCGTGCGCATCGCGGACTGGACCTGTGCATGTTCACCCAGTTCGCGAATCTTTTCGATCACATCCTGCCGCAACAGAATGCCGAGAACTTTCCCATCCTTGACGACGGGAAAGTCTTGTTGGAACCCACCGAGCAACAAGTCGATTGCTTTGGAAAGTGGAGCGTCAGGCAAAATGGTCTCATAGTGCCGAATCATCGCGTCGGAGACGGGCACCCCGGTCAAGCTGCTCTTGATCGACACCATCTGTGCTTCCTGAGAAGCGGCAATCCAAATAAAGAAGGCGATGAAGATGAGGAAGGGATTTCCGCCGAGAAGACCGAAGAGTCCCATGATGAACGCAAACATCTGCCCAAGCGATGCCGCGACGTTGGTCGCCTGGACCGGAGTCATGAACATGGCAAGGATCGCGCGAAGAACACGTCCTCCATCCATGGGAAAGGCGGGGATCATATTGAACCCGGCGAGCACCACATTCACCCAAAAGAGTTCCTCGAGTAGCTTCTGTCCGTCGCCGTACGCCTCGAGATTCGTGAGAGATTCGATCAGCGGTAGCTTCTGAAGAACTAAGTAGAGCACACCCGCCAGCACGACATTCACGGTCGGCCCAGCCAGCGCCACGACGAGCTCTTGTTTAGGATCATCTGGGATTCGTTCGAGGCTCGCCACCCCGCCGATCGGATAGAGCGTGATGTCCTTGGTCTTGATGCCGAACCAACTCGCGGCCGTCGTATGGCCGAGTTCATGCAGCACGACGATGGTGAAGGCCAAAAGAATGAACACAAGCCCGTACAGCCCTTCCGAAACGCTTCGATGCGGAAGGTATCTCGCGAGAAAAAAGTAAGCGACGATCAGAAGAAACGTGACGTGGATATAAACATCGATCCCCATCACGCGAGCGATTTTGAGTGACCAGCGCACGGCAATTCCCTTGAGAACTCAATGAGTCAGGTCGTAGCGTCCCGGATGCGAATGCATCAAACAGAACTCTTACATCCTCACTATACGTTCTCGAATCGGGGAAACCGTCTACAGTACCGTCAAAATGAAAAGTGCATACGTCGTCGAGTCGGGTAAAGCGGAATAACAGTGCGAAAAGCGAGGATTTGATCTCAGTTTGCTTTGAGTGCCGGAATTTCGGGACGAGTCGGCAACTTTTCAATGGCCGTGAATAGCTTCTCTGATTCCGCGAAGTGTGTGGCGACGGCCTCTGAACTAGACGGTTTCAATAACAATCCGCCGCGCATCCGAATCATGCCGAGAGAACCGCTTGGGTTGTGTCCGATTCGCATTTCCTCACGACCAAGTGTCGTGAGCACGACCTCGTTTGTTTTGGGATCGCGATTGAATTCGCCTAACGGGGCGGCCTCAAGACTGGCGGGCATCAGAAGGCTGACGTCGAGTCGATCCGTTCCCCCGGCATTCATTGCGGCTGCGATGTACGGTGCCAGATAACTCGAAACGACATCTCGGCTCATTGCCACCTTGATGGGCACTCCGACACGATGTCCGTTCGCAATGTCCCCTTCCCTTTCGAAGTCGAGCAGCATCTTGTCGTCGACAGAAAGGAGGAGCGAGCGAGGACTGAGCAGCGGGTCAAATCGGAAAGCGATGACAACATCTTGCCGTATCATTCGATCTCCAACGGCAAGTTGTTGCTGAATTCGAAGCACCGGCCCATCCCCTGGACGCTCCGTCAAGTAATGGTGAGTCCAACCAATCGGCTTCGAGGGATCGGAGTCCGAATAAACGAGTTGCCAATGATGAGAATTCTCCGCCACCATCGCCCGAACGATGTCAATGTTCGGTAGCTGCCCCACCATTCCGACGCGAGGAGGAAGGAATCGCTTTTCCCCTTCGATGACGTCTTCGAGTCGAACTCCCATCGGGCCGGGGGAAAGAGTGAATTCGAGCGTCTCGGCGCCCCGTCGAACGATAACGAGGACCTCGGTCCTCTTCTCGTTATTGGCGAACTTCGCCAAGTTCATCAGATCTTGGTGATTGGAGACGGGTTGGCCGTCGTAATGGGTGACGATGTCCCCGTGTTGAATGCCCGCTTTGGCCGCCTGTGAACCCTTGATGACGTCAAAAACAAGAAGGCCGGTCGTCGGTACGTCGGCCAGAACCGGGGCGATTCGCGCACGAATCATCTCCCACGTCATCGGCTCTTCCGCGCCAAGTGATCCTGCGAAGAACAAGCCTAAAACAAGAGTGGCAATCCAACGCGCGAATGGCATCTCTCGACTCCGTCCCGCCGCAACAATCTCGCCTAGCAGGCACCGCGCAGCACAGTGCCATGGAAATCCGTTGTGACGTTTAACATGAATTCAGATTTACCGGAAGACCTGCTGCCTGAGGGTCAGACGAACGCTAATCCATTGGCAAAACGAATGTTGCGCAGAGATGTGATGATCCATCGGTAGGTGATCTGATACCGAGGGGACTTCTAGGAGCTTATGCGTTCGAGAGAACGATTACGGTCGGCGGAACAGGGCCAGTTCATCACGCGACATGCTCCGAACGACTCGATCATCGGGCCGAAGTGCCAGATTTCGAAAGAGTGGAACCTGCACGGGATGTCCGTGTCGATCGACAAGAATTTTCACAAAGGGCTGAGCCGCCAATGCTGGCTCATCCACCGCATTCTGCGGTGCCATTACTTCCGCGATTTCCGAGGTGGAGAGTTCGACAATGCTCCCGACGGGATACAGAGAAAGATTGAGCAGACCGCGAGCACGTTCGAGATCAAGACGCCCCGAATCAGCCTCGGAAAGAGTTTTGGTCAACGCATCGGCCGCAGGTAACGGCCCTCGGTACGCACGCTGACTTCGCATGGCCACGTAAACATCGGCGGCGGCGAGCAGCCGGGCCGGTACGGGAATCTCATCACCGCGCAAGCCAGACGGATAGCCGGAACCGTCAAGTCGCTCATGATGGGCGGCAATCGTTTGAGCAATCGTGGCGTCGAGCCCTTGCACGCGCTCCGCGATCAACCCCGATTCGATTGAGTGGCGCTCCACGGCGGCTCGCTCGTCAAGCGTTAAGGGTGATGGCGACGTCAATACTCCGGGCGCGGTCCGGAGCATGCCGACGTCCATGAAGAGGGCAGCGATGACCAGCGATAGTCGATGATGCCGCCAGACCGGGTCGATCGAAGCGAGAAAGGCCACCACATGAGCGACATTGCTCGCATGGGCGGCAATGATGCCGGTCGCATCGGACGTCAGCGGCTGAAGTAGTTCGGGATAAGCCTCATCATCGACTTCGTCGAGCACCTTGCCCGCAAGATCAGTGACTGCCTGCAGTCGTGGACGGTTACCTGCTTGCACCTGCGCGTAGAACTCGCGCAGCTTGGCCACTTGACCGGCTCTCTTTTGATGCCACGCGACCAGATGCGAGATAGAAGCATAGATCTCATTGATTTGCCGGACCATCGCATCCCAGGCCGGCAACAGGGCTATCTGATGATTGGCGGAGGCTCTCGCTTCACGAATCATCCGATCAGCGAGATCCGCGAGATGAATGGCTCGATTGAGACGAATCCGTTCGAGCGGACGGGTCGTCATCACCGTCGATTTCGTCAGTTCCGCCAAGCCGGTTCGGAGAGGTCCCACCTCTCCAAGAAGCGCGTCGACGCGCGAGAAGAAGTCGCTCGACGAGCCGAGCGAGTTCGGAGCGGGAAGGGATTCGGGCAAGACGTCGACGGCAAGATCGTTGAGCAATTCGGTCGCACTTGCCCAGTTGGTTTGCCGGAGCCTTTCACTTAGCTTGGCCACGCGGCGGTCGAGTGCGATGATCTCGTGGTCATCGGACTCGTTCTCCAGCGTGACGATGCGATGGCGTAGCTCTTTGATCCGCGAACGGAGACCCACCGTCTGATCGGCGCCCTGCTCATCCATCCGTGGATCCTCTCTGCGTGCGTACCCTCTTCCTCTTGAAAGAGGGTTTCCCCTATTTGCTTCGACCGCAGATAAATCAAGGCTTGAGTCTTGGCAAGGGACAAGAATTGAATCGATGAGTCCCCGGCATGCGCCGGCGTTAGAGCCGGAGTATTCCTCAAGAAATGCATGAGGAGCCAGCCCTTCACCTTGGAAGGATAGCTCCTCCTATTGGCACTATCGCAACCAGCAATTAACGCTAGTCATTGATAATGATTGACTTAGGAGGAGGAGGCGTCGGGGACTTCCATCCGTCGAGAGCCACGGTCGCCAGGATGTACTCTTGAGAGCGAGGAACGGCCTGATTGACCGCTTGAGCCAGCTCCGCCTTACCCTTCGCTTCGTCCCCCACGAGCCGATAATGCTCGCCCAGGTAGTAATGAGCCTCGGCCAGCCGCTCTTTCGAGCGTGGCTCATCATCGGCAAGAGGTGCCAGCTTGAGCACATCTTCCGGCGATGCTTGACCAATCAGCATCTTCGCTATCGGAAGGGGCCATGCTTCCCCTTTTTGATTGGCGACGAACTTTTGAAGCTCGGCCTTCGCGGCATCCTTCGCCCCCAAAGCCGACTGAGCGATAAATCGCCAGATGGCCGCATAGGGATTTAGGGAATCGACTTTGAGCGAAGCCTCGAAGTCAGCGAGTGCTTCTGCCTTTTGACCGTTGATGAAAAGAAACATTCCCCGATTGAGCAGAGCGGACGCGTCGTCCGCATCAAGCGCGACCGCTCGATCATAATCGGCAATCGCCATCATAGGATCGTTACGAGCAGTGAAGACGCGTGCTCGATTCACGAAGGCACGGGGAGAGACGGCGTCGTGCTTGAGAGAAGTATTCAAGCTCACAATGGCGCGATCCATGTCGCCCATCGCTCGATAGGCGATACCGAGATTGTTATATCCCTGCGCGAAGGCCGGATCGATTTCGACCGAACGCTGATAGTCTTTGATCGCTTCCTCGTATTTGCGGGCCGAAAAGTAAGCATTCCCACGATCATTCAAAAGGTTACGCTTCTCTTCGCTGGTCTTCGCCAGATTTAAGGCACGGCTGAGATCGCGAAACGCTTGCTCGAACTGCCGCTTCCCCGCATAGGCACGGCCACGCACACCCCACGCGTGCGGATCTTCAGGGGCAAGATTGATCGCTTCGGTTGCGTCCGCGATCGCATTGTCCCAACGGCCGTAATTCAAGTAGCAAACGGCTCGATTGGTCCAAGGGAGATAGAAGCCCTTGTATGACTGGATAGCCTTCGTGTAGAGATCGATCTTCTTCGCTTGCTCATTGCTGGGAAGGGCAATCGCCTGCTGCGTGAGATCGAGCATTTCCGCCTTGTCCGCTCGTGACTCTCGAAGGGAGCAGATCATGACCGACACGAGACAGAGCGCCGCGAAGCGAGATTGAATCATTGTTTCACCACATTGTGCTTCGTAAGGCCGAGACGTCGTCGGGAGCTGAAATTGAAGCGCCTTCGATATCGGGCCCAAACTGTCTCAGAAGTATGGTACATGTGGGAAAACCATGCCGCAAACGACGCGGATTATTGCACTTAGCCGCAGACTCGCGCGCCGGAACGATCGTACCTTGTCATAAATTATCGTTTTGCAACGAACGTATCCCACTTCTAGGCTTCTGCTTTCGTAAAACTGGGGGATGAATGTGTCGAATCAAGAATCTTCTGATCGTCCTCTTCTCGCATGGACTCTGGGAGACGTTGCAGGCGTCGGCCCCGAGCTCGTGGTTCAAGCTTGGCCTTCCCCGGAAGTGCACGCACTCTGTCGACCGGTCGTGATCGGTTCGCCGGACGTGCTTCGCAGAGTGATCAAGGATCTGGGCTCTCCGGTGCGGATCGAGCCCATCTCAGTCGACGACATTCCGGGGATAACTTCAAGTTCCGAAATCATGCCTTGCTTTGATCCGACGGAAATCGCTGTTGATCATTTGACTTTGGGACAGGTTCACGCCGCCGCGGGTCAAGCGGCCCATGACTACTTGGTAGCGGGGATCGATCTTGCGGTGGCGGGGATCGTAGAAGGGATCGTCACGCTTCCACTGCATAAGGAAGGCCTTCACGCGGCGGGCTTGCCGTACCCCGGCCACACCGAAATCCTCGCGGAACGAACGGGATCACGCGAGTACGGCATGATGCTTTATCGTCGCGGACTTGGCGTCTTGCACGTCACGCTTCATATGTCGCTGCGAAAGGCGCTCGATTCGATCACCCAATCGGCGATTGAAGAAAAGATCGCGCTCATCGATACCATGATGCGACAGCTGGCGGTCCCTGAGCCACGCTTGGCCGTCGCTGCCCTAAATCCTCATGCGAGTGATGGCGGACTTTTCGGTCATGAGGAGGCATCTATTGTCTCTCCCGCCGTCGAGCGAGCGAAAGTAAAGGGATTCGATGTCGTCGGACCGATCCCCGCGGATACACTCTTCGTGCGTGCGTCGAAAGGTGAGTTCGACGGTGTGGTCGCCTTGTATCACGATCAGGGACACATCGCTCTGAAGTTGTTAGGGTGGCGAGAAGCGGTGAATATCACAGTCGGCTTGCCGATCGTTCGGACCAGCGTCGCGCATGGCACGGCTTATGACATTGTCGGCCAAGGAAAGTCGGATCCAACGAGTTTGCTTGAAGCTCTTCGCGTCGCGAGCTTACTTTGTCGCTCTCGTCGCAGACTTCGAAATGGAGAGGTATTGTGAGCGATACGATTATCTTGCTAGCTCGGCACGGAGCAACCGGCTCGAACCTGGCGCGGCCTTACATTCTCCAGGGTCGCGGGGTGAACTTCGATTTGGACCCGCTGGGCGTCAAACAAGCCGAAGCTCTGTCAGTCGAATTGAAAGATGTGTCCATCGCGGCGGTTTATGCTTCTCCCCTGAAGAGATCGCAACAGACGGCCGCGATCGTGGGAAAACGACACGGACTGGAACCGGTCATCATCGAAGACATCACTGAAGCGGAAACCGGCGAATGGGAGGGGCTCTCCTGGGACAAGATCGCCGCCGGTTGGCCGAAAGAAAAAGCCGCCCACGATAATGACCCGAGTAAGCAAGGGTATCCCGGCGGAGAGAGTTTCCTCGATGTCCGAAACCGCTGCATCCCTGCCTTTCAAGCACTGGCGGATAAACATGCGGGAGAAACGATTTTCATCGCCGGTCACAATGTGGTGAACCGAGTTTCGATGGCCGACTGGATGGGAATTCCAATTCGTTACAGTCGCCGTTTGCCACAGAACAATGCGGCGTACAATGTTATTCTCTTTCCTGGCGGGAAAGTACACGTGCAGACGGTGAATATCACTCGTCACTTGTCTGGTTTAATTCCTCCCGATTGAGTTCGGGAAAATGAATCTCCTCGTCAATCAAGTGGAGAGCCTTGATCGACAAGCGAGAATCACCTGAAGTTAAGCTGTTGACACTCGAATGAAATGATCGCTCTTCGGATGGCAAGGGCAGTCGGTGTGCGATGAATGAGCGAAATGCCTCGCTCAACTCCCGGCTGCGATGAAAGGAAGCTCTGTTTCATGAAGAACGATCCCTATGCCCTTTGTCCGTGCGGCTCGGGTAACAAGTTGAAGTGGTGCGTCTGCAAAAACAGCTTGCCCCAGCTTGAGCAAGCCATCACGATGATCCGCAATAACCAGCAGGATTCGAGCCTCGCGCTGCTGGATCGCTTGATCAATGATGAGTCACACCCCCTTCCATTCCGAATCTATGCGACGACGGTGAAGTCACAGGCGCTCGACGTTTTCGGCCGGCATGAGGACGCTTTCAAACTCGCCGAGGAGACGACGAAGAAGTACGCCGACAGCGGGATCGCCTACGAAGTCTTCGGTGATTTTTTCTTTTCTCGGCAAGGTTACGCCGACGCGCTCGACATTTACGAAGAAGCCCTCGCTCGCTTCGCCCCCACGGCAACCGAGCAGATTTGCCGAACGCTTTTGAAACTCGGGACCTGCCACAATTTTCAAGGTCGTCCGCTCGCGGCATGGGCAATGTGGCGACAGGCCCTACGGATCGATCCGGCGTTCAAGCCTGCGGCAGAGTCGATCGAGGAATTCATCCATCAGAATCGCCTCCTTCCGAATCAAGCTCGGCATGGCCTCTCTTTGAAGTCGGCAGACGAGTTCACCATGTTCGACGAGGAAGTCGGCGAACGGTGGGAGAAGGCGACACAGGATGGCGATCAACTTCACATTGACGATTTGGTGATGGGTTTTGCCGATCTGACCGCGAAAGCCCCCACGAACGCCTCGGCCTGGTATAACCTCGGCCTCGCCTGCGCCTGGGGAGGTCTCAATGCGCGAGCAATCGAAGCATTCGCGAAATATGTTGAGCTAGAAAAAGATCTCAATGCTGCCGCTGACGCATGGGACCTTGCCGAGGTGCTGCGTCTCGGCGCCGGAGCGGAGGATTTCAGCGACACGCGGCTCTATGCCGCTCAGTACGAGATCACCGATCCTCAGTCGTTCAGCGATCGCCTTCAACAATCGAAGTATGTCGTCGTCGTGAGCGCCGGCGAGGGAGAGCGATCTCTCCACTGGATGGATAAGGAAGTTTCCCCCCCTGACTCCAACATTCCGATTTTGGGAGGACCTCCCAAGCAACTCGCTCAGTTCAATATGTATGGGCCCGTGCTCGAGCTCGTCTCGGTTACGGCGGAAAACCTCGCCCATGCTCGGCGGACGTTCGAGCAAACAATTGGCGATGCCGTCCGGTTTGATTCGGTCGTGGAGCGTCCAGGGAATCCGTCAACACTCGATTCCGAACCGTTTCTCGTCTTCGATCCGCAGAAGATATCGCCCGAAGAGAAGAACGCTCGCATCCTGGAATCCATTCGATCCTATTTCGAGGAGGCGTGGATTCATCGTCCCCTCCGTTCACTGGACGGACTCTCGCCGATCGACGCCGCTCAGTCTTCCACGCTCCGAAAGAGGCTCGAGGGTGTTATTCGCTTCAGGGAGCGAAACTTCGCCCGCTATGAGGCCCCGTACAACTTCGACCGGCTTCGTAACAAGCTGGGAATGAAGATTTCAGGCGCTGGTCTTTCAGACGAGAACGATGCGTCCAAGCCGTCGGAAAACGTTGATTTGCGTGCGTATTCCGCATCGCAACTCGCGGCGCTCGATTCCAAATCGCTGAACGATGCGGATCTAGTGATTGCCTACAAGACGGCCCTATCGCTGGATGCGCCTCAAACGACGACCAACTTCGCGGCCGAAATTGTGAAGCGTCCGACGATTGCCGATCACATCGATGTGAACAGTATCTTTCGACGTGCGATCAATGAACGATTCTCCGCGAAGAAATACGACGAAATTGAATCGCTCATCGCTGAGGCTCGCGGATACGACGAGCGGCATTATCAATCCAAGGAAGCGGCGCAGTACGATCTGCTCTCCGCGAAGCTGGCACTCCTGCAAGGACGCAAGGAGGAAGCCGTCAATGCAATCAAGCAGATCCCCACGAAGTATCCGAATCGTCTCGACATCGCGGCTGCCGCGGTGGAACAGCTCTTAAGCGCCGGAGCCTACGGAGCAGCGAAAGAGATCGCGGAGGGAGGTCTTTCGCAGGCCGAGCAGGAGCGAAATGGCGAATTCCAGGGTCGCTTCAAGGACTATCTGCGTGAAGCGGCTGCTCGCGCGAAATAATACACCCTGAATGCAGGAGCCGATCGTGTGATGCGTCTCTCGACATACGATCGGCTCGTCACGACTCTCGGTATCATCTGGGCATCTCCCTGTACCTTCGTCGGTCTCATGGCGGGGGGCATCGGTTTAATCTCCGGCGGGCACGTCCAACGAGTCGGGCATACGCTCGAATTCTGGGGGGGCTGGATCACCTGGCAGCTTAATCGGATTCCGGTGATCCGCAGCGCCGCTGCCATGACGATCGGCCATGTGATCCTAGGCCAAGACCAGACCTGCCTGAAGGAATGCCGAGCACACGAGCATGTGCATGTTCGGCAGTATGAGCGATGGGGCATCTTCTTTTTCCCGGCCTACCTGGGTTCCTCCCTCTGGCTCGCCGCGAAAGGTCGAGATCCGTACTTTGACAATCCCTTTGAAGTGGAAGCCTACCGGCAAGTTCCACCATTTCCGACTCCAGAGTCATCAACGAAAAACAACAACGTGGAGTGAAACTTCCTCCGGGCGTAGAATGCTGCACTTCGGAAATCGACGGGTTACAGCAGCGAGGAATGCATGGCTCGCAAGTTACGGGTCGGAGTCATCGGTGTCGGAGGAATCTCCTCCTCTCAACATTTACCCCACTGGAAGAGTTCGCCGCACGCGGAGCTCGTGGCCTTTTGTGATACGAACACGGAACGTCTCGCCGTGCGAGCGAAGGAGTACGGACTCAAGGCCACGTACACCGAGTGGCGAGAACTTGTTGACCGTCGGGACTTAGACGTCATCGATATCACAACGCCCAACACGCTTCATGCTCCCATGGCAGTTGCGGCGCTGGAAGCGGGAAAGCATGTCCTCTGCGAGAAACCGATCGCCACGAGCGCGGTCGAAGCAGAGCACATCATCGAGACATCGCGAAGAGTCAATAAGCTCGTAATGATCAACCATCACTTTCGCTTCAATCGCGCGTTTCGGGAACTACTCAAACTGTCAGACCAACGGCATCTGGGTGATCCTTACTTCGCACATTGCCGTTGGCATCGCCGTCGACGAGTGCCGGTCGCGCCGACCTTCCTAAATCAGAATCTCGCCTTCGCGGGTCCAATGCTTGATCTGGGAGTGCATATTCTCGACTTGGCGATGGCGCTCATGAGCTACCCTAAACCGGTGTCGGTGACAGGATCACTCGGGACTTATCTCGGCAAGAATCCCGACATGGGAGGTGACTGGGGCAACTGGGATCCGAAGTCGTACGAGGTCGAGGACTTTGCAACGGCACTCTTCCGGTTCGACACGGGAGCGACCCTCTTTGTCGAAACCAGCTGGCTCGGCTTTCACGATACCCCTGAAGAGTGGTCCGTGCGCGTCCTAGGCACGAAGGGTGGCCTACATTGGCCGATGGGGCACTACGTGACGGAGTCGAATCGAATTCCGGCTGAGACGCATGTCGCGAAGGAGCCTGATCGCTGTGCCTATGAGCGAAGCATTCATTCTTTTGCAAAAGCGATTGTTCTTGGTGAACCCGCGCCGGTTCCACCTGAGCATGCCCTCTTGATCGCTCGGATGATTGATGCGATCTACCTTTCATCACAACAAGGACGTGAAGTTCCCATCGAAGGGTTCGTGTAAAGCGACGTAGCAGGCGTTCGCATCAAGCAGACCGTTCATGTGACGACGGTCCGTTGAAAACGTAGCGTCCGCCGAAACACTCTTTTTGCACAAAACATTCTCTCAAAAGACCTTATGATGAAGAATCTCGAACATCAGGAGGCAATTTAATGGCAGGAAGTGTATCATTCACCCCATCCCTGAAAGCACAAATCAATCCGTGTTTCATACGTTAAAAGGGGTGGCGGTCGATTTAGAGAGACGCAAAAGCTGTTTTAATCTCGTCGGCTTGTTTGAAATCTTGAGCGAAGATTAAAAGTAACCCGTCTTTCGCAGAACAATGATAATCTCGGTTGATGTTTAGGTGGAATTCGCTTCGATGGCCGGTCATCGCCGCATCTGGCGCGTGAGACGAAAAAGACAAATCGTCACGCCCGAATGTGACATCTGACCTAGGGAGATTTGGGATCCGTGAGCGATCAGGCATCCGACGATCGAGAACCATTCGATAATGGACCGGAACTAACGGTCATCGTTCCTTGCTTCAACGAAGAGCCTGTGATCGAGGAAACGCACCGACGGCTTACGGAGTTTTTCCATAAGCATCTCCCGATCTCCTACGAAATCATTTACGTCAACGACGGCAGCCGGGATCGAACGCTCGAGATCCTTCGTCAGATCGCCCATCATGATTCAAACGTTCGAGTTCTCGGTTTCGCGCGAAACTTCGGCCATCAAATGGCTGTGACGGCGGGCATCGACGCGGCCTCGGGTCAAGCAGCCGTTCTCATTGATGCCGACCTTCAGGATCCTCCCGAAGCGATCCTCGACATGTACAAAAAGTGGAAGGAAGGGTATCACGTCGCCTACGGTCAAAGAACCGAACGAGAGGGCGAGTCGGCGTTCAAGTTGGTAACGGCGAAACTTTTCTATCGACTGATCAACAAGCTTTCGGACGTGGAGATTCCCGTCGACACCGGCGACTTCCGATTGATGGACCGAAAGGTCATCGAATCGATCAAACAGATGCCGGAGCAAGATCGTTTTCTCCGCGGAATGATTAGCTGGGTCGGATTTCGGCAAATCGCGATACCCTATCGCCGGGCTGCCCGGTTCGCTGGTGAAAGCAAATATCCGTTCTTCAAAATGCTCAAGTTCGCGATTGATGGAATCGTCTCGTTCTCGACGACGCCTCTTCGCATCGTCATGTGGATCGGAATTTACACCGTTCTCTTTTCACTCCTCGGCATCGGCTATGCCCTTGTTCTTCGACTCTTCACCACGAATTTCGTGGCAGGCTGGACCCTCCTCTTCATCGCGATGTTATTCCTCGGCGGCGTGCAGATGATCTCGCTGGGAATCATCGGGGAATATGTCGGCCGTGTTTACCGCGAAGTGAAGGGAAGACCGCTGTACCTCATCAATGAACGAATCGGTTTTCGCAACATATCGCGCCGGCCCGTTGTCACCCGTGACGGGGTGAACTAGCCGTGAAAAAATGGATTCGGGTACTCGTCGGCTTCGTCATCGGGGCCGTATTTCTCTATCTCACGTTGCGACAACTCAACTGGGAAGAAGTAAGTGCAGCGCTTTCCGCGACTCGCTGGCAATTCGTTCCCGCGGCAATTCTGTTTCTATCCCTCGGTTATGCGCTCCGCATTATTCGCTGGTGGTACATCCTGAAATTGGCGCGCGTCAATGTCACGCCGCAAGTCTGCGCGGCCCCCTTTCTCATTGGATTCGCGCTCAATAACGTGCTCCCCTTTCGTGCCGGAGACATTGTTCGGTGCGTCGGATTCGCACAACGTTTGCGGTCAAGTGTCGCTCAACTCATCGGCACCCTCGTCGTGGAACGATTTCTCGATCTCTCCGCGCTCCTCATCTATGTGCTCGTGGGGCTTTCAGTCCTTCCCGAGGGGAAACTCGATCATCGATTCATCATCTCAGCCCAAATCTTAGGAGGAGCGGCCGTCCTGTTTTTGGTGGTGATGGTTCTTTTCGCTGGTCCGATTCGAAAACTGACCGATGCCATCGACCGACTGACGCATGGAAAGGATTCGCTGCTTCACAAAGTGCTACGCGCCGCGGGCCAGATCCTCGGCACCCTTTCCATGCTTCAATCTCCTGCGAAGGCATTCCTTCTCATCGTCACCTCGGTCTTCGTTTGGTTCTTTGAAGGAGGGCTCTTCGCCATGGTCGGCCTTGCTCTAAGGCTCGACGTCTCGGCGGGAGCATACTGGTTCTCGATGGGAGCAGGGACGCTTGCGACCTTAATCCCAGGTACGCCCGGCAATGTAGGAACCTTCGATTTCTTCACAAAGGAAGCGATGCAAGGCTTCGATGTCTCGCCCACGCTCGCATCGACTTATGCAATTCTGGTCCATGTGTTACTCTGGTTACCGATTACCTTGGTGGGAGGAGTGATGATGCTCGCGACTGGATATCGCGCGACGTCAACACCGGTCTCCGAACCTGAGAAGTCGACGACTCTGACTTGAGGATTACCTGATGAGTGCCAAGCCGAAGGTTGCGGTTATCGGTGGAGGATTTGCCGGTCTCGCTGCCGCCCATGAATTGGTGAAGCAAGGGATCGAGCCGATCGTTTTTGAAGGAGATCCAAGCCTCGGCGGGCTAGCGGGAAGCTTTCTCGTCAAGGGACACAACCTCGAGAAGTTTTACCATCACTGGTTCAACAATGACCTCCACGTGATGGAAATGATCAAGGAACTCGGCGCGGAGGACAATATTCTGCTCCGCTCAAGCAACACCGGCATGTACTTCGCGAAGAGCTTCTTCAAGCTCAGTTCGCCGCTCGATGTGCTCCGGTTCACTCCCCTCTCATTCATCAACCGAATCCGTCTAGGGCTGCTGGTTCTCAAAGCGCGGAAGGTGAAACACTGGGAACCGCTCGAAGGTCTAACGGCGGAAGAATGGCTAATCAGCCTATGCGGAAAAAAGGTGTATGAAGTCGTCTGGGAACCACTCCTTCGCGGAAAATTCGGACCGTACGCAAAACAGATTTCCGCCGTCTGGTTTTGGAACAAGCTCAAGCTTCGGGGTGGAAGCCGTGGGAAAAAGGGTGCGGAACAGCTCGCCTATTTTCAGGGTGGATTCGCCCATCTGGCTGAGCTTATGGCGTCCGGCATCGTGAAGGCAGGCGGCAGCATTCATGTCTCGACGCCGGTGGAGTCACTGATTGTCGAAAACGGCAAAGCCGTCGGCGTAAAAGCGGGGGGCAAGGAGTATCGCACTGATGCGGTGCTGGCGACCCCTGCCCTGCCCATCATCGCGAAGATGGTCGCTCCTTACACCACTCCGCAATATGTGAAGAGTCTGGAAAAGATCGAATACCTGGCCAACATCTGTTTGGTCTTGGAACTTGATCGAAGCTTATCCAAGATTTACTGGCTCAACGTCAACGACGTCAACTTTCCTTTCGTCGGCATCATCGAGCACACGAACTTCGAACCGCCTGAAAGCTATAGCGGCAGGCATATCGTTTACCTGTCGAAGTATCTTCCCGCTGACCATGAGATGTACCACATGACACCCGAGCAGGTGCTCGAAGTCAGCATCCCGCACATTCAGCGAATGTTCCCTGAATTCCGCCGTGAATGGATTCAGGACTTCCATCTTTGGAAGGCGCGCTACTCGCAACCAATCGTGGTGAAGCACTACAGTAAACTGATACCAGATTACAAGACTCCGATTCCGGGTCTCTTCATCTCGAGCATGGCACAGGTCTATCCCGAGGATCGCGGCACGAACTATGCGATTCGTGATGGACGCAAAGTGGGTAAAATCGTGGCGGATGATTTGAAAGCATCCTCCCCCAAAGGTGCCGTGAACGGGATTGCCTCTCCGAACGGCAACTCTCGCCATCCCGCTGGCAAGTAGTCTGTGCGTAAACGAAACAGCTTGGGCCACCGCTTCATGCGATGAACCAAGCTGTTGACGTTTCTTGATGTCGCGGGTTATTAGCCGGCGGCCGTCATCCGGGCTGACGGGGGTCGGCGAATAATCGCCGGCTTGGAATTGTCATAAGGCTGTGGCGTCCACGTCGGCAAATCGCAGAGCCCACCGCCAAAGTAGGTGTGGTACCAAAGCTGAGTCGCCATCACCGCGGTCAGCCCCATTTCGATCGTGAGTCTCCTGCCGCGTGCCCAACTGAAATTACCGTACTCCGCTCGATATTTCAGCACTTGATCGGGATCGAAGAGCCCCGTCTTCTCTAACGACTCTCGGCTGAGAACATCCTTCACGTAGTTCGCGGGGTCGTTGAAGAACGTGCTCGCGAACGGTGCTCGGAACATCGCCTTGGGCCGATTCGCGATAGCGGCCGGGAGCATCTGTCCCGCGTAGAGACGCAAGAGGTGCTTATCACGGAAGAAGCCATGCAGCTTCCAAGTCGGATTCAGCTTCGCACAATAAGCGATCACTTTGTCATCGAGGAACGGATAGCGAGTTTCGACGGAGCTGTTCATCGCGGGGCGATCCCCCTTGTGATTGAGAAGCAGTCCGGCGAGAAGCGTCTTGAACCCGAAGTACAATCCTTGATTCATCGGATGCCAATGCTTCATCCGCTCCAGATTGAGCGAGAAGTCGTCATAGGCGAATCGATCGCCGATCCGCTCGAAGGTTTCAGGCTTATAGAAGAGATGTCGTGACATCGTCATGATGCCGTAGAGATCATTGTAGGCATAGGGCCCGCCGACGAGATCAAAGGCCCGCCGCGCTTTAGTCCATGAAACATTCGGCGCGGTCAGACGAAGGAAGGTCCGCCGAATCGCCATGCTGGGGCGGAAACTACCGACATCGAAGCTGCGAAGCAATCGATTGATTTTGAACCAGGGGTAGCCGGCTAACGACTCATCAGCCCCTTCGCCCGTCATCGCACAGCGAAAACCTTGACGATGGACTTCCTTCGCCAAGCAGAGCATTGCCGCGCTCGACGTATCGACGACCGGGCAGTCCGAAGCGCGAACTAGTTCCGGATAGGCCGCGGAGATATCGGGACCATGAAGAGTGACGATCGTGGGCGTACTGCCGATTGTCTTCGCCGCCATGAGAGCGCGATCGGTCTCATCAAGCTTGGGGTCCGCGATTCGAATCGTGAAGGTAGGAACTGATTCGCCGCGAATGCGAGAGATCGTCGAAGCGACCGAAGTCGAATCGACGCCGCCGCTCAAATACGACACCACGGGGACTTCCGCGCGGAGGCGAATATTGACCGCTTCATGAAAGACTTCGGAGAACCCTTCAATCGCCTGCTTTTGAGTCGGGCATTCCTCATCTCCCCGGTTCGGGAAGTCGAGATCCCAATAGGTCTTCTCCGTAACGGTTCCCGCGCGACCGCCGTCCTTATTCAACTTGATGGAAAGATACGTTCCCGCCAGTAGGGAGGAAACACCTTCAAACGAAGTCCGTCGCGTCGCCATCGCGAAGTAAGTGAAGATGTGATCAATACCGCGCAAGTCCGGCTTCTTCGGAACCTTGTTCGATGCGAGAATCGCTTTGATCTCTGACCCGAAGTAGAGGACATCTCCCTGACGTGAGTAATGGAGTGGACAGATGCCGACACGATCGCGCGCGAGGATGATCGTTTTTTGCCGGCGGTCATAGAGCGCAAAGGCGAACTGACCGCGCAACTTTTCGAGCATTCCTTCGCCGTACTCTTCCCACAGATGGACGAGCAGTTCTGTGTCGGATGACGTCCGGAAGAGATGGCCGCGACTCTTTAGGAAGTCGCGCATCTCGGGGTAGTCGAACAATTCGCCGTTGAAAACGACGACCACAGATCCATCTTCATTGAAGATCGGCTGCTGGCCGTCCGCCAATCCGACAATGCTGAGTCGGCGCGATGCCAGTCCGACACCCGGCTCGACAAAGAACCCCTCTTCGTCCGGCCCGCGATGAACGATCGCCTGCGCCATTCGTCGTAACGTATCGAGGTCGACATCCATTCGGCCGTGCAGGTCAATGAAGCCGGCAATTCCACACACAGGCGCACTCCTTACGTGTCATCATCGTCGCAAGACCAGAGCCCAATTAGAGAAGCGGTACCCGGGGCTCTAGAAATAGATCGTCCCATTCGACGATCTTCGTTGGCGGTCCGCTGTTACCCTAAATCGGCACAGACGCGCCAACTCCTCTAGTCTTCCCGGAACAACTCCCCTTCTCGGCGTCGACGTCCAAATTTCCGAAAGCCGTCCGATCGTTTTGGTCGAATGATCGAACAAACCGGAAAATCCGCCAAGACGCCTCGCCGGAAAACTCGACGCAGGTTACCAGGAAAGGTGTCTCGCCCGATCGACCTGTCGGATGTCCGAGGTCGTGGTTTGCGGATTAAGCATGCGGGACGAATACCAGAACCGAGGCAAGATGCCTCACCCTTCGCACCGGCGGGGCAAACGAGCGGAATAAACGCAAGACTGCCCACAGGGTTGATCGGTATTCGGCTGACAGAATGAGTGAAAAATCATGGCGACATTAGTCGACTCGCGCCCGAGTCCCGCCTCCCTAAAGGATTCAGCCCTCGTTGCGGAGCTTCAAAAGCTCCGCAAAACCGACAACTGGCATAACCTGATCTACCTTGCCAGAACTTGGCTCTTCCTAGGGCTGACGATCGTTGGGACGGTTGCCTTCTATCAGTGGCAAGAAACGAGCGGCATTTCCGTTTGGTGGAACGTGCCGGTGACGTTGCTGGCGATCGTGCTTGTCGGCGCGGGGCAACATCAACTGACCGGACTCGCGCATGAGGCATCGCACCACACCCTGCTCAAGCACCGTTTAGCGAATGATTTAGTCAGCGATTGGTTTTGCATGTTTCCGATGTTCAGTTCGACGCATCACTACCGCCTACAGCACATGGCGCATCATCAATTCGTCAACGATCCTGATCGCGATCCGGATGTCTCGCAGCTTAAAACGAGTGGGCATTGGCTCGACTTCCCACTTTCGAAATCGGAATTCATTCGAACGCTCGTGAAGCAGTTTTGGGTCCCCAACCTGATCAAGTACATGCGAGTGCGCGCACGTTACAACTCCATCGGGACGGATAAGAATCCTTACATCAAACAGGGTGCCAAGCAACATAAGGCACCGCTCCTGGTCGGGGGGCTTTATATGCTCACTCAAGTCATCTTGTTGACTTCGCTTGTCTACTTGAATCAGCCCGTGCTATTGGCAGTCATCCCGGCATTGCTCTATGGTGCGGTCATGACGTTCTATGCCGTGATTCCGAACAATTGGTACCACCAAAGCCGAGTCCACCCGGTGATACCGGGTCGTTACATGACGCTCATGCGAATTACGTTCATGACCGCGCTCTTCGGTTCGCTGGCATGGGCAAGTTATTTCACCGGACGGATGACGGGACTTTATTTCGGCCTTCTATGGGTCACACCCATCTTCACATCGTTTTCATTCTTCATGGTGCTTCGCCAGATCGTTCAGCACGGGAACGGCGATCGAGGCTGGTTAACCAATACGCGAACATTTTTTGTGAATCCCTTGATTCAGTTCGCCGTATTCCCATTCGGGCAGGACTACCACCTACCCCATCACATGTTCGCGACCGTTCCACACTATCGCCTGAAGCAGCTTCACAACTTCTTGTTGACGTATCCCGAATACAAAGAGAAGGGGATCGTCGTCGAAGGTTACTTTTGGCCCAAGCATGTGCCACCCATGCATCCGACGGTGCTCGACGTGGTGGGGCCGGAATACCATTACGGCACCAAACACGCGATCTATATTGATGATTCCGTGTTAGAACACGATGTCGTTGATGGCATGTCCGCGCAAACGACGAAGGACTCGACGGATGACGTACCAGTGACACTTATTCCCGAACCAAAGAACAATGACAAACGCGCCGCGTCGTAGTGTGATGGCTTTCATACCGAAAAGTTAAAGGAGCCGGGCATTAACGCCGGCTCCTTTCGCATCGATCGATCAAATATTGCGATCAATTGCATCCGCGTAGTACATAGATCAGCAACAGTATCGGGATTGGCACCCCGATCAGCCATGCAATGGCATAGGGGAGAACACGGCCTTTACGTTCCTGCGTCACTTCTTTTGTCTCGAGATCCATGGCTTTTTCTCCAAAGAGAATCCGTGTTTTGTTCCGCTGCCGACTTCGTCTCTCCGGTGCACACAGAGATCTCTTGCGGCCGACAAAGCTGCTCTTTGCAAGTGCCGTTCCAAATCTCAGGATCGACGTGAAACCAACGAAAAACCACGTAAAACGGAGAGATGCGATAACGTCGGCACCTCGAACGACGCCGAGGGGGGACGATCACGAGCCAATGTGATTTCTAAGTAATCAGTTAACGCACTGCATCGACCGTTCACTTTGCAACTCTTTGATTTTACCACCTGCCTTTGATCGATATTACTCGACCTGTTTTGAACTGATGGGCGAGTGGCACGGTAGTCGCACCTCTGTCTTACAGACTTAATAAAGGCGCGGAGATTTGGTCCTCGAAATGGGTTAGTTCTCACCGCCTAAAAACAACGAGGGAGAAGCGACCATGGGAACCTACACCGATCGTGATCGAACAGAAGATGTTGAATCCGGACTGCGTGAGATCACGCAGCTCAATCTCGACAGCCGCGATGGATTTCAAGAGGCTGCGGATGAAGTAGACGATCCCAACCTCCGACGTTTATTCGAGGGACTCGCACGCGAACGAGGAGATCAAGCGGCGGAGTTGCAAGCGTTGGTCACCCGTGAGGGGGGTGAGCCGGTGGTGGAAGGCTCGTTTCTTGCTGCCATGCATCGAACCTGGATGCAGATTCGCAAGGCGATCGTCAGTAACGACACGCACGCCATTCTCGCCGAAGCGGAACGGGGAGAAGACCACATCAAAGAAGCCTACGAGGATATGCTGCCGCGCACCACCGACAGTAAGTTGATGCCCGTGTTGGATCGGCAATATCGTCAAGTCGTTGCCGCCCATGATCGAATCAAGAATTTGCGAGATTCCACCAAAGCGAATTGAACTATTCATTCCTCCTATGAACAAAATGCTGCCGATCGGTGATGAATCGATCGGCAGTCTCATTTTCACGGAACCGTTAAAGTCCGACTGCTTTTCGAAGGGCCAATGTTCCGAGATTGCGCGTCTGCTCGAAGACTTTCCACCACGTCATACGGTCCGCTTCCAGGTGCAAAATTCGCAGCAACATGATCGCGCGTGCGTCATCTATTTTTCCAAGAATCGCAGGGATGAGCCATTCCTCAACTCCGTAAAGCCGAGATTTTTCCCCGGCGGAACAGACAGGAATTACCTCAGTGATGGTAGGACTCAGCAGCCCCTTCACATGTTCAACCGCATCGCGAATCGCCTTGTCTTTGGGTGAACGAACGTCGCCTCCTTGCCAACCTTCATAAGGCGGATTCCACTCCATTGCGGGCGAAAGGAGATCGATGTGAGTCAGAACGGCGAGGATGAGTGGCCGACGACGCTCCGGATGCTGGAGAAACCACTCGTTCATTCGTTTGACGACACGTCGATCCATGTCGCGCGCCGCATCCACAGCATTCATCGTCAATAGAACGATATCCGAGGTGGCGCAGAGTTCCATTGTCTCCTCGAGATCCTTCTCCGCTTGGTCCTTCTGACCGTACCCGACCGTGTCTTGAATGATCAGCGTATCGAGCCACTCCTCACCCTTCAGTTCATGACGAGTCACAGTGCGCGTGGCGGGTAAGACATCGGACAAGACTTCCGCGCGGCCGAGGAAAGCGTTCACCAAGCTTGACTTTCCTGCCTTGACCTGACCGACCACAGAGATGGTTACCTTTTGTTCCGCAGACTCCTTCGGCACGCTGGGGAGCTCGGATGAATTAGTGCTCGGTGCGGGTTCTTCGTAGGCCTTTACAAGTTCTCGCCATCGCTTGGCCCCGACCTCTAATCGACCGCTATTCAGCTCGATCGCGTAAATGCCAACTCGCTGAAGAAACGCGGTATAGAACCAGTAGAGAATATTGTCTTGCATGAGCTGAACTGTCGGGGCGAGCAAGACTTTTGAAAGCAGATACCTTCCCGCCGCAGTTGCTGGTCCGAAGGCTGCGGAAACGAGATAACCCAGGTCGCTCGCCACGCGATACCATCCTGGAAGCTTTGCCATTGCCTTCCAACGAGCGACGGTTAAATGCCGGCTTCCCGGAACATAAACCTCGATAAGTTCGGTCAAGTCCTCAATGGCGAGTTGGGCGGCCGTGAGGACTTCCGTGACCGTCATTGGACCAATCGGATCGGCCGCATTCGGATGATAAAATCGTGTGATATCGAGCAGCAATGTCTGGGCTGATCGCATGTAGTAATTCGGGTCGACCAGTGAAATCGGCGCGATGCCGCGCGCGTCCTCGGCTCGCTTCTCAACAATTTGCCACGCCTCCCGATCTCGATCGGTCCAATAGCTCGGCGTATTTGTCTTCGCGGACTGTTTCAGATCTTTATTCCAAGCTCCGCGCCGTGCTAAGTAAAATGCCGCTCCCCAGCAAATCGGGAGAAGCCACCAAGACCAAAAAAGCCAACCTCGCTCGAAGAGGGCGTAAGCTCCCAGCAGAAAAAGAATGATGAGCGGAATTGAGAATAGGAAGAGAACAAGCGTCGAACGCCAGCGTTTCACTCGACAGACTCCCGGACCGAAGGCGAGGAGGAGTGCGAATTACGACTCCAATGTGTACGGGCGCTTTCGACTTGATTCTTCACGATGTGACTGAACTCCTCCGAAGTTGGAATGCGCCCGAGAAATCGTTCCCAATAGTACCACATCGCCGCGCGGCCCAAACCAAAGGTAGTGACGTAGGCAGTGGCCGCGTTCACGGGGATGCCAACGAAAGGAACTCCCTTTAGCAGCGATTTGGCCCCCTGCCGGAGCAGAAAGCGTGTTCCGAATATCGGCGCGCTTGAAATCAATGTCGCGGGAACGGGCGACTGGTCATAAACTTTGGCGAGCTTCGCCATCAATCGAAGCTGTAGGCCCGTCACTGCCGGTATATCCATCCAAGGGAGCGGAACGGCGGCCGCTCCCGCCGCCCAGGCGCTATAGGCATGAATGCAGCGATGCGCCCGACGTTCGAAATCTTCGCGAAGTTGCTGCACCGTTTCGTCGGTATGCTTAATCGCTTCGCCCAGGACATTTGGGAGTGCATCGATCAATGCATCCTTCAGCCGTCCACCGCCAAAATTAGGCTCGAGAAAACCGTCCTCGGGCCTCGTGAGATCAATCGGAACGATTCGATCGATGAGATCGCCGAACGTCCTCTTCTGTTCCTGAATGCAGCGCCTGAGTTCCTCAGGAATCGACTCTGGAAGTTCCGATTCGAGGAATGGATCATGTTCCGGATGCTGCTTTTGAGGATACGTATGATGCAGACACGTAAGGGCGAGGATGACCGGTCGGCTTCGTCGCGCCGCACGAATTTGGCGAAGTGGTCCGAGCAAGCTTCCCAATGCGAAATCGTTGATTCTTACAGTGACGACGATCGCGTTGGCCTGTCGTTGCAATACTTCAATGTCTTCCGACGGATCATATTCTTCCTCGCCCAGGCCACGTGTGTCGAAGAATCGGAGGACCGGATGCGTCTCATTCGGAAATGTGTAACGGTAGGTCGCTTTCGTTTCTGGTCGAAACCCGTTACCAATAATGGCCTGATCGGCCCCCGTTAGAAAGCGAACGATACTAGACTTTCCGCTCTGGGCTTTTCCAAACAGCCATAAGGATGGAACAGGAGGGCCTTTGATGAAGACACCCCTTTTGTCGCTTTGATTCTCTTTCATGCCTGCGTCGGAGGTTTTCCTTACTTCGCTCGGAGCGGAATCTACAGGCTCGATGCTCATCATGACAGTCCTTAGACGGAAGCGGACATCGCTCCCTCCTTATGCTACGCCGGCGGACGCTCGTTCCCGAGCCCTTTCCTGCTGAGAAGCGATCGGAAACCAGCTTCCCAAGGTTCGAAGCGTCTCCTCCAGCGTGCAGACAACCATATTAGCATTCAGTCGAAGGAAAGATTCCTTGGCACTGGGGGACAAAGAATCCCCAAGTCGGCTGATGAGCAGGTGATCGGTCACGTGCCGAGTTGCCAATCTCTTGCAAAGATAGCGTGTGTGGGCGCGACTCCCCGCATCCATCCCAACCAGACATATCGCCGCCGGTTCTTCGTGTGCCATCCAGTCGATTACTTCCGATACCAGCATGTCGTGCGGCGGTGACAGGACATTCCATTGAGTCGATTCCAATAACCGAATGAGAACATACTGGGCTGCGCTGTCCGCCACGGAATCGATCGGGACGACGAGAAGTTTCGGACGCTCCGAAAGAGGGCGAGCATTCTCGTGCGGATGCTCCTCAGAAGTGTCTTCGTAAAGATCGTCAACGATTTCCATAACCGAAAGATTAACCCGTTTAACGTCTTCGTTGTTGATCTCTGTTCCTCTCTTACTTTCCACCAGCATGTTGAGCGCGGGCACGATGACTCTATCCGCCGCCGTTACACGATCTGTCTCCTCCAGTACTTTGGCGAGTGCCGTAGTCGCCTCGTCTTGATCACCGGCAATCAAACGTTGGAAAAAGCGAATATGTGCAGCGAGAGGCGCGTCCTCTCCGAGAAGAATATGGAGTACGCGGAACTGCTCGACGCGCTGTCCAAGGATGAGGAGGATTACAGTAAGAGGGTTTGATAATACCAATCCGACCGGGCCCCAAAGAAATGTCCAGAATGCCGCTGACACGATGAGCGCCACCTGTGAAATGCCCAAGCTCGATCCATACAGCAACGGCTCGAAAACGTTATTCGTCAAAAGCTCGAGCACAATAATCAGGCCGATCGTCATGAGGGGCTGTCCCCATTCGTGAGTCGTCGCCAAGCTAAACGCGATTGGGAAAATGGCGGCAAGCCAGGCTCCGAGGTATGGAATGTATCGAAGTATTCCGGCGAATACTCCCCACAGGAGCGCATACGGAACGCCGATCAACCAGAGCCCCAATCCGAGCACCACGCCATAGACGAAATTGATGAGGAACTGCATCAACAGAAATCGACTGATCCGGCGGCCAGCGTCATCCATTGCCATCGTGGCGGCAGCAAGTCGGTGATCTCCCATCAGACGAAGGAATCGGTCGCGCAAATCCTCTCTTTTGACAAGCATGAACGCGACCAATATCAGCGTCAGGGCTAATGTTCCAAGCGCATTGGCGGTCGAACTAAAGATTGAGGGCCAAAACATCTCTCCAGACCCACCCGAGGGTGCAGCGACGACATGTTGCGGTGAAGATTCGTTTGCACTCTGATGAGTCGATTGATCGCCGACCGGAGGATGCTCCTGGGCTGCGATAACCTCAGGATCGCTCGCGGTCCCCTTTTCCGCCGTTGATTTCGGCGTACCAGAGATTTCACGCGATACCTCATTCACAAGCGATTGAATTTGCTTCGTTGATTCGGATGAAAACGAGGAGCGAATGGTATGAATCCGTTCTCGAATCGTATCGCGGTGCTTTGGCAACTCTTGAATCAAACTCGTCGATTGAATTGTCAATAGCATGCCTATCCCGGCAATTCCCGCTCCGACCCCGGCTAGGACGAGCAAAACGGAAAGCACACGAGGTAACCCGAATCGTGACAGCGCGTTCACGATCGGACTCAGAATAAATGTCAGAAAGATCGCCAGCGCAATGGGGATGACGATGTCGCGAGACCAATAAAGACAGCCAACAATGATTGCAATCACGACCGTCGTCGTGAGGACAATGATGGATCGCTCCCAATCCGCTTTCGAGTTCGATGTCATCAACAACGGCTCCACAACAATTCTTCGCCAGCATGGCCCAGGAGAAATCACCCATGAAGAAACCCTCTTCCATCTCGCCTAGCCTCGCGGAACTATTCGAAACGAAAGAGGGTTCGATAATCGATGCCGTATATTTTCGATAAGCTCACCAGGGCTTCAGTTTCCAGCCGAGCATAAATCCGATTCCCAAGCACCAAAGCGCGACGACTTCGGGCTTTTTGCGAGCGTACTCCCGACAATAAGTCATCAAATCCTCAACGGGATTGATTTCTTCTTGCTCTTGTTCGCGATTTTTGGCCGCAGGCTGCTGACGGGCCGTTTCCGTTTTCATGCGCCACTCCTTCTTGTTGTTCATCCAAAGTTATTGATGAATCATTCGAATGCTAACCGTTGAGCAGTCCATTCTTGATCGTTTCAATGTTCTTTCGAAGTTCCTCTCCCGAATGCTTGAAGAGGTTTCCCAGGGGGCGAGAGAAATTTAGCGCGAAGCCGCCAAAGATCACTCCCAACAAGAGCACCGAACCCCCGACGATCGACAGCGAAGCCGCCAACGGGAGCTCGGATGCCCTCGATATCTCGTAACTCAACCCCGCGAGAAGTAGGAGCGAGGCACAAAGAATGAGCACTGCCGAGAGCGAGATCAGTGCGAACACAACGACGGCTCGCCGCGCGCTCTTAGACAAGTCCAGTCGTAGTAGCTTGAACTGAAGCTCCGCGAGCGTCAGCAAGTCATATCCGAGCTGAGACATGCCAGGTCGAGAATCGCGAGATTCTGAGCGATCGGCGGCCGATCGTTCTATTGACGTTTGAGCACCCATCCCACCACGACGCCTCCAACTAAGGCAAAGGCTAGCGCCGATGCCGGATTCTCTTCGATGAATTCACGAATTCGCGAAGAGACGGAATTGAGCATGCTTACCGTTTCCGACTCTTCTTTATCGAGCAAGTCATACCCCGGAATAACGGACATTCTCGACCTCCTCGGAGTTTTGATTCGTCGGTTCAGGCGTCGAAGCCGGCACCAGACTCTTACCTGCCCGGTCCATGAAATGCATGAGCAGGCGCTGTCCGGCGAATGCCAACGTTGACGACAGGATTGCCTCCCCAACCGCCGCGACCATCGAATGGTGAGGGACTGCAGGAGGACGTTGTTCAGGAGGTGGCTCCGGCGGCGCATGGGAAACCGATTCTACATGGATCGGTTCCGTCGGCGGGGCCGGTATGAGATCCGCAACATGAACAATCGGAGACCGGCGGGGCACTAATAGATATCCAAGCACGACGGCTGCTCCGATGGTCGCCACCGGATATTTGCGAACGTAATGCTTCCAATCCATTAATTCCTGAGCCTGATTCCGAAGACCATCCACGTCACGCTCCAGGTGCTTCCGGAGTTTGGAAGACTGTTTCCGAAGTGCACGAACATCCGGATCGTCTCCCATCATTTGCTTGATGCGATCAATCACATGCCACCTCATTCCTGTTCATGGAAAAGCCCGCCGATTATCTTGAATGGACAACGAGCCGGCTTCTCCGATCTATCTCTTGGGCATGTTGCTCATTAAGTTCGCGAATTGAGTCGCGCCAAAGCGTTTGATCTGGTCGAACGCGTGACCACCCAAACGCTCAAGCATCGGATCAGGGCGAAGCCGCGAGTTGAGAACGTGCACGAGCAACGCCCCCACTCCTAGTCCGGCCGCGAACCCAATCGCGGCCATGGCCGCTGGTGACTTCGGCAACATATCCGCGGCAGATTCATACATCGCCGAAATGGAATTCATCGACGTATTTTGATCCTCCGCCACGTCCATTTCATCGTCAGTCATCATCGGAGACATCGCACGTTACTCCTCATCCGCGTTTCAGGTTGATGGTTTGTTGCTTATCGCGATCGAGACGAGATCAACAGTCCGAGAACCGCTCCGACTAGGAGGCCCGCACCGAGGGCGACCGCGATCGATTCAACGGGACGTTGACGAATCGTGTTCTGTGTCGTCTCCATACCCTCTTGGATTCCCGAGGCGACTCGCTTGTATCCCTCTTGCATTGAGGCACGAGCCTGCTCGGCGTAATCCTGAATCTGCGATGCGGTGGAACCGGCCGCTTCGGAAGCATTGTTCCCGAGATTCTTGACGAAGTTTTCGACCGTGCGACGTGCCTCTCCAGTCTTTCGCTGAATCATCCCAACAAGCGACTCGAGGCTGCCGCTGGCGCGTTCGAATTCGTCATCGGCGATGTCGCCAAATCGCTCCTTGATTTGACCCTTGTATTGGTGATACATGCCGGTGAGATCTTCAGTAGCAGACATGGTTGCTGTTCCTTCTTTGTTAGGCTCCCGTCGTATGAATGAGCGACGAATCACAGATTCAACGACGTGATAGCTTCAGACCGACCTGGCCTGACGCATTTGCACTTTTGCACGCCGCATACCAATGCACGGATTACAGCTCTCATTTCTGAGAAGGCGATCACATTTCGAAGAATTGATTCATTTCGAACGACCGACGGGAACTCGTTACAACGAATAGAAAAGCAGATCGTTTCGCGGCAACTTTCCATGGAAAAGCCCGCGAAAGAGATCGATTTTCCAGAGGATGCGCAATCGATCATTCTACGAGTGTTCTGAACGTCAATCACTCAGCATGGTCTATGAATGACCATCTCATGTTTTCAAACACTTCTTTCATCGAGCAGAGGACTGAGGACGGTGTTAGTGATTCGTTAAACCCGCCTGGCCTCTGCGCGACCAACTAGGATGCCTTCGACTCGTCGACTTTGGCGGATCATGGGAGAAACTTAACTGCGCATGAAATTTTGTGAATGCCCACGAGGTGATTTGTTATTCGTTGAACATCGGACTTGAAAGCTGGGCAGGATTTACGCGAGCGAATCAATTTAAGGAGGCTGACGTCGTTTCGACCATGGCACGCCAAATGCATCTCATTTCTAGCAGACGCCTATCAACAATCCCTCAATTGCCCTTTGTTAGATTTACCTGGGCGATGTAGCGAGATCATCAGGAGGATCTATGGCAACTTGGAGCATGGCGATTTCTACGAAGCGAGTCGGCGAAGATTTATTGGGCATTCTCACTACACGTCTTTCATCACGCGAAGGAAAGCGAGTGCACAGGCTGTCAGAAGAACAACTTTTGGGAGACGAACGACTCACCGCCAGTCCTTCTCAAGTGGTCGAACGTCGGATCATGCAGCGATGTACGAACGCTAGCCTGAGTTCGCTTCGATCGACAACTCCTTATAAGGGTCGATCTTTTGGTTAACAACTGATCTTTGTGCATCTCGGCTCTTCATCGTGTCCTACGAATTGGACACGCGAGGGGGTATTTTGAAGAATTTCGAGAAGTGAGAGGAGCGTGAATGTCAGTCGCAACGATGGCCATTCCCTCTGAGCGTAACGATGCCGATGTTCCTTCTATTTCACAACGTGTCATCTCTCCTTTTTCAACTGAGCCAATCCGCGACGACTGGTGCAACGTCGAACAAAGGACATCGCGAGCACAAAGCGTGGGTCAGCACCACTGCCAAGCTCATTTCGAACGAAGCACGGAGTTGCTGAAGCGAGTTCGAGACAATGCCGTTCAATTAAGTTTCGCGTATCGCCAGATGAAAAAAGAGTGGGTTAAACACCCCCAACCGGGCGGAATCGTCGAATGGGTTCTCGACAATTACCACATCATTGATGAAAACGTCCGTGAGGTGAGAACGGATCTTCCGTCTAGTTATCTCCGCGAATTGCCACGAACCTCGAAAGCGCCTTTCACTGGCTTACCCCGAATCTATCCGCTCGCGCTTGATCTAATCGCATGTACCGATTCGGTTCTCGACCAAGATACGATCAGACAATATGTGAATGCCTTTCAAACGACTTCTCCCCTTTCCGTGGGAGAGATCTGGGCTGTGCCGATCATGCTTCGCATCGGGTTATTGGAGAACCTTCGTCGGCTGACTGACCGCCATTATCAGGCAATTGAAGAGCGTCGTCATGCCGCCGAACTGGTGCACAAACATTTGCGAACTCAAAGTTCTGTCGATTCTTTTCTTGAAGAAATCGCGCGAGTGCTTGAATCCGACGATCATTTCGTGGCGGCGTTCCTCGCGGGAATCGTCGATGCCGCTTACCTTGGCGAGGATGAAACGACGCGTGATGCCGATGTCGTCACGCAAGCACTGGCTCGTCACAATCTGAAAGCGACCGACGTACTCCGGCAAGCTCAAGCCGCCATTGCCGCCGATCGAATCAGTACTGGCAATTGCATCACTAGCTTGCGGATGCTTGACGTCATCGATTGGAAAGAGTTCTTCGAGCAAACAAGCCTTCTTGAGGCGAGACTGCGTCTCGATCCGGCAGGTATTTATTCCCAACAAGACTCTCAAACGCGTGACCGATGCCGCCATGCTGTGGAAGATATGGCAAAAGGATCGAATCATTCAGAACTTGAAGTGGCGACTTACACACTCGAACTCGCTCAGTCATCGGAAGGGGTTCGGCGCCATATCGGCTACTACTTACTTGGTCAAGGACGCCGTGAGGTCGAGATCGCCCTTCATTACCTAGGACCACTCGCCACGAAGTTCAATCGGTGGGCAAGAGCTCGTCGAGTTCCCATTTATCTCGGAAGCATCGCGGGAATTACGCTGCTTTTTACAGCTATCTTGTTTTATTTCTCGGGCGCTGCACCAAGTTTCAGTGGATTAGTCATGTCGCTGGTGGTGATCTTGACCCTTCTCGCGGTGAGCGAATTAGGGGTAAGCATCGTCAACTACGTCGCGCTCCTCATAGTTCCGCCGCGACTCGTTCCAAAACTCGATACTAAGCATGGTATTCCAGAGAATTGTCCAACATTTGTCGTGATTCCCACGATGCTCACCAATCCCGAATCACCGCGAGAGCTTTCGGAGAGACTAGAGAGGCACTACCTATCCAACAGTGATCCCCAGCTTTGGTTCGCTCTCCTGACAGATTTCCCAGACGACAAGGTCGTCGAACGAGACACCGAAGAGATTTTAGTTCGCGAAACACTTGCGCATATTCATCGACTCAATGAGAAGTATGCATCAAAGAGCCCTCCACGATTCTTCCTCCTACATCGCAAGAGAACCTGGAATCAGGAGCAAAACTGCTGGATGGGTTGGGAGCGGAAGCGGGGAAAACTTCTCGAATTCGTGCGTCTCTTGCGAGGAGAGACGGAGACCACGTTCATCACCATCAGCGACGGATTCAACGACCTGCCGAGAATGAAGTTCATTCTGACGCTTGATACGGATACTCAGCTTCCTCATGAAGCGGCGAGACGATTGGTGGGTGCGGCGGCACACCCACTCAACGAACCCGTCGTGAGCGCCGACGGTTCTCATGTCGAGTCGGGATATACCTTTTATCAACCGCGAGTCGATTTATCGCTGACAGCAGCGCGCAAGTCGAACTTCACGATGATCTATGGGCGTTCGGCGGGAATTGATCCATACTCGGTGGCTGCGTCGGATGTTTACCAGGACGTCTTCAATGAAGGAAGCTTCATCGGGAAGGGTCTTTTTCATGTGGAGGCGGCGGACCGAGTTCTCGATCAGGCGTTCCCGGAAAACCTGATCCTCAGTCATGATCTTATCGAAGGGAATCTCACTCGGTGCACGCTGGTCAGCGACGTGCAATTCATGGATGAGTTCCCGTCACAGGTTTCGACATTTTTGCGCCGGGAGCATCGTTGGATTCGAGGGGACTGGCAAATCCTTTCCTATCTGCTTCCTCGCATGCCAAATGATAAGCCCAATCCCCAAACGCTCATCAAACGCTGGAAGATCGCGGACAACCTTCGGCGAAGCCTCGTGCCCGTCGCGATCACGCTCCTATTCCTCATCGGTTGGTCACTGCCGCTGACAACGGCGTGTATCTGGACCATCCTCACCAGTCTCATCCTTTTTTTCCCATTGATCGTCGGCTTGATCGATCAACTTCGGTCCTTGATGAGCGGCACGATGACGGGTCTCAGTTGGCGAACGTTGCCTTATTCACTGGGAGCAACCGCTCTTCAGTGCATCGTTGAAACAGTGTTCCTCCTTGAACGGGCTCGATTGTCTTTGGATGCCGTCGTACGAACGATGATCAGGCTCTTCGTCACTCGCCGTAATCTTCTGGAGTGGGAAACGGCGGCCGCCGTCGAGCGAAAACATCGAACAAGCTTCTGGGGTCAGGTTCAAACGTTTTCATTTTCCTCTATTGCATCTCTTTTGATTTTCCTCGCGATCAGCATCATTCATCCAGAGGCACTTTTGCCGGCGACTCCCATTCTGCTTTCTTGGGTCGTTGCCCCGATAGCCGCTTACTTTCTGGGAAAGCCGTACCAAAGAAAGTCGCGACCTCTGTCGCGTGTCGAACGACAAGATCTTCGGAAATGGGGACGAAAGACATGGGCATTCTTCGAGACCTTCGTCAACGAAGATAGCCATCACTTACCGCCGGATAATTTCCAAGAGATTCCCGAGCCAAAGATCGCGCAGCGCACGTCGCCGACCAATATCGGCCTTTACCTCTTATCAAATCTCGCCGCGAGTGATCTTGGATATATCGGCCTCGTCGAAATGATCGAGAGGCTTGATCAAACCATGAGCACCCTCGATCGGCTCAAACGATGGAACGGACATCTCATCAACTGGTACGACACGAATTCGCTCGAAACGCTTCACCCGGAGTACGTCTCGACCGTCGACAGCGGTAATCTTTATGCGAGTCTTATTGCACTCAAACATGGTATCGATGAGAAGCTGCTGCACCCGCTCAACTACCGAAGCATGCGCGCCGGACTCCGCGACGCCTATCAAATCGCGCGAGAGGAATTCGATCATACGCTCAAGCATACTCATCCAAGCATCGCTGTATTCCTGGAAAAGATCACCCAGCACTTCAAACGCATGGAACAGATCATCGACGAAAAGCCGGTGAACAGTATCGACTTCCTCGATTGGGTCCT
>JAIEPU010000297.1 GCA_019748235.1 bacterium
CGGCTCTTCGAGCACTTTACACCCAGTGGGACCCAATTATCTGCCGATCCGGTCCCCGTTTAAGCGCCGATCTCCAGTCGAAGATTCTTTTAAATCGTCGCTTGGCATTCTCGCCACCTGTGGACATCTGCTTGATCAATTCGGAGGCAAGTCGGACCTCAGAGTTGTATTTCGGAGTGGAAGCAAGGATCTGGGAGGACTCTTCCAGTCGGCCAAGTCGCGCGAGGATGACAGCGAGCGAGAAAGCTTGATTCGGATTGGGTGCCGCCCGTTGTGCTTTCGCCAACAGGTCGGCAGCCGTCTCCAATTCGCCACGACCTGCGGCGAGGATGCCGAGCTGATATTCACTTCGACCGTCATGCGGAAGATTAAATGCCATCGTCTTTTCGAATACATTTTTTGCTTCGTCGAACTTACCTAGGCAAAGGAGAGATATTCCGTAATTGAGATAATTAGTGGCTGGCACGTCAGGTATCCGAACAGATGCTTCAGAATACTTCTCAGCCGCATTCCACTGATGGTCGGCGAACGCCTCGTACGCCAAGAGTGCATTCGCTTGATGGTTGGTCGGGTCGATGGCGATGGCATGTAGAGCCATGCTTTTCGTGTCGTTCCATGTGAGTACCTGGCGATGACTCAAGAATCCGAGAACTACCAGAACCGCGAATCCGATGGTACCCAAAGCAATATTCAGCCTCGGACGCATCGATCCAATTGTTGCAGCAGTCCACACGATCGCGATGAAAATACCAATAAGTGGAAAGTACGTGTAACGATCCGCGTAAGCCTGATAACCGACTTGCACGATTCCGATGACTGGAATCAATGTCCCCGTATACCACAACCATCCAACCAAAAGGAAAGGCATTCGACGCACGAAAATAATGGATAGAGCTGTGGTGAAGAGAAGAATTCCAACGGCCAGCGCAATCGTTGAAGCGGCGTATCCATGTGGGGGAAAAGGATAAAAAAACGAGAGGTCAACGGGAACAAAGGTCTTTTCAAGATACAACGCATAGGCGACGGCGGCGTTGGCAATTCGCTCTGTAAGCGAGAACGTGATATGTTTCGCGGAACTGTCAGGTGTTTGAAGGGTATAGATGCGCAGGGCAGCGATGATCGCCAGTGCAAGAGGTAACGCCTTCTCCAATAACAAGCGTGAGAAGGAAACTTGGGGGAAGGAGGGATCAGATAAAACTGATGCCGGAAGGGATTGCCATCGTCTCATCGGCCAAACATCGATTAAGAGTAGTAGGGCCGGCAGAGTGACGTACATCTGCTTTGACAGCAGGCTCATAGCAAAGAGAATGATAAACCCCGCATACCAGCCAGCGGATAACCGCTTGGCATACATCACGTAACATGCCATTGAGCCGAGCACGAAGGTCGTGCTAAGGACATCCTTTCTCTCGCTAACCCATGCCACGCTCTCGACGTGTAAGGGATGTAGTGCGAAGAGTGCCGCCACGAAGAAGCTTGGCCAAAATCGTGACGACGCCAACCAAAGTGTGAGAAGTAGAAGAATGGTCGACAGAAGATGAAGGGCAACGTTCGTGAGCTTATAACCCCAGGGGCGATTGCCGAATAGCTCCGCGTCAAGCATCAGGGAAAGCCACGTCAGCGGATGATAATTCGCTTGCAGCGAAGTCGTGAAGGCCCACTCGATCCCTTTGCTCGTGATTCCGTCAGTGACATAAGGATTGACGGTGACGTAAACGGGATCATCCCACATCGTCAGCTTTTGAGACCGCAATGGAGAATAGACGATCGACGTCATGAAGAGGAGGATGATCGTCGCGACGATGGCAAGCTGTATTGAATTCCTGGAGCGATGATCTATTCCAGAGCGGCTGCCCACGGACGACATAGCTTGCCCTTTGTGGTCAGGATGAACCACCTCATACGTCGAGTTGCTCCCTCAGTATATGTCTTGACCTAAAAATGGACGAACACCTTGTGAAGGGCTACGCGCGAATGGATGTTCTCAATTTGCGGTGGTCAAAAGCAAGGGGACACTCTTTGCGGGTCATCCCTTGCTTTTGATCGGCGGACATCACTGCTTCTTCGGTTCAAGCAACGTTGAGATTCGACTACGGAGTTCGGACTGAAGCTCTGAGCGACCTAGTTCACGCAATCTGACGACGACATTATCAACAACGTCCTTTGAGACATTCGGATCACGAATCTGTTTGAGGATGTTCCCGGCGAGTGCACGACGCACCTTGTCTGAGTCCTCGGGCGTTTCCGCAATTGCCTGGAAAATCGCTAAACACATCTCTTCGTTCGTCTCTTCCCCAAACAGAACACGCGCGGGCGGAGTTCGCGGCTGCGCCGGATTATCCGACGAATTGTCATAGATACCGACGACTTTGACCTCGGTGCCGGCGGGTAAATGAACGGGCTCGCGATAGACGTATTGATCCTGCCAATTGAAGTCCCAATCGCGGATCCAGATCATCGACCGTTCTTCGCCACTCGGCAGCTTCGCCGTAACGCGAATCTCCTTGCCGAGGTAGTGCATGTGTGGAAGAATGGCCGTCATCCAAAGATCGACCGGCGTCTTGACCGATGCTTCTACCTGATGCGCCTTTTCATTCGCGGGGATATCGAGAGTAACAGGCCCAAAGATGAACGGCCGACTCATGATGTGCCGCTTCGCTGGTTCCTTCGCGAAATAGATGCCGACGCGCGACCGGTCTTTCTCTTCTTTACCCGACGGATGCAAATGAAGCTGAACGATCACATCCCCCTTCTTCGGGAGATCAATCGCGACATCATTCGGTAAGCGCCTCGCGGCAACCCCTGGAGCCCAAATGGTGAGAATGCCCGAGAGAGAGACCCCCGGACCACCCCCCGTGACGTAGCCCGGTTCCGGCGTCAATGCGTCTTTCGCTCGACCAAGTCCGGCGGAGTCGACAAGAATGACGGCATGATGGACAATGCGCGGATTGCCCGGACGAAATTCAACGGCGGCAACTTCCCGTCCGGCAGCTTCGCCGAGGGGTATCACGATATGATGGAAAATGTCGGGACCTTCGGCGGGAACCGTGACGTCATAGGGTGCCTCCAAGATGACGTCTGGCTCTCCAAGTCCCCAACCGGTTGCGAATTTAGGGACAGGAGGCGCATCACCAGGACTCCCTTCGATTGCTCCGCCTTTTTGCCACGCGGTCAAAGTCGCGATCTCTTCGTCACTCATCCGACGCTCGCCGAAAAAATCACCATGCCCAGGCTCGGCCTTCCAAGGAGGCATTCGCCGATGGGTGACGTTTTCGACGATCCATTCCGCTCGTTTGGCTGCGTCCTGGTAGCTCATCAGCGGAAAGGGAGCGATTTCACCCTCGCGATGACACTCCGCGCAATGCTTGTAAAGAATGGGCGTGACGTCTCGATGAAATGTCACTACTTTCTCGGCGGCCATCACGGGCCCAAACGTGATCAAGCAAGCGATGGAGGTCCAAAGTCCGTGAGTAACTTTCATCAAACACCTTTCATGACGCCCAAATCAGCACACCACGTAGTCTGATTGCGATTCTCCCGGCAAAAGGGGACACTCGCTTTTCAAACTTCCGCTCGAACCCATCCATGGGCTGCGTTGTCACGCTGACCCCCCTCATTTAGGTAAGCCGTCTTCAGGCGGGATAACGTGTCTTTGGGAAGAGCATTTCTCTTCGCGTTGACGTCAACTTTGTAAATCTGGGCGGCGTTGAGGCCAAAGATCTTCGCCTTATCTTCCTTTGAGACCTTTTTGTAGCCAAAGTGCTCGCAGAGTTCGTCGGAGATCTGAAATCGCTTGAAGGCATCAATGACCCACTGCGGCGATCCCCACCAAAGACAATCCGTCCCCCAAAGAACATGATCGACACCGTAGTTCTTGATGTTCTGCCCTATGAAATGCTGGCACATGAGCGGATGAACCAGGGCCGATGATCCAAAGGCCGATCCAATCTCGCAAAAGACATTGTTCATCTCGGGATGGCGCTGCTTGATCTTCATCAGATCGGAATGCCAAACGAGATCGCCGGTCGTCGGGTCAAACGTTTTCGGATCTTTGAACTCTGGTTCATTCGGCGCGTGTTTCATGGCCGAATGATAGATGATGAAGGTGAGGTCGGGGTTGTCGATGGCCGCTTTCTCGACGTCCCCCGGATGCGCAAAGTTTCCGAGTTGACGCGACTGAGCCGCATATCCCTTGTGAATGCTGAATGTTTTCAGGCCCAGCTCGCGAGACTTTTCGTACGCGGGATAGGTGACCTTTTCATCATCGAGACGAAATCCTGAACCAGAGCGGCCCGGATCGAAATGGCAGTACCACTTCCAAGAGTCGATCCCATACTTCTTGACTTCGCGCTCCATCTGCTCAAAGAGGGCGGTGAAGTCAGGCTTGTTGTTCTTCTTGTCCCAATAGTGATTCGGAGCGCAATTCCCTTGGGCGAGTGCTCGCTGTGACTGCGCGAGTTCATTGATGTCGTGTTTTCGCTTCGACATGAGCCAACTCGGCAAGATGTTGAGCAGCCCGGGAGATCGTTCCTTCCCCTCAAGGATTTTTCCGTCCTTGCCACGATTCTCTTCTTTCCCCGGCACGCCTGAGATGACGATCATCGTCGTCTCACTATCGAAGAACATTTCTTTCACGAAGTTTGTGAAGCTATAAGCCTGGGCATCGTTCTTCAGGTTGAAGCCCATGTTCTTGGCAAACTCCATGTCGGAGATTTGCTTGCGAAAGGGAAGGGGCATCCCGCTCGAGAAGTGGGTCTGCACGTCGAAGATGAAGTATTCCCCCTTGGGAAACTTCTCCTCGGTGGCCGCTGCTTCCAGCGTTTCGTCGTTCTCGACGTCCCAATAGTTGCCATACACTTTGTTCGCGGCGAGAAACGCGGCCGCCATCCCCATGGATGTCCTAAGATAATCGCGGCGATTCATGCCGAGCTTCTTCGATCGTTCCTCCGAAATCTCTCCGATCAATGTCTCGACCTGCTTTTGCTGTTTGTTTTGCGGCCGGGGAATGAATTCTTCATTCGAAACAACCTGCGTCGGGACCGGAGACTCGATTCCCTTGTTCAAATCCCGCTTCCATTTCTCAACCCACATGGACGAATCCTTTACTCAACATTAATGGATGATGTTTTCTCAGCCTGCCGGCAGGCAAAGCAATTGATTTCCCCATGAATCAAACAAGTGACCGATCAGCGTTTGTCTCTGTCCTCGATACACATGTGCCGAAGCAACATACTCGTCAAATCGTCCGTCAGTTCCTTCAAATCTGGAGCGTCGATTTCATGCATGATGATGCGGACGGCAAGGGTGGCGAATACCGTTTCCATGCTTCGCCGAACGCCTCGCTCGGGATCGGGATGACCGACTTCATCTCTGCGATCCATGATCAGCCGGAGTACCAGGCTCTTATGGAACTCTCCCACGGCCGCCCATTCCTGACGAAAGCGATAGTCGTCCGATGCTTGCTCTAAGAAGGCGCGAATCAAGGGCTGTTTGGCGCGAAAGCTTTCAACGATGGCCGGAAGAGCTTGCTTCAGAATCTTAGCCAGCGGAACTCCTTTCCAGAGAGCGGGATCAGATAGTCGACCGATCAGCTCTTGCTGCGATGCTGAGTGTCGCTCAAAGAGCGCTCCGAGGAGAGCTTGCTTGTTCTGAAATCGAGCATACAGCGAGGTGGGAGAGGCGCTCGCCTCTTGCGCGATTTCCGCAACGGTGATCTCGCGGAAGGAACGAACTTTCAACAGACGTTCGGTCGCATCGAGAATACGCTCGAGCGTCAGTTGACTTCGAACTTGAACGGCTTTCGTCGTCCAGCGCGATTTTGATCCCTCGTTTTTCGCGACCATTCCGCACTCTTCTCTCTCTGAAAATGTAACCGCGTTACAATTAGAGATGATCGCGCGGCTCCGTTCAAGCGAAACCTCGCCATTTTGGAAAGGGAATCTAAGAGACTGGGACTGGTCGATGAAGAGAATGGAAGATTAAAGTGTAGAACGAGACGGCATCGCGAGTTGACTTGTTTCTGTCATTCGAGCGAACTTGAAGCCTGCGTTAAGTTAGCAGGCTTCAAGTTTGAAGGTCCGATAGATCGCGAAACTACTCGGCGATCTTGGGAATCTCTGCCATGACCGAAGCGACGCATCCTTCGCAATGGAGACCATTCTTGAAGTTGACGTTCGCCTTAACCTTCGAGTCGGACCAAAGAACGATCGTGACTTTCACGTCATCGACGAGCTTGTAATCCTCGGGGCCCTTGGTGGAGGGAAACACCGTCAGCGGGATGTTCTTAACTTCTGCCTCTTTGGCGACTTTAGCGAGATCGCTTTTGCCCTGATCAGGTTTGTCCGTGAGAAGAACAGCGAACGCACGGAGCTTTTTGTTTTCTCCAAGCTTTTCATCGAGTGCCTTGATCAATTCGACGTTCATCTCACTGGTGTCGCGGATAAACAAGCAGACGACTGGTTCACTTCCATACTTGCAACGGTAGCAAAGAGACTTTCCTGCACTCGGTCCAGTGATGTCTGTTACCTCGAACGGGGCGGGGGCGTCACCGACGGCTGGTCCAGACTTGGCGGCCTCGGCATTCATCGCGAATAGAAGAAGCGCGAGAGCTGTCAGGCTCCCTTTGAAACTTTTCATGAACATCCTCCTGGGAAAATGGAAACTCTGGTTAAATCGACGACTTCGCCGTCTCTCTCATTTCGGGCTCGTGGCACTCGTAATCTTCTCCGCTAGTCTACAAAGCTGCAATAGTTCGTCTTTACTAGACATGGCCGCCTCTTTGGTAGCGAACACTTTAGGTTTCGTCATCGCATGCCATCCTTTGCAAGATCCTTTCCCAAAGCTTTCGCGGCATTCTCGAATGGTCCTTGCATATGCCGTAACATCTCCGTTAACCCTTTGGGGGCAGAGTCGGGTGAGCCAGCATGGAACGGGGGGCGAGGATCATATTCACTCATCAATTGAACTCCTTGAGCATAGGCATCGTTTCGAAGTTTGCTCACAAGCGTTAGAGCGAAGTCGAGCCCTGCGGTGACCCCCGCGCCCGTAATTCGATTTCGATCGATCACCACTCGTTCCTTCACGGGGTTGGCACCGAAGGACTGAAGAGCACCCATCGCCAGCCAATGGGTCGTCACGTTGTATCCCATAAGTAGCCCGGCTGCTCCCAGGACGATGGCACCGGTACAAACACTGGTGACCCATTTCGCACGGCTTCCCCGATCTGCAATAAATCTCCGTATCTCCTCATCCTTTGCCGCTGCTAATGTTCCTTCGGTCCCGCCCGGAACGAAAAGGATCGTCAGATCTTTTGGGCAATCAGCGAGCGTCGTTGTCGGCGTGACGAGTACCCCAAGATCGCTTTTCACGGGTTCTAAAGTCTTGGCGACAAGATGGACTTTCGCTCCCATCATGGAACGAAGAAAGTGATGAGGTCCGAATAGATCGAGTGCGGTAAATCGGTCGTAAATCAACATCGCGATCGTTTCGTTACCCATCATCACGCGATGAAGGTCGTCTGCGGAGCGATCCTCCTCCTCTTTTGGAACTTCCTGCCCACGGACTTGAGATAGAGCCGCTCCCGTTAAAGAGGTGGCCGTTGCCACTAGGAAATTTCGTCTCGTCGCCATTCATCACTCCTTCAAACTCATCGAATGCTCTTTGTCGAAAGTACAATTGGTGGCAGCCGATTCTCACCCTGCTCAATGGTGACTTTAGCTGCTGGCTTCTGGGTGTCGGAGAACCTCCCTTGCAATCGATCCATAGGAAGCCCACCTCCTTCTGGGACCGCCATCCAGTAAACGATCAGGCTGTATTCGCCTGCGGGGACTCCATCGCCTGGTGCCGCAAAGCTTCCACGAAATGTGCCGTCAGGCTCCACGATCGCCATGGGAGTGCGCCCCCAAGTGACCGCTTGAGGTGAATGAAAACGGATCGTCGCTCCGGTGGGAATTGCCCCATCAATCCGGAGGGAGCCAACGACCGGAAACAAGCAGGGGCCTGACTCCACCTTCACTTCATTACGGCAAGCAGTTGAAGAGAGGACACAAAGAATAAATCCGATTCGGAGGAATCGAGAAGTATCGTCTAAGAGAGTTCGTCGCTTACTCGGGTGCATTGATTCTCTCCCCTCGGGACCGAGAGACGTAGGCAAAAAGAAGGTTGCCGTCTAAACCCTCTGAGAGGAAATGAACGCTCCCATCGAGAAAAAGTGCGTTCGCTCCGCCTGGATGGAATGCATAAATACCTTGCCCATTGTTGCAGTTCACGTTGCAGGGACCGATTCCCGTGTACGCCCAATTTTCTCCGCCTGCTTCGTAGGAAAGAATCCAGGTACATCCTCGGCCGCTCCAGGGGGCCCACGATCTCGCTGACACGGGGTTGTTATCGACTCTCCGTCGAGCGTTCCATCGTTCGGTCGGTGATGCTCGTTCAACGAAAGTAAAAGTCCGAGAGGAACCGTCGGTCGAATCTTTGCGACGAGGAAATCGATACTTTATGTTGAAAAATCCTTGCGATTCCTCTGGCGCGGGGGATAGGGCGCTCACGGCCCAAATGTCATACATCATGGGGTCATTTGGGACAGCGACTGGATAGCCGAAACTATACACAGCCGTGTAATCGGTGATTGCAGCTGTGCGCGTGGGTGCGTCGTTACTCGTCGGCTCCTTCGCTAATCCCATTTGTGTTCCTATTCCCGGCGAACTTGGGCAGCGAAAAATCGAAATGGGAGTATTGACCGCGGGCTGGTTACCGGGCGAAAACCATTCTTCTTCCCAGTTATAGAGATCGTAGACGTTCTTTTGTTCGAGATAGAGCAAAAGCTTCGTGAATGGACTTCCCCCGGTTCCTCCTAACGGAAGCCCTGTCTCAAACGATGCGTAAGGAGTGCCATAGGTGGCGCTGGGGAGATAGTCGTTGTCTTGTTCGAACAGATTAACAGCAGCGCCTAGTTGACGAAGATTGTTCTGACATGTCGCTCTTCTCGCCGATTCCAAAGCCATTTGAATGGCGGGAAGAAGAATGGCGATCAATAAGCCGATGATGGCAATAACAACAAGCAACTCGACAAGCGTGAAGCCTGCCGAGTTGGCTCGTTGGCGAGCAACACTTCCTTTGGGTTCGCGGACTCGCATGGTATTGCCCTAATGGAAGCTGACTAAAGACCTTTTCGCTCGCTTAGCAGGGTTGCTTCTTTCGCAAGAGGCCAACCATCCCGACCAGAAGGCAGGTCGTCGCACTTAGAGCGAGCGTCGACGCCTCGGGGATCGCGGCGACCGTCAATTGAAAGTGACCAACATCAAATCCGGTCACGGTGCCACCGAAGAACCCGTTGGAGAATTCAGGCGAGATCAGTAGTTCGCCGTCAATCGTCAGCGTCTTTCCTGTTACCGTGGCAAAGACATTCCCGATGTCGAACGAAGAGGCCGGGAAATCGAACAGATTGACGAGCACTAGTCCCGAGAAATCAGGATCGCCGTACACGGCGGCTCGATTGGCCTGATAGCGAAGGGCGAAATCGCCCGATACCAACGTCCCGAGAGGACTGCCGTAACGAATGACTCCGTCCAATGAAACTTGCTCTCCCCCCGCGATTCCAAATCCCGATGGGCTCGAACTCGACCAACTCGCGAAAGGGTGAAGGGGATCGAAACCATTAAAGTCAAAGTCGAGCGTGCTGGCGGTTCGCTGTCGACCTGTCGGGTTGCTGATCGGCGCGAAATTAACGTTGAACGGGAGATCATCATCCGTCGGAGGCGAGTTCACCGCCGACAAAACTTGGCTTCGTGTGAAAGTGGCAGCTTCCGTTCCACCGAAGAATCGGCTGACCGATAAGGTCGTGGCACTCAAAAGGGCGCTCGGATCGATAGTGACAACCGCACTTCCACTCGTAATGGGTTCAGCCTGAACGATGCCTGTTAGAAACAACATCGACAGCGCGGCACATTTGAGACAGTTGAGAGTCTTCATGGTGAGAATTTCCTTTAGCGGCTAATGAATCTGCAATGAACTTGCGCAATAACACGGTGAGACGAGCGAACGTTCCGGATCGCTGTCGGTAGACGATGGATGGAAGAGTGACAGCCGGTGCCATTGCAATAGATGCCGTGGGAGCCCCCTCATCCGTTATCGTGCAGATAACACGTTTGAGGAGCGCGCTTCACCACACTAATGGTGAGGGGGCATCATAACGGACCATGCATTCATGGCGCCTGTCATGTTCGACTCAGATCGGCCGAGGCGCAGCAGGACTATATCTCGTCGCGGACGCGAGAGAACTCCGTGCGGTTAGCAATCGATTGAGTCAATCGGATTGAAGATTAGATGGGCCATGGAACTGGGTCGTCCGGTTCGTCACCACGACTTTTGGCAGAGTCGGAGCCACGAATGAAATGGAAATGAAAGATATTGTCCGGAAATGGAATATGGATCGGGTCTGAAGGCATCATGAGGACGAATGTGAGCCAAGTACCGTCATCCCCATGGCAACGCCGGGCTTGCCAAAGAAGGAGAGTATCGTTCTCCGGCTTGGTGTCTTGCGACTGACAGCACTGATGTTGATTCGTCGTATCACACGAGTGGAGACAGCAACAACCTTGTTCGGGTGTTAGGACATTGGCCTCGCTAGGCTCCGCGATTGCAGAGGGCCGATTCGCTGAGGTTTCATCGTCGAGAACTAGGTTTGAAGGTTCTATTCCACGCTGTCGCGCCCATTCTCGGCGCTCTAATGCGGAAAAGCAGCAACACCCGTGTTTGCATTCAGTTGCCGACATACAACCGCAGGATCGATTTTGGCAGGGAAAAGGAACTGAACGATCTTTTTTGAGGCCGGTAGATAGGGGAACACCGAGGAATGGTACAAACAGCCAAGCGAGGACCACACCAGCAATCACGCGGGCGGCGATAGGGGGCCTTCGGTGCTTTTTTCTTTGCTTGGTCACTGAGCACATCCTGGATGGATGCGCGCTCCTCAAGGTCAAATACTAGTCGACACCTTAGTCTGTTTCAAAGGTGCGACAAAAAGGGTAATCAATGACCCAGAAATGAGTTCAGCTGCATTCTCTGCTTGCAGACAACATGCTGACTGATGTCGATCGTCTCGGCGAGGAAGTTAGCGATCGTTGAACACACTCGCGACATTCGCGAAACCGGATGACAAGTTCACGGTCGATCCAGGCTCAAGTATCCGAACATCATCGGTCGTGCCGGGTAGGGCATCGGTGGACCAGTTGAGCGCGTCTTGCCAGTTGGTGGTTCCTGCAACCCCGTCCCAAAGAACAACGGCGGAGACGGTCCTATCCTCCAGCGATTCTAGGTTTGCGAGCAAAGTCATCCGTTTTCGTGAGGTCAGTCGCCTTTTGGAGGGGACTCGTAAGGGAAGTTCAAATCAGATTACTCCTCTATCAACTTACGGTGCTGTGTCTCCCGTTTATTCTGTTGCCTTCGCGATGCCTTTGTTTTCCACTTCTCGCCCACCGCTCGGTCCCTCGCATCGATTGCCTATCGACAAGTGCAAGGTTTGGTCCAAGAAATGAAGAACGCCGCATTTCCTGGTTTTTTATCAGGAAACACGGCGTTTTGCGTCATACCCCCGGTGTGACTCGAACACACAACCTACGGATTAGAAATCCGTTGCTCTATCCGGTTGAGCTACGGGGGCTTAAAGGACCGATGGCGGTGCCTCGTTGTGGCTGGCTCGTTTTAGCGAACTCGATAACTCGTGCAATCCCGCACCACTCCAGAAGTGACTTCACTACTTTCGCATTGGTGGGAGCTGCCATCGCTGTTATGAACGAAGACACGCATGCGATAAAGCTAGTTCAAATGAACGGGAAGATCTCGAACAATCGAAGTCTCGCCTCGTTCCATTCGTTGCGATTCACCGGTAGCTCGCTCTTCCCCTGATTAGTCCTGAGTAGGTTCGTAATTTCCCTAATAGCACTCCCGATCATTCCGCTTACACCCCGTCTTCGATACGACGAGGAATGGCACGCCATCCAAAGAACGGAAGTGCAAGGAACTTCGTCACAAACCATGTCAAAATGGGGAAAGAAAGGTATGTCATTCGGGATAGATCCGTCCTGATTTGCAATTAAAGGAACGCTGCTCCGAGATCTCTCGTGGATGCCACAATTCCTGAAAAAACACTGGGAAATCGCTGTGTTCAGGAATCGATATTGGCGGGCTTTTCGAGACTATTTTGGTCATTAAAGGGATGGGGGGTATGCCTAAATCTTGTTTGACAACTGGCCATAGATGCCGATAACTTCAACTTGTTCGCCACGCACCGCGAACGAATTACGCACGTCTTGTTCGTTGTTTTTGGGGCCGTATCGCACGGTCTGTTTTCGGGGGACTCTCCATGTCTTTGGAGTTCTTTTTTGTCGCGGCCTTCTTCGCCGCTGTTCTCGGTTATCCGATCGTTTGCGCACTCAGTTGTGTCACTGCTCATTCCGATCGTTCGTCCGTTCCGTCGGCGACAGTGGCCGCTCGCGCATTCGATGAATACACGGTTTGCTAGGTTTTTTCCTCGGTTTGGGGCGATTCTCCGCATCGTCAAATGCCTCGGAGCCAGCATTCATTCGTTGGGTCGATTCTGCGCCGACAGCGGAGGATCGGTTCTTTCTGATCTCAATAACATTCCGATCGCCTTGAGCCATATGTTCCATGGCTCTTCCTCGTTTAAGCCATCAATCATCTCCTGCGTTCCCAAAAACTGTCATGAACTCTTCCAAGGTAGACACTCCATTCGTTCGTGCTTCACCCAAACCAATCTCATTTGAGTCGGCTTGATCTTTGTGATTTTGCTTGGCTCAAAAATTATTTTGAATAACCAAAATAGTGAGGTGGACGGCGCATAGGTCATGCGGCAAGTTTGCCCGCTCATTGTTTTTCCGGAAATCCTCTACGATCACCAAGCGGACTTTACAGAGATCGACGTGCATCGAGAGACCAGGCGGTGAGGAATCGAATGCCGGATATGAGGCACTTGGTGATATGGGGAAGACTCGTTTGCGTTCTGCCATTTTTATTCGTCGTCAGTAGTTGCAGCGAGTCGCCGGTGGCTCCTTCACTTGCCAGTCTGCATTTCATGGGGAAATACCCGATCAAGATCGTCGTGACCACAGGAATGGTCGGCGATATTGTTCGGAATGTGGGAGGGGATAAGGTCGAAGTCTTCCAATTGATGGGAGAGGGAGTCGACCCGCATCTCTATAAGGCGTCACCCGGTGATATCAAGAGACTCGATGAGTCGGACTTCATTGTCTTTTCCGGACTGCATCTCGAGGGGAAACTCGCCGAAACACTGGAGCGACTTAGCCGACGAAAACCTACCTATGCGGTTGCTGACACCGTGGACAAGTCGAAGCTGTTGGCCGATCCCGATGGCATCGTCGATCCGCATATTTGGTTTGATGTCCAGCTCTGGAGATCCGGCGTGAAGGGTATTGCGGATGCACTCGGCCGCTTTGATCGCAAGAACTCGGACTATTACTTAGCGAATGCTGCAAAGTATGAGGCTGAACTCGACGAACTCCATCAAGAGGTGGCGGAGCGGTTGAAACAGATTCCAGAGAGCCAGCGGGTCATGATTACCGCGCATGACGCGTTCGGATACTTCGCTCGTGCCTACGGGCTCAAGGTCCGGTCCATTCAGGGAATCAGCACCGATGCCGAGGCGGGGCTTCGAGAGATCAATGATCTGGTGGACTATATCTGTCAGAACAAGATCAAGGCGGTGTTCGTGGAAAACACCGTGAGTGAGCGGAACGTGAAATCATTGATTGAGGGATGCCTGGCGAAAGGGCATAACGTCATCATCGGAGGAGAACTTTACTCTGATGGGATGGGAAAGACTGGTTCTCCAGAAGGAAACTATATGGGCATGGTGCGTCACAATGTTGACGTGCTGGTGAGTTCATTGAAGTAAGGGTTTTCGCTGAGACCGTCGAACGAAACGGGAGAAAGAGATTGGACCGAGCGCCGCACCAAAATCGACCCGCGGTCATCGACATCCATGACGTTACGGTCGCGTACCATCGTAAACCGGTGCTATGGGACATCGATCTCGCGATTGCCGAGCCTAGCTTAGTGGCCGTTCTCGGTCCCAACGGAGCGGGAAAAAGTACCTTGGTAAAGGCTGTTCTCGGACTCGTTCCGCTCGTCAGTGGCGAAGTGAAAGTACTCGGCGAACGGATTTCTCGCGAGCGCAAGCTGATTGGTTATGTGCCGCAGCGGGAGAGTGTCGATTGGGATTTCCCTGTAACCGTCCTTGATGTTGTGCTGATGGGAACGTACGGTCGCCTCGGTTGGTTTCGTCGGCCGGGCAAATCTGAACGTCAGTCCGCGATGGAGTGTCTCGAACGAGTGGGTCTCGCACCGCTCGCCCATCAACAGATAGGACAGCTTTCTGGAGGACAACAGCAGCGGGCGTTTCTAGCGCGAGCCCTTGCACAAGACGCCGTTCTTTACTTCATGGATGAGCCGATGGCGGGAGTTGACGCCGCGACTGAGCGTGTCATCTTCGGGCTACTTCGAGAACTCCATTCCCTCGGCAAAACGGTGGTCGTTGTGCATCACGATCTTCGAACGGTTCCTACCTACTTTGATGATGTCATTCTTCTCAATCGGCGGTTGGTCGCCTACGGCAAGGTGGAAACGACCTTCACGACCGAGAATCTTCGCAAGACATACGGCGGTCAATTGGCAGCTCTCGAGATCGCGGCAGAGGCGGTCCAGGCATCGGCGAGGGAATGACCGATGCTCGACTACAATACCGCGGTGGTTCTAGTCGGTGTGACCGCTTTGGCGGTTACATCGGGCGTGGTTGGAACGTTTCTTGTTCTTCGCCGGCGCGCGCTCGCGGGTGATGCGCTCGCTCATGCTTCGCTCCCTGGACTGGTGGGAGCGTTTCTACTTTTCGAACGGCGCGATCTTTACCTACTGCTTAGTGGAGCACTCATCTCCGCGCTTCTCGGAATCGCAGTCATTGCCGCGCTTCGTCGCTATACCCGCATCAAGGAAGATGCGGCTATCGGCATCGTTCTCTCGGTATTCTTCGGTGCGGGAATTGTTCTCAGTCGATTGGCGCAGAACAGAACGACGGCAGGGAGTAAAGCTGGGCTCGATTCATTTCTGCTCGGCAAGACGGCCGGGATGATTTATCAGGATGCACTCATCATCGTCATTTTATCGTTAGTGACGCTGGGAATCGTTTTCGTCCTTTTCAAGGAATTGAAGTTAGTCACGTTCGATCCGGGATTCGCGATCGCACAAGGTTGGCCCACCTTGGGGCTGGACTTGATGATTCTATCCCTCGTCGCCGTGAATGTGATGATTGGATTGCCCGCGGTCGGCGTCGTTCTGGTGGCCGCTCTTCTCATTCTCCCGGCTGTGTCGGCCCGATTTTGGACCGAAAGGCTCGACACGATGATCTTACTCGCTGCTGGATTTGGAGCGATCATCGGCATCACGGGGACGTTTCTCAGTGCCTCCTTTGATCGATTCCCGGCAGGACCTGTGATCATACTCACCGGGTCATTCGTCCTGGGCATTTCGATGCTTGCCGCTCCCCGTCGAGGTCTCGTCGTCCAAGTCATTCGCGATTACAGATTCCGAAAAGAGATCGAATGCCGAGCGTTGCTCGAAGAGATCTATGAGTTCGCCGAGCAAAGGTCGTGGCCGACGAAAGAACAAGTCCTTCATCGATCAGGGGAACGGGCTGCTCTTCGCCGACTCATTCACCAAGGTCTGGTACGTGAGATGGGGAATGATCACCTCGAGTTGACCACTCCGGGAATGAGACGTGCGGAGTCGGTCGTACTTGGTAGCCGGCTTTGGAAGATGTTTCTGGACACGCATCCCGACCTTGCGGGATCACTTGTTGATCTATCTCATGAATCCGTCGATGAAATTTTGCCGCCTGATACTGTGAGAGAGTTGAACGAACTGGTTCGACTTCAAGGTCGATGGCCGTCATTGAGTGCTCGTTGAAGTGGGAGGGCCAGGATTGGACATCCTCCTGGGGCGCGTCGCCTTTTGGACAATGCTGATTGGAATGGTTGCCGGAACGAGTTGCTCCGTCGTGGGCTGTTATCTCGTCTTGCGCCGCATGAGTCTTCTGGGTGATGCGATCAGTCATGCGGTTTTGCCTGGCATTGCCATTGGCGTCTTAATGAGTGGGCAGATCGGTGGTATTCCCTCGATTATCGGGGCGCTCGTCTTTGGTTTACTCACCACTCTCCTCATCGAAGTCCTTCACGGGCAGGGAAGACTCACCGAAGATTCCAGTATCGGAGTGGTGTTCTCCTCACTTTTTTCGATTGGCGTCATCATCATCACGCGTGAAGCACGTCATAAGCACATCGATACCGATTGCATTCTTTATGGATTGATCGAGGCCGCGCCGCTGGATTTGGTGACGATTGTGGGATTCGAGATTCCGCGTGTCATGCTTACGCTCGTTCCTGTCATGCTCGTGATCCTATCGCTCGTTTTTTGCTTCTGGAAGGAATTCAAGATCGCATCCTTCGATCCGGTGCTGGCGACGGCGATGGGAATCTCCGCCACGCTCGTTCATTACTTGCTGATGAGCATGGTGGCGGCGGTCACGGTTTCTTCGTTCGAAGCGGTCGGTTCGATTCTCGTGATCGCTATGCTCATTGTCCCGGCGGCGACGGCGCACTTGTTGACGGATCGATTGATCTCGATGATGCTCGTGGCGGTCGCCGTCTCGTGGATCTCTTCTGTTCTCGGTTATTGGATCGCGGCCTACGTGAACACGAGCGTTGCGGGGATGATCGCGGTCATCGCAGGGGGGCAGTTTCTCCTCGCGGTTCTATTCTCCCCCAAGTACGGGCTTGTCAGTCGCGCGTTTCGAAACGGTGCACTCGCAGTTCGGATCATGAGCGAGGACATTTTGGCGAGACTGTATCGCCTGGAAGAAAAGGGGGACTCTCTAGCATCCTCAAGTGCAAGTCACTCGGGCGCGGGAGTCGTACTCCGATGGTGGTCTGACTTCTTGTTGCGTCGGCAGGGACTCGTCTCGACCGAGCCAACGGGTAAACTCAGTCTCACAGAATCAGGACGACACCGGGCGCGCGAACTCGTCCGAGCGCATCGACTGTGGGAGAGCTACTTGGGTGAAAACTTCAATCTTGCCCCCGATCATCTGCATGATGCGGCAGAACGAATGGAGCACTTCATCGGGCCGAAGCTTCAGGAGAGAATAACGGAAGAATTGCGTGAACGAGATTCGGATCCGCACGGTCGGCCTATTCCACCGCAGTGAATTCCGTCATTCACCTTCCAGTGGCGTTTTCAGGAACCAATCGTTGGCACGGGAATATCATGGGTCTCGTGCGGCGCAACCATTTGATGAAGCGATGATGAATTCGGACTTGTCGCGGGAAGGCGAGCGGAATCGATGCCGAGAATTCGTTCGGTGCGCGGAGATGCCGTTTTCTGGGGAGTTACGACAGTTTCCTTACTGCATGCCGACCGCTCCCTCTTTTGTCGAATGGTCGTCAAATCATCGGGAACAGGGACTTGAAAGGATGCGTGCAGCTTTGGCGCGGGGCTGCTCGAAGTCGACGATGGGACGGAAGCTGGCATCGCCGTTGTCTTTCCCTTCGAACGATTGATGGTGGAATGAGCGACGAGCTCATACGGTGCGGTGGCGCCGACGGCAGTTGGTGAGAGTGCCGGCGGTCTCTGGCGACGTTCACTCATGTGAGGCACATATTCCACCGTCGGGTGATAACCCTTCAAATCAATGATCGTCGAAGAAGATTGGAATCGATCCATGCGATGCAATGAAGTGGGATCCGCTTGAACGAGCGCCACGCAGAACAGAAAAGAAGCGAGCATCGAATGGGTCCTTGGGACGGAAACCGGATGGAGGCACGAGTTCCTTGTGAACATCATGTTCATCGGATGAATGTGGTGACGGTCAGGCAAATGAAATCGATTGTAGGGCATGTCCGGGGCCGGCGAACCCGGCAGGACCGTTAAGGTTTCCCTGTCTTAACATTTTAGATGTCTGTTTGTGAGGACTCGGCGGAGGCTCATTCCATCGATTCGTCCACGGGATGATCGTCCATGATGGCGAGAGCCGAGTCCAGATCCATGGCTGTTTCGAGAGAGGCGGTGACGAACAGGCGTCGGGCTTCCTCGAGAATCTTTTGGACGTCGATCTCTTCCGTCACCGAAACCCCGTATAGATCCGCTTGAGCGTTGATCTCATCCTTACAGTTGATGGCAAGGCTGATGAGTTTGTCGGTATCGAATCCGAATTGAGACACCAGAAGCGAACGGACCAGCGGCATTCGATTGCTCGTGGAAGACCAAAGCATTTCAGAAACCAAGGAAGCCGTCCAGATCGTCAAGTCGAGATCGCTCGCGTTGGTAACTTTTTCGTGATGAAAGCGAACGGCTTCGGCGCACTCAGGGGAGAATCCCCAACGAAGCAGCAGGCGATAAGCCACTTGTGCATGATCGCAGCCGAATGCTTCGCGCTCAGCAGCTAAGAGACTTTCATCGTGCGAATGCGCGAAATAGATCTTCGCGTACTCTGCTGGTTTGAGCTGCGCGAGCACCAGAATACCAAGATCTGCCAAGAGACCGGTGGAATAGGCTTCCTCGATGTCGAGCCCCTGGCGAGATCGGGCAAGTTTCTTTGCCACGATTGCCATCGTAAGAGCATTTCTCCAATACTCACCAAACAGCTTGCTCCCTCCCCCTTTCGTCAGGGTACCGACCAAGCTGAATGTCATGACCACGAGCCGAAGAGTGCGCTGCCCAAGTATCATCACCGCTTGCGGGATGGCGGTCACTGGATGTCTCAGCCCGAAGCTTGCGGAGTTGACGAGCCTCAGGATTTTAGCGGACAATGCGGGATCGCTGGCCAGGGTCGTGGTGAGCGTTTTCATGTCGAAGTCGATGTTCTTCGTCTGACGCAGGATATCCTGCACGACTTTGGGGGCGGAGTGCAAATCACCCAGCGAGCTGAGGTGCCGATCAATGATCGATACCAGGGCCGGATCCATCGCTTCTTTTCCTGAAGTCGATGGAATGAAATCATGAGGGCTCGTCGAAGGTGTCGTGGCGCGCATAGGGTCGTGCTCGTCTTGCAAAGGCGAAATGATCCATTTTGAGAGGACGGCTTCATCGTCGAGAAGTGCGACGGACGATGGAGCTTGTTCGACTACCGAATCGATCGGTAAATCCGAAACGCCTTGTCTGGCGAATGGGATAGGAAAACTTAGCACTCAAATGTTGGGGCCGCAAAGAGCAGTGACCGGTTCTAATGCCTCCGTCGAAAATGTGAATCAGAGTGGGAGAGAATAGCTCATGTACGATTTGGAAGAGACGATACGAGATCGCCGAAGCGTCCGCGGCTTTCATCCTGATCGGCAAGTGCCACGAGATGTCTTGATCGATGCGATCAAGCTTGCCCAGCATTCTCCCTCGAATTGCAACGTGCAGCCATGGGAGGTGTTCATCGCGTCGGGGGCAGCGCGAGACCGCTTACGCAACGACTTGGTTCAAGCGGTGGAGTCAGGAATGCCGCCATCCGCGAGTTCTCCCATGGATACGTTCATCAATGAACATCGTAAGCGTCAAATAGCGTGCGCGGCAGAAATGTACGGAAAGATGGGGATCGACCGGGGAGATGGGGCCGGACGAATGCGCGCCCACCTACGCAATTTTGAACTCTTCGATGCGCCCCACGTCGCCATTGTCTGCATGCGAAAGGAGTTCGGTGTCGGGGTGGCGCTTGATGTCGGAATGTGGGTGCAGACATTTCTACTCGCGCTCTGGTCACGCGGCATCGGGAGCTGTGCGCAAGCAACGCTTCGCTTTTATCCGGATATTGTGGCGAAAGTTCTTTCCATCCCTGATGAGCTACAGATTCTCTGCGGAATCTCGTTCGGTTATGAAGACCCGGACGTTCCAGCAAACCAAGCCCGGCAAACGAGGATTCCGATTGAATCGAACGTCCACTTTGTCGACGGCTGAGCAGAGAGAAGAACACCGAGCAACGTAAAGGTTGCCCGGAGAAATGACACCTTCGGCCAATGGGTTAAGACGATGTTGGGAGAACTTCGAATTCATCAGGGGATAGGCTAGCAAGCAGACGGCGTAGTGATTCCGACGCTTGTTGGCCGGTGACGGCAAATCGTAGTTTCGTCCCAGGACCAGCCGCCAACGTCATCAAATCGAGCATGCTCTTGGCATTCGCACACGCTTCTTCGGTCCGGATCTCAATCGCCTCGGCGAGCTTGGTCGCCACTTCCACGATGCGCATTGCCACGCGGAGATGAAGGCCAGCTTCGTTAATGACGATTACTTCAGCCTCGGCAATGCTGAGCTCTTGAATGGGAGACGGGATGGGCTCATTCGGTTCAGATCCGCGCATCGATACCTTACTCCTTCAGGCAGGAACGCGTGCGTGCGTATCGCGATTTCTAAAAGACCCGGCATCCATAAGTCCGGTTCGCGATGGGCACAAAAGAACCGGATGACAGAAGGCGACTTATCGTTTCGCCTTACTGAGTGTAACGTGACGTGGTCGATCGTAAAGTGAATCTTCGATGACGATTTCTACTATCGACCCCTATGTCGATTTTCCTGCGGCTTCTTCCATAAACCGGCGATAGTATTGGATATCGGGCGTGGGAAGATCCTTAATCTTCGCAATATCGTCCCAATACCTAACCCGAATGGCAGACTCGCAATAGGGGCTCTTATCGAACTCCGCCACCTCGTCAGGAGTGAATGGCCCCCCCTGAATGGACAGACTCAGTTTCGAGGCGTCCGACAGTTCGTCGTGATAGCCGGGCTTGACCGCACAAAGGTATCGCTTCGCGGCAACATGCAGGCGGATCGGCTCGGTGACCGCAGGGCCGAAATATCGCGTCAACCAACGGTGGGCTAAATCCTCATGACGGTCGTCAATCCCTTGTTCCGCACAATCCTCGGGTAAGTTGTGCAACAAATGCCCCAGGTCGTGGAGCAGGGCGGCGGTGATCAATTCGGCGCCGGCTTCCTCCTGTTCGGCGGCGAGAGCTGCCTGAAGGGCGTGCTCGGTCTGACTGACCGCCTCTCCGCCATAAAGCTCGTTTCCCCGCGCCTCGAACAGTTCCACGATTCGGTTAATCACATCCTGGACAGATTTCGTGGTTGGCGAGTCAGCGGACGACATCGGCTATCCTCCTGGTGATAAAACGGAGTTCACTGTCACTATTCTTAAAATGCATCAGCTAATCCGCAACAGGTTCCTTCCGATACTCGCGATCTGAAACCGGTTTGGGTATATTTGTTAGGAGTCGGTGTAGGCACGTCCCATCGGCGAAAGGTGTTGAAAGTCGTCAGTGGGAGCTGAGCCGAATGCGAGTCGGGGTTTGGGCGAGTTCGAGCTTTTCCGCCGGAACATGTATTGCACTGTGGGGATGGGGACTCTTCCTCTTCCTCGAGATCCCTGCGGTGCAGGCTGCTCCGCCGGTCGATTACACGCGAGACATTCGACCGATCCTCTCCAATTACTGTTACCAGTGCCATGGGCCCGACACCGAGCAACGAAAGGCTGGGCTTCGGCTTGATCTTCGTGACGGCGCCTTCGCGCCCACCGAATCGGGCGGTCATGCCATCGTGGCGGGTAAGCCCGACGAGAGCTTGCTCGTCGAACGGGTGATGAGCGATGCTCCCGACCTTCGCATGCCTCCCGACGATTTTCCGAAGAAACTGTCCCCCGCTCAGATCGCTCTTCTCAGGCGCTGGATCGAGGAAGGGGCACCGTGGAAGGATCATTGGGCATTCGTCACGCCGAAGACGCCCGATCTTCCAGCTCCCAAGGCTGAAGATTGGATCAAAAATCCGATCGACCGATTCGTTCTCGCGCGATTGGAGAAGCAAGGATGGTCGCCGTCCGGAGAAGCGGATAAGGTCACCCTCATCCGTCGGCTGACATTCGATCTGACCGGACTTCCCCCGACGCCCGATGAGATCGACGCCTACCTGGCGGACAATTCCTCTCAAGCCTACGAGCATGTCGTTGACCGCTTGCTGAATTCACCCCGGTACGGCGAGCACATGGCCCGTTACTGGCTCGATGCCGCGCGGTACGGTGACACCCATGGATTGCACCTCGATAATTATCGCTCCATGTGGCCTTATCGCGACTGGGTGATCAACGCGTTCAATCGAAATCTTTCATTTGATCAATTCACGATCGAGCAATTGGCGGGGGATCTTCTTCCTTCGCCCACGAATGATCAACGAATCGCTTCGGGCTTCAATCGGTGCAATATTTCGACCAGCGAGGGAGGTTCGATCGACGAGGAGTATTATGTTCGCTACACAGTCGATCGGGTCGAGACGACATCGACCGTGTTCCTCGGCATGACGCTCGGTTGTGCGGTCTGTCACGATCACAAATTCGACCCGGTCACGCAGCGCGAGTTCTATCAGCTCTTCGCATACTTCAACAACCTGACCGAGAAACCGATGGATGGGAACAAGGAAGATCCGCCCCCGATCCTGAAAGTCGCTTCGCTCGAGCAGAATAGTCAAATCAAGGAGCTTTCGAAGCGAATCGATGAGTTGACTCAACAACTCGACGCGCCGATCCCTGAGGTCGACATGGCGCAGGCCGCGTGGGAAAAAGACTGGGAAACGAAGCTTCAATCCTTTTGGAAACCGGTCGAGTTGACGAAGCTTCAATCGACAGGGGGGGCGACGCTCAAGCGGCTTGAGGACGGGTCGATCCTCGCCGAAGGAACGAATCCTTCCAAGGACACGTACGAAGTCGCGGCTGTGGTCGATGGCAAAGGGTTGACGGCCGTTCGGCTCGAATGCCTAACGGATGACTCCCTTTTTCAGAAAGGGCCGGGGCGTTCGAATAATGGAAACTTTGTCTTGAGCGAGTTTGAGGTGGATGCGGTCTCCGTGGCCGATCCCACCAAAACGGAACCGATCGAATTTGCCGCCGCCGTAGCCGATTTTTCACAGACGAACGGCGACTACTTCCCCGAGAAGCTGATCGATAAAGATATCTCTCCGAAGAACGGCTGGGCACCGGCCGGTTTTGAACGTCATGAAAATCGGACCGTCATTCTGGTTGCTAAGAAGCCTTTCGGATTTGACGGTGGAACCGAGCTTCGGTTCAGGCTCAAGCATGAGTCGGAATTTCCGCAGCATGCGATTGGTCGATTCCGATTGTCATTGTCGAGGGACGCTACGTTCTCCCCGGCGATCATGAGCAATTGGCGCATGCTTGGCCCATTCAAAGCGGCCGACGGCGCCGCGGCCTATTCCACGGACTTTGGACCTGAAGCCGGAGTCGATTTGGCGAAGTCCTATGGTTCGCTCAAATGGGTGGAAAGGCGTGACCTGCAGGATAGCAAGAGCCACAAACTTCGGGGGAAGAACGCCGCCGCGACTTATCTTTACCGAACGATTCAAGTCAACTCGGCGCGCACGGTGAAACTCGCTCTTGGTACTGACGATGGCGTGAAAGTGTGGCTCGACGGCAAGATTGTTCTCGACAAGAACGTTCAGCGTGGTTTGATGCCCGATGAGGATCGACTTAGTCTCGACCTAGAACCGGGCGAACACCAGCTTCTGATGAAGGTAGTGAATTACGGCAGCGAATATGCCTTTGCCTTCCGCACGCAGGGAGAGAATGCCGGCAAAGAAGTCTTGGACTTAGCTGCATTACTCAGTGCGCCGGCCTCTGGTCGAACGCCGGAGAGTCAGAAGGCGATTCGGAATTATTATCGTTCAAATTTCTCCGCGGAGTGGAAGAAGCTTAAGGCGGACCAGGAAAAGCTCGACGCCGAGCGAAAGGGAATTGAAGCGAAGCTCGCCCCCACGTTGGTCATGCAAGAGATGGACGGCGTTCGCGATGCCTTTATGCTGCTGCGTGGAGAGTATGACAAAAAGGGGGAAAAGGTCGAACGAAAGGTCCCCGCGGTCTTTCCACCCCTCCCCGAGGGAGCGCCGAACAATCGGCTCGGTCTCGCGAAATGGCTTGTCAGCCCGAATCATCCACTGACCGCGCGAGTGACGGTCAATCGATTTTGGCAACAGTTTTTCGGCACGGGGATCGTGAAGACGGCTGAGGATTTTGGCATTCAGGGTGAATATCCGAGTCACCCTGAATTGCTGGACTGGCTAGCGACGGAATTCATTCGGAGCGGCTGGGACGTCAAACGGCTGCTGAAACTGATGGTGATGTCCTCGACGTATAGGCAGTCGAGCGCGCCGTCGCGTCAATCGCTCGACTTCGATCCTGACAATCGACTTCTCTCACACGGTCCCTTGTTCCGAATGGATGCGGAGGTGGTGCGAGACAATGCTCTCGCCGTGAGTGGGCTCTTGATTGAGCGAGTCGGAGGCGCCAGCGTCAAGCCGTATCAGCCTCCCGGTGTGTGGGAAGCGGTCGGTTATGTCGGGAGTAATACACGTGACTTTAAACGAGACTCCGGTGAAGCACTTTATCGCCGAAGTCTTTACACCTTTTGGAAGCGAACAGCGCATCCACCCGCGTTACAGACGTTCGACGCCCCCTCGCGGGAACAATGCACCGTGCGCCGGGCTCGAACGAACACGCCACTTCAAGCGCTCAACCTCATGAACGATGAGCAATACGTCGAGGCTTCCCGCGCATTCGCCGAGAGAATTCTTTCCAAGGGAGGAAGCAGCGATGCGGATCGTCTGGGGTATGCCTTTCGAATGGTAACGGCCCGGTGGCCCGACGAAACCGAGCGGGGTGTTTTAGCCGAGGAACTTCGGCGACAGCGCGAGCGATTCACGAGCGACAAGGAAGCGGCGACGAAACTGATCATGGTCGGAGAGTCGAAGCCCAACGCATCACTTGATCCGTCGGAAGTGGCGGCGTGGACGATGATTGGAAATCTGCTCCTTAATTTGCACGAGACCATCACTAAGGGCTGAGTCATTGATCTCTTCGCGATTGTCGCGGAGAAAGGAATTGTGATGAAGACGTTTGACGATTTCCGATTGGCGATGACTCGCCGATACTTTCTCGGCCAGTCGGCGACCGGCATCGGGGCGGCTGCGCTCGCCTCGGTTCTCGGTGTAGGAGAAGCGAAAGGGGCGAGTGTTTTTCCCGTGCAGGCGGGGGAACCGGGAATGCTTCCCTCGCTGCATCACAAACCGACTGCCAAGCGGGTGATTTATCTCGGCATGTCCGGTGCGCCGAGCCAAATGGACCTCTTCGATTACAAGCCGAAGATGGAGGCAATGTTCGATAAGGATCTTCCGGAATCGGTCCGGAACGGCCAGCGGCTCACGACGATGACGTCGGGGCAAACGCGTTTTCCGATCGCTCCTTCCATGTACAAGTTCAAGCAACATGGCCAGAGCGGCGCTTGGGTCAGCGAAATCCTTCCTCAAACCGCTCGCGTCGTTGACAATCTTTGCTTCATCAAAAGCGTGCATACCGAAGCAATCAATCACGATCCCGCGATCACGTTCTTGCTCACCGGATCCCAGATCCCCGGTCGTCCATGCTTAGGCTCATGGCTCTCGTACGGGCTCGGAAGTGAGAACCGCGATTTGCCGACATTCTTGGTGATGCATCCCTCGTGGACAGGCCGTAAAGATGCGCAGGCACTCTACGCGCGCCTCTGGGGTTCCGGATTCCTTCCTTCACGTTATCAAGGGGTTGCCCTTCGAACGAAGGGAGACCCGGTTCTCTATCTTGCGAATCCACCCGGAGTAGATGAGGGAACACGCCGTTCGATGATTGATAGCCTGAGCAAGCTCAATCAGCATCGGCACGAGACCGTCGGCGATCCTGAGATTCTGACTCGCATCTCGCAGTACGAGATGGCTTTCCGGATGCAGACATCGGTGCCTGAACTTGCGGATCTTTCCCAAGAGCCAAAGCACGTTCTTGATCTCTATGGGCCCGAGGTGTTGACTCCGGGTACCTTCGCGAATTGCAGCATACTCGCGCGGCGGATGGCCGAACGGGGTGTTCGCTTCATCCAACTCTTGCATCGTGATTGGGATCAGCATTTCAATATCGCGACCGACTTGCCCAATCAGTGCCGTGACATCGATCACGCATGCGCGGGACTAATCGAGGATCTAAAGCAGCGTGGAATGCTCGACGACACGCTCGTTGTTTGGGGCGGTGAATTTGGCCGCACGATTTATTGCCAAGGGACTCTCACTCGGACGAATTACGGCCGCGACCATCATCCACGTTGCTTCACGATGTGGATGGCGGGAGGAGGCGTCAAACCGGGCATCACGTACGGCGAGACCGACGATTTCTCGTACAACATCGTTGACAAGCCAGTGCATCTCCACGACATCAACGCGACCATCCTGCACTGCATGGGCATTGATCACACCAAGCTGACGTATCGATTCCAGGGACGCGATTTCCGGCTAACTGACGTCCATGGAAACATCGTGAAGGACATCTTGGCCTAAGCATGGCGGCTGGCACTTCGACGGAAATGCCACCTGTCATGAAGAATTGCCCCTTACTGAGGAAGTGAGGGGCAACCTTTCGTGGTGTACCGTTAAGTCAACGTCTGGAACGATCGACCTTCGCCGAGCGCTTCGAGCACTTCGCAGCAATGCTCAAGGGGATTGGTTTTTCGAATTCGCGCGGCATAATCGCGGCAGCGGCGCCACACATCTTCGGATTCGATCAACGACTTTAACCGTGGGACGACGTACCGTGTGCGATATTGCCGTGGCTTCAAGTCGATCGACACCTTCAGCGGAACGAGCCGGATACTGTTGTCCGGCTGGTCATACACCATGGGGACGGTAACCTGTGGAATTCCCGCCTTCAGGGTGTGAGCAATCGTCCCGATCCCGCCGTGATGAAGGTGCGCCTTTGTCCGGTGGAGAAGTCGTTCGAGCGGAACGTAGGGAAAGTACTTCATATCGTCCGGGATCCGATCAGGAAGCAATTCCGGATGCGGCGTCAAAAATATCGCACGGCAACGAAGCTTTTGGGCGATCTCGATCGACGTCTTGAAATAACGATGAGCTTCGTTTGCGATCGAGCTCTGAGTAAAGACGAGTGGCGGATCTCCCGCGTTCAGAAACGCATCGACCTCTGACATATCGAAGTATTCGTGCGTTTCGTTGGGGAGGGGAAATCCTGGTAAAACCACATTCTTCGGCCAATCCGGCTTCGGAGGCCCAAACCACTCGGGGAAAAGTCCGAAGTGACACTGTGGTGACACCCACCAGTCATGCATGACTCGCTTTTGACGCGGCAAGCCGAACTTCTGGCGGAAGTCCATCACCGCCTTGCCGCTCCCCCGATCCATGAAGTAGTCGAGAAGTCCTTGAATGCCGGACTTCATGAACATCGGCAGAAAGTCGATTGGAGGCATCGAGTAGACGCTTCGAAACCACATCGGTTGAAGGTACGCGGTTGCGAGCGGAAGGCCGATGGTCTCTTGGGCGACGCGCGCCCCCATGGCGTACGTTTGGGCGCAGGCGACCGTCTTGCCGGGAACGTAGCGTTCCTTCATGAGGTTGTAAACCGGTTCGATCAAGTCGCGGAGCATTTCTCCCATCTCACGGAGCGAAGCGAGGCTTGATTGCCTCTTCTGCGAATCCATGAACTGCTGGTAACGATCCTTGGAAAGAGTGGGTTCGAACTTCAGATTTCGTTTCTCGATGAACTCTCGGAAATGCTCGTTGGCGACGATCGTCACGGTGTGTCCGCGAGCAGCCATCGCTTCGCCGATAGAAACGAAGGGAAGCGTGTCACCCATGCTTCCCATGCAGATCATGTATGCGTCCATCAAGCTTCCGTTACGCTCTAAAGGCTTCGAGGGGCCGAATTCGCATGGCGGAAAGGGCTGGGACAATTCCGCCAATAATTCCCATGAACATCGAAAATGCGAGTGCTAAGAGTAGAAGAGTCGAATCGACTCGGAAAGTGAACTGGACATCATGAGATCCGATCGATGCCGACTGAGTGAATCCGTTGATCATGTACCCGATCGCGCTTCCCATGGCTCCGCCGATCAGCGAGACGAAAATCGCCTCGAGAAGAAATGAAATCAGAATCTCCCACGGCATGAAACCCATGAGCCTCAGGACGGCGATATCTTTGAGTCGCTGGCTGATGGCCGCGAACATGGTGTTCATCACGCCAAAAATCGCGCCGATCCCCATAAACCAGGCGATGACCCACACGGCCGCTTGAAGCGATTGGGCGGACTCACCCTGTTTGGCGTAGTACGCGACTTCCGTCATCGCATCGACCGAGATTGCTTTGTCGTCAGAGAGCCGCTCCGCCAACTCTTTGGCTGCTTCCGGACTAATCGCGCGAAGTACCATCGAGCTATAACTACCCTCTCGTTTGAATTGACTGGCGAGCTCGTCGAGATCACACCAGATCTCCGATTCGAATGCGGACCCCTTTGCTTCGAAGAAGCCGACGACCTTCCACGATTTACGGCCGATGTTGATTGTCTGGCCGATGCTCATCTTTTGAGATCGCATCAATCCGGTGCCGACGATGATCTCGCTCTGGCTTGGTCGGAACATTCGTCCGCTTACGAGGTTCACCGCCGAATGCACGTCAAACGCGACGGGGTGTACACCCCGCAAGGGATACATTACATAGTCCGCGATGCGATAGTCGTAAACCGAAGCGACCATGAAGAACTCACGGCTCGAGAGGGGACGCCCCTGCGAATCCCGCATGATTCCTCTCGCAGTTTCGATTTGTGATGCGGTGCTGCGCGGGATTTGGCTGAGCACTTCGTCCGGCTGGCCTTCGTTAAGTACGATGATATTCTCCGGATCGCCGCTCGTTTCGCAGACTTCCTGAATCCCCTTGATGAAGGCGAGCATGACGATAAGTGCCGCGACAACAAGCGTGAAGCCAGTGGCGGTCATGAACGTCGTCTTCCAACGAACGAAGAGACTTCGATAGCTGTAAGCGACGGGGATCATCTTGCGTTGCCTTTTACCATACTCATGCAATCTTCGAGAACACGTCCGAGACCTTCACCTTTCTCGCAGACCAGGCCGGGAAGAAGCTTCCCAGAAAGCCGACTAACATTCCGAGCGCCAATCCCCATGGAACCGTGGCCGACTCGATGGGAAAAGTGACGAGGAAACCAGTCAATCCGTTTCTGGGTAACACGCCGTTGATCGCGAGAGTCGATGCGCCCCAGGCGAGCGTCGCTCCGAAAAGCCCGCTCAGCCCTCCAATCAACATTGCCTCACCAATCACCATCACCATGATGTGCATCGGTTTGAATCCGAGGACCTTGAGAACTGCCATTTCCGTCCGGCGTTCACGCGTGGCGATGCTGATGCTATTGGAAAGAATAATGAGCATGTCGATGAGCAGGATCGCGACGACGAGCTTGATGATGTCGAGAATCGCTTTTCCCTTCTCGGCGAAGCGGGCGACGCCGGCTGATTCCGTCTCCGCCTTGAGACTTGGCTGGCGATTCTCAAAGTCTTGTTGAATTTTGGCCGCTACTTTGCGCCCGGTCTCGGCATCTCGGACTCTGAGCCACAAGCAATCGACCGTATCCTTGTTCCCCGCGCCTTCGCCGTAGTAATCCGAACGAAAGAAAAATGTAAGAGGCCATTTTCCCGGCGGAGTTACTCCAATGATTTTGAATCGAAGACTTTTCCCTGGATGAAGGGTGCTGTTGATCGTAAATTCCTGTCCAATCTTCCAATCCATCGCTTGCATCAGACTTCCACCGACGATGCAGCCTGTTTTTTCCCGCTTCATCGTCTCGATCGTTTCCTTGTCGATTTGGTCGAGACCGGCATGCATGTCGCGAAGATTTTCGACACGAGTCGCCATACCGAGAAGCTGGTTCGATTTGTCGAGGAATCCTGGGTAGAGGTTCCACGTCGTCCAATCTTCGACGCCCGGGATTCGGGAGATTTCCGGGATGTAGCGGACAGGGACTTTGCTCGGAATGACCCATCGTTCATTGACGAGCAGCTTGGTCTGGCTCGCGTCTGCTTCGACACCCTTGCGAACGGATTCGGTGACGTTCGTGACCACGGCGCAAATGGTCACGAGGACGGTCACTGCCATGGCCGTCAGGCCGGTTCGGACTTTGTTACGTCCGAGGTTCTTAAAGACGAGCAGAACGAAGTTGTACACTCGCCTCTTTCCCTGTGAATGACTTTCCGAACCGTCTGCGTGATGCCCGATGCATCAATCGATTATCATGCCCCCGCGGCGTTCGACGGCTTCACCCGTTCTTGTTCCTCGAGCCGCCTTGCAGCACTTGAAACATTTCGACTTCCAAACAGCGGGTGCGACGTTGACTCTGGGTTCTCGGTATCATCGATCAATTGGCCATCTTGAATGCGCAATAGTCGTCTCACCCGCGCGGCGACCGCCAAATCGTGCGTGACCAGCAGAATCGTCTTTTGCAGCCGAACCTGCAACTCTTGCAAGAGATCGAGAATCTCTTGTGATTTGCGGCTATCAAGGTCTCCCGTCGGTTCGTCGGCGACCACCAGTGCCGGGTCGGTGACGAGTGCTCGTGCAATGCCGACACGCTGCTGTTCACCGCCCGAAAGCTGACCAGGTCTGTGGTCAAGACGATGGCCTAGTCCGACCAGTTCGAGAATGTTCATCACTTGCTCGCGGCGACGCCGGCGTGACATATTCAGCAGGAGCAGAGGAAGTTCGACATTCTCGTATGCCGTGAGCACAGGAATGAGATTGAAAAACTGGAAGACGAAACCGACGGCGTTTGTCCGCCAGAGGGCGAGCTGCGATTCGGTGAGAGCCGAGATTTCCACTCCGTTGACGACGACTCTCCCCGTTGTCGGTTGATCGAGGCCGGCAATCAGATTAAGCAGGGTTGTCTTGCCCGAACCGCTGGGGCCGATCAGACCGACGAAGTCTCCGCGAGCAATTTCCAAATGAACGCTTTTCAGCACTTCCACTCGCTCGGAGCCGCGAAAGTAGTGCTTGGTGCAGCGATCGACGAGTACGATCGGCGGCGCATTGCTCATGGCTTGGTCTTCGCGTCCTTATTCTCTTCGAGGAGTTTGGGACGAATGGATTGCCCATCGACGATGGGATCCTTGTCACGAAGCAGGACGATCTCGCCGGTCTTCAATCCATCGAGGATTTCGATTTCATCGCCGAGCGTCTTGCCGATCTTAACCCGGCGCGGATGAGCTGTCTTATTCTCATCCAACACGAAGACCGTGCTTACTCCGTCCGCCGTTGTGACGGCGCGAGAGGGGACGGTTGGTATCTGGTTTTCCCCTTGGTTCTCTCGTTTGAGGAAAAGAACCCGACAATTCATTTCCGACAACAGGTGGTTATCAGGCTTAAGGATCTTTACTTTGACCGGCACCACGCCGCGCGATCGATTGACTTGCGGCTGCATTCGCGCGAGCTCCGCCTCGTAAATGCGATCAGGATAGGCGTCGGGGATGACCTGGCAGGGGTGTCCGACTGAAACGCGTGAGACCTCACGTTCTTGGATGTCGACTTCAGCTTCAAGTTCATTCATGTCCGCCAACACGCAGAGGCTGGTGATCACCGTCTGTGGGAGGATCAATTCACCTTCTCGCGCATTCTGCTCGAGAATAGTTCCATTGACCGGAGCCACGATCACTGAGTTCTTCAATCCGATCTGGGCACTTTCAAACGTTGCTCTCGCCTGAGCGACTTGAGCCTCCGCGACGGCGACGTCCTCACTCCGCGCGCCTCGCACGAGGAGCGATACCTTCGATTTGTTGACTGCGACTTGATTCTCTGCATTCGTGAGAGCCGCCTGCGCTTTTTCGAGTTCCACGGTGGGGCTGGCTCCCGAATTCACCAGCTTCTTCGAGCGGTCGTAATTGTCTTTGGCCTCTTGCAGAGAAGCCTCGGAACTATCGAGCATCGATTTCGCTTGCGCAATTTCCTCGGGGTCAGTCCCATTTTTCAGCTTAAGGAGTTGAGCCTCCGCGAGCGCTAAGGCAGCCTTGGCCCGATCGACTTCGGCCCGGTAGGTATCGTCCTCAATTCGGCAGATCACCTGCCCCTTCTTCACGATCATCCCCTCTTCGATGGGGAGTTCGATGATCTTGCCAGCGGCTTGCGGCGCGATTTGAACTTTGTTCTTTGGAACGATGTACCCGGAAACGTCAAGGATCACACCACCGCCGGCTCGTTCGCCGAAGGAGATGGCTTCCGTTTCAGGGATGACCTGGGCATGGGTCTTCTTGTATTCCTCGAATCCAAAGTATCCACCGACGACAGCACCGATCAGCAGGAGCAAAAAGAAGAGACGTCCCCAGCGGAATCCTCCGCCGCCCCGCCGCTCATTCTTTTGAAGTTGCAACGATTGCAGACGCTGAGAAATCGGATCGAGGGCCTGCTGCGTTGAAGCGGCCGGCGCTGTCTCCTGTGGCTCAAGCGTAATCTCGTCAGTTCCGGACATGGAATTACCTACTTCGCTTTTGGCCAGGTCGGGAGAGAGGGGCCAACGGATGTACCATTTTGATCCTTCAAAATGGATCGAGCCTGCACCTCTTTGTTTTACGAGTTCCCGATTTCTTCCGACAGCACGAGCTGTCCGTTTTGTGACCCGCCAGATTGGTACGTGTAAGCGTATACCCATCCATTCCAGCGAATCGTTTGAACTTCATACGTCAAATTCGTCTCACGATGACGTACCGTGAGTGTTCCTGTGGGGGCTAATTCGATCACTTCAAACTGTTTGGGGCGTCCCTCGAGTCCGATTCCCAGAAGTTTCCCGACGGCCTCTTTCGCGCACCAGTACCGGACGCTCCAAGCTTCTTCGGGCATTTCCGATTCAAGAAGTGCGACGCGCTGCTGCTCGGCGGGCGTCAAATACTGATCGCGGAATTCCTCGGTCGGGCGAGATTCCGGTTCGACGTCAATTCCAATCGGAATAGGGGAAGCGACCGCCAGTGAAATCGTGCTCGTGTGACTCGCGCTGACATGCGGCAAAGCTGGATCGTTCGCAGGTTCGAGTCGTGGAGCTCCGAGTTCATCGTGACCGACCAAGAATTCGCACGGATGGGGATAAACCGTGCCGTGCTGACGTCCCCACCAGAGCCGAGCGACTTCCTTCACCACGATTCGGTGGCGAAGTTTTTCACGCTTCTGCTTATTGTTCTTGATGGCCTCGAACTCAGGACGTTCCGCTTCCGACATGAAAATACGGCCGAGCCATTCCGGGTCTGGGGTTGCGAGATGTTCCTTATCGAGCTGCACGCAGACCGCCCCCTCAGGCAGCCCAGGAAGAGGCAATTCATCGGCGATGAGATACCATTCCGGCATGCGGGTCATGTCAAGATATTGCATGGTCCAGCTCATGAGCCATTCCGTCCAGCCTTTGACGGCGACCCAGGGATTCCCTTGAGCATCTCGGATTTCGACGTTGCAGCAAATCTGTCTCGTATCGTGGGAAAGCTGCAAACA
>JAIEPU010000083.1 GCA_019748235.1 bacterium
GTCGCCAGCTTCATCTTTACCCGTTGCCATAGTTCGTTCCCAACCGTTTCTGCAACGATGGCGAAACTGCGAGAGGATCTTCCCAAGGACATTCAGCTCGTCAGTTTTTCGGTCGATCCACGGCACGACACGCCGGAAGTACTCGCCACGTATGCGAAGCACTTTCTTGCCGATCCAAGCCGGTGGTATTTTTTGACAGGTGATCGAGACCAGATCTACCGCGTCAGCAAAGAGGGGTTTCTCCTGGCGGTTGAGGAAAATCCGAATCCCAACGCCGACCCAGGTGATCTGGTCGTGCATTCCAATCGAGTCGTGATCGTCGATCCCAAGGGGATAGCGCGAACGACTTATAACTGCATGGATCCGGCCTCCGTCGATCTCATCAAACGAGAGGTCGAGAAGATGGAAAAAGATTCCTCCGCCTCGAAGGAGAAGACGTGAGCATTCACGATTTGCCCGCTGTCAATGCGACGCTCAACGGTTTGGCGGCGATCCTATTGGTAACCGGATGGGTTTTCATCAAGCGCCGAAACATCAATGCTCATAAGACCTGCATGATTTCCGCGTTCGTCATGTCGGCCCTATTTTTGGCGTGCTATCTGACTTATCACACCCTCCGCATCAAGGCGACCGGGCAAAGCTCGACGCCGTTCCCTGGAACGGGTGTTTGGCGCACCGTTTATTTCTCGATCCTCGTTCCGCACATCCTGCTCGCCATCGTGATGTTGCCGATGATTCTGCGTGTCTTTTATCTCGCCTTCCGGAACGACTTCATCAGGCACAAGTGGTGGGCGCGCATCACTCTTCCCATCTGGATCTATGTCTCTGTCACGGGGGTCGTCGTGTACGTGATGCTGTATCGCATTCCCTGGCCCCCCTTGGTCTCCAGCTCTTGAAGTGGCTAAAGCCTATTGGGCGATTGACCACACTATTGCGAAATTGTCACAAGTCATTTCCACGGCGAAGGTAGGGAACCGTTTGCGTTCCCTGATAGCATGAACTCGCGGTTGCCGTGCCGCAAGCCGTCCGTAAATATGCCCTCGATCGAAGCGGTTCTCGCGCATCATCGAGAACCGGTTTAACACCAATCTTCGGATCGATTACACTGGCTGACGCTATTCATGCGGGTGAATAGTGACGTTCGTGCGCTCGCAACCGATTTCCCCAGTAAGGGACTAATCTGGATGGCTCCTGAGTCGAAGGTTCTCGGCATTCTGGTGGGGGGCGGACCGGCACCGGGTATCAATGGCGTTATCAGTGCGGCCACGATCGAAGCTCGTAACCACGGCTTCGAGGTGATCGGCTTCATGGAAGGCTTCAAACATTTGATGGCCGGTCGGTCCGACCAGTCCCGCACCCTCGACATCGACACTGTTTCCCGCATTCATTTCCAGGGAGGCTCGATCCTCAAGACCGCGCGAGCGAATCCAACCAAGAATCCGGATGACATGAAGCGGGTGATCGAATCGCTCCGCCGGGCGAATGTCAAATATCTGGTGACGATCGGCGGAGATGACACCGCCTTTAGTCTCAGTAAGCTGGCAACGGCGGCCCCCGGTGAATTCCAACTCGTGCATGTTCCCAAGACGATCGATAACGATTTACCCCTTCCCCCGTCGATCCCCACTTTCGGGTTTGAAACAGCACGGCACGTCGGTGTCGGCGTGCTCAAGAACTTGATGGCCGATGCGCAAACCGCACCGCGATGGTACATCGTCGTCGCGATGGGCCGCAAAGCGGGGCATTTGGCTCTTGGAATCGGCAAAGCGGCTTCCGCTCCTCTCACGGTCATCGCTGAAGAATGGCAGGGGAAACCGGTCACCTTCAAGAAGATCTGCGACATCGTTGAAGGGACGATCATCAAACGGCGACTACTTGGACGTGATCACGGCGTCGTGATTTTGGCCGAGGGTCTGGCCGAATTCATGTCGAACGAGGAGCGAGAGGCAGCTTTCGGCAACGACGACATCGAGCGCGATGAGCACGGCCATATTCGCATTGACGACATCGAATTCGGGCCGGCGATCCGGCGTGAACTTCGCCGCCGTTTCAAAGCACGTGGCATCAGCGAAACGATGGTTACGAAGAATCTTGGCTACGAGTTACGCTGTGCCGACCCCATCCCCTTTGACTGCGAATACACTCGTAATCTCGGTTATGGCGCCATCCGATACCTCTTGCAAGGAGGTTCAGGCGCGATCGTTACCTTCCAAGGGGGCGTTCTGCATCCCTTGAAAATCGAATCACTTCTCGATCCGCAAACGGGCAGGCCACGCGTTCGTTATGTTGACGTGACCAGCGAGTCCTATCAAGTCGCCCGGCAGTACATGATCCGCCTCGAGAAGCGCGACTTCGAAGACGAGGCACGGCTTGAAAAACTTGCTCAAGCCGGCAAGCTGACGGTCGCGGAATTCAAGGAGAAGTTCGAATATCTCGTGACGGAGTGACCGATCTGTCACTCAACGCTGGCAAATGCAACCTGAACGATGCTACTCTTACTGTTGGGGCGTGTGCCTTCATGCGTCCAATAGTAGCCGTTCACGGACGAAGAGATGAGCGAACCGACAAACGAAAATCGATTCCTGAAACAAGTTCCAGATGGTGACAGCCGCGAGCGGCTCGTCTGCGGGGACTGTGGATGGATCCATTACGACAACCCCAAGATCATCGTCGGAGCAGTCTGCACCTGGGAAGATAAGCTCCTTCTCTGCAAGCGGGCGATCGAACCGCGCGTCGGCTACTGGACGATGCCGGCTGGCTTCATGGAAGAAGGAGAGACTGCCGAGGAGGGAGCTGCCCGAGAAGCGTATGAAGAAGCATGCGCGGACATCGAAGTGGGTAAACTTCTAGCCGTCTACTCTGTCCCTCGCATCAGCCAAGTACATCTGATCTATCGCGCGAAGCTGAAGCACCCAGCATTTCAACCCGGCCCCGAAAGTACTGACGTCAAGCTGGTCACGTGGGACGAGGTTCCTTGGAACGACTTAGCTTTTCCTTCGGTCCACTGGGCGCTCGAGCACTTTCGCTCGGTGGAGGGAAAGGAAGAATTCTCTCCCTTTGTGACGCCCCCTTATGCGATCGAAGCGATGCGCCGACATCCCCATCCCTCATAATGGCACTTCAATTTGAGTGAACCTCTCGATCGTGTTGAGGAAACCAAGGATCGAAAAGTTGTTCCCATCGCTAAAGTCTCGTTAGCCGGTAAAATTTCTCACAACTCCCCATCTCTCGCCCATGGAAAACTTCATCGCGGATTGATCGTCCGGTCGCGCGCACGGCGTCGATTTCAGAGATCGGGTCATGACGGCGGGATCACCCGGGCGATTCCCAATGAGAGAGCCAAAGGGATGCCATAATTCCTTTGAGATGACCGTGAGGAAACGGAATGCCAGTCGTTGCGGAGCTGCGAGATCTGCGCAAGGTTTATGACTTGGGAGAGGTAAAGGTCGAAGCTCTTCGTGGCGTCAGTCTCACTTTTGAAGAAGGGGATTACGTCGCGATCATGGGGTCGAGTGGTTCGGGGAAGTCGACGTTGCTCAATGTCCTCGGCTGTCTTGATCGCCCATCGAGCGGGCAATATCTCCTCGGCGATATCGATGTCGCCACGGTCGATGACGATACGCTTTCCGAAATCAGGGGGCGTCGGATTGGATTCATCTTTCAGTCCTACAACCTGATCCAACAGCTCACGGTGGTTGAGAACATCGAGGTCCCTCTCCTGTATCAGGAGGGGACTTCTCCCGAAACGCGGGAGCGATGCATCGAGCTTGCCAAGATGGTGGGACTTGGAGCCCGACTCGATCATCGCCCGAACCAGCTCTCCGGTGGACAGCAGCAGCGCGTCGCGATCGCTCGAAGTCTGGTGAATGACCCGTTCATCATCTTGGCGGATGAAGCGACCGGAAACCTCGATTCAAAAACGAGCGAGGAGATCATGGAACTGCTCGCCCGGCTGAATGAGGAAGGAAAGACCATCATCATGGTCACGCATGAGGAAGACATTGCCGAGCACGCCAAGCGGATCATCCGAATGAAGGACGGCTTGGTGCTCGAAGATTCGATTAACTCCTCTCCGACACTCGTGGGGAGAAACCGAACATGAGCAACTATTCGATTCGTCGATCCCTGACGGCCCTTGTCCTCGCAAGCAGCGGGCTCATGGTCTCCACCGCCTTGGGCCAAGGGGGAAGCCGACTCAACACGTCGCAGAATCAGACGGTGCCTCTAACCGAAAGGGCTCAGGAACGCTTTGCCAAAGACGAACCATTCGACAAGGACCCAGATTGGCTGGCGGAACAAAGACGCCTTCCCATCAACCTCAAGGATTTCGTGAATCAGGAACTGGGTCGCAAGCCCAACGAGGTGCTCGAGATCAGCGAAATCACCGATGCTCTCGATGCCTTCGAACGGAAGAACAAAAGACTCATTCCTGATCGTGACGTTCTCGAATCCTCGTCAATGACCGCTCAACAATTGGTGGAAGCACTCAATCAACGAATGTTCCGAGACCCATCTGGAGTCAAACCGACTCCGTCATTGCCTCTCCGAGGAAAAGAAGGTGAGACACTTGCAAATGCCAGAGGTTTTCAGAAGCAAGCACTGTTGAATAATCCTGACGGAATACTCGGCCTCAGTCGACAAGGATTGACCAACGGTCCGCCGAATAGACCCTATGATGGATCGGGAATTTACTACGACTCTGGCTCCGCGAGAAATACCCGACGATTCATTGATGAACACAGTCCTCTTCTTCCTTCCGGGAGGGACATCGTTGCTCGTGCGATTCTGGAAGTGGAACCGGAACTTGCCGACCCGACGTTGGGGGGGCCCTTCGCGAAGTATCGCTTGACCAATACACCCATCTCAGCCGCGGATTACGCTCGATTGACGAAGGATTTCCTGAACAACAAGACGCTGAACAAAGAGAAATGGGAAGCACTTGATATCGCCATTCAACGGCTTCAGCTCAATGCGATCAGCGAGGCGTACTCGAATGGCCAATCAACCCTCGACAATCGAGGGAATCGAGTCTATTCGAATGGCCAGCGGATGTTCGATGACAACGGCCGACCCCTCTATCCCAACGGGAAGCGGAAGTTTGACGACAATGGCAATGCACTCCATTCGAACGGACAGAGAAAGTTCAACCAGAACGGCGTGAAGCTTTACGCCAACGGAAGGCCTAAAACAAACCGCGCGGGTATCGACCTCTTCCCGGATGCCAACAAAACGAGGAACGCTCGCGGTGTCGCACTCTACGACAATGGCCGCACCGTCGTCAATCCAGAGCGAAGTATCAATCAACGCCCAAATCCGAATGGCGGTGGGATCGAACAGGTCTACGTCACGCCGTCGGGTGAAGTGGAATCGACTGTTCAGAACAGTCCCGATCCGCCCTCGGCATCATTGGAAGGTGTTCCGCTTGACCCGCGCGGGCGATGGCAAGTTCAGGAACAACGAGAGATACTCCTTTACGACAACGGACGCGCTAAAAGAAACGATCGCGGCGTTTCGCTTTATCGCAACGGTCAAACGAGGGAGTCGAATCGCGGAGTCGATCTCTACGACAATGGAGGCCTCGTGCAAAGCAATCGCGAGCGTGCACTCAGTTACAAAGGGGGCACCATCGACTCGCGCGAAGGCTTCCAAGGTCGTCCTGATGGAATCTTCCCCCTGATCCGCATCGTTCCCGCTCGCATCCGAAAGATTGCCGACAACATGCTGCAATTCGTTGCCGATGGGACAGGCGAGGAAGAGTCAGTTTCCGTGGAAGGTGCGTTCGTCGGGACCGAGGGGAAAGAGGTCCTTCCCGCTGATGCTTCTAAGATCCAGCCGAACACGCGGGGACACGTCGTCATCCAGCAGCCATGGCGGTATGTCGATGGACAATCTGTCGGAGCGGCCGGACCTCCGCGATTGCTCGCTCTCTTTGTCGCGAGTAATCATGCCAAGAAAGTAATCGCAAGCGGAAACGAGCCGATCTACAGGCTTGTCACCGGACGGGTTGCTCAGTCATCGGAATCGGCCACCAGTTTGATCCTGCCGAATACCGGCGGCAAACCGGAGGAATTCAACTTCTCCAACAGCATCGCCCAGAAATCCGTGGGCGGAAAGATCACACCGATCGCCCCCGCCTCTCTAGTTCAAGGCAAATCGGTCACGCTGCTTGTTGAATCGACGGCAACCTTCGAGCACGGGAAGTTGACCACGTCAACGCCTCCCACCGTGGTGGCGGCATGGCAAGACGGACCTCGCGCTCCGTGAGTTAGATCACTTCACGGTGACCGGCGCTGTTCGATCGGGCCAGAAGTAGAGCATGATTCTTCTGATGCGGCGACGCCACGGAACCTCCCACCACTTATGAACAGCGACCGATAGAAGCGTCACACCGATCAAGAAGACCCAAAGGTATGTCCACGGATCCGGCGGCGCTTTTCCTTCCTTCGCGCCACCAATGAATACGACAAGGCTGTACGCAAGGAACGCGAAGTGAAGCATGTAAATGGCGTATGCCGCTTCACCCGCGACCACGATCGGACGGCGTGAGCAAATGGCCGCCACCGGGCCCCCGCCCAGTGCCAGCCCAATGACACCGATCGCGAAGACCGGGGCAAGTAGCCCGTTATGAAGCAGCATGTAAGACGCGAATTGGCCGAATAAGGAATCGCTCATCATCATGAAGCCGATGATGAAGATGACCGCGATCGTGGACAACCATCCCCCCGTCCCCTTCCCCGCGATGGCATTCGCCGCCGCCTTCTCCGAGTAGAGTCGACCCGCCACCATGCCGATCAAGAATTCTGGAACGCGAAGAATAGGATTGTGACGGACGAAATTGAACCAGAATGCGTTCATGTTCCATTCGAAGTTGACGCCGTCCGGTTCCGCGATGATGTACCAGATCGGAGCGATCAGTTCGAACACCCAACATAGGACGGCAAAGATGATGAGCTTCTTCGTACTCCAGCGAAGCATCCAGATCGCGAAGACCGGGAAGATGATATAGGCGAACGCTTCCACCGAAAGGGACCAGGCGGGCGGATTCCACGGATAGATCGACAACCGTGGAAACCATGCTTGAAGCAGTAGCGGCGTGACGACAAACGCGGTCACCTTTTCCGCGGGCGTGTAAACCGGTTCGGGCGCGCGGTTCCTCGTCTCGATCCCCTTGGCGGTCGTCATCATCTGCATCTCAGGAGAATTTTCGGTGATGATGATTTCGTCACGCGCTTGTCCATTCGTCGCGGTCAGAGCAAATGCGATCGGAAGGGTGACGAGGAGTCCGATCAAATACATCGCGTAAACACGGGCGGTTCGAGCGAGCGTGTAGCCCCGATAGTCAAATTTGCCCCCTGGCCCCATCGGATGGCTGTAGGTGAGAATGAATCCCGACATGACGAAGAACATCCCGACTTGAACGAGTGCCCCTCGCATCAAGCTATTCACCATCCAGCTATCAGAGAAGATGGCCCAGGTGCCGGCCGCCCAATCGCGAAGCGGCAGTTCGTCCTTTGTCGGGTGATAAAAGGTGAGCGCATAGGCCATCTGTGCCAAGTGATGTAGACACACATGAATCGCCGCGAAAAAACGAATGCCCGCCAACGCTGGTAATAGCGGTCGACGAGGAAGTGAATCGGTCGACATTCACTCTCCATTAAAAAGAGGGGATTGGAATAGGACCAAAGCTTATCGGATCAGCTTCTGATTCGACACCGGGAATCGAAAAGAGATTTGAACTTCTCAGAGGTGAACAGAAGACAACCACCTTTCCTTTCACGTAAGATAGAGTCCTGTCGCATAAATCTGGAGATATCTGCTGATGGCGCTCGCCAAGCTTCGAACTTATACCCTCGTGGGCATTGATGCCGTTCCTGTCGAGGCGGAAATTGATGTGGCCGCCACCGGATTGCCGCAAGTAGTGCTGGTCGGACTCGCGGAGTCCACCGTCAAGGAAAGCACGCACCGGGTCGAACGCGCGATTGTCAATAGCGGCTATCGCAAGCCGGTCTCTCGTGTGATCGTGAACTTGGCTCCGGCAGATCTCCGGAAGGATGCCGCGGGTTTCGATCTGCCGATCGCGCTCGGACTACTTGCCGCCACGGCTCAGATGTCGACGGAAGTGTTCAAAGACATCGCTGCCGTCGGTGAGCTTGCTCTCGAAGGTTCGACGCGGCCGGTGAAAGGAGCCCTTTCGATCGCCCTGGCCGCACGTGAGCAAGGTTGCAAACGACTGCTCGTTCCCACCGCCAATGCCCGGGAAGCGGCCGTTGTGGAGGGGCTCGAAGTCTATCCAGTCTCAAGCCTTGCCGAGGCAGTCGGATTGCTCGTCGGGGCGATCGATGCCGAGCCGGTCCATGTCGATCTCGACTCCATTTTTTCGGTGAATGGAAAATCAAGCGTCGACTTCGCTGATGTGAAAGGTCAAGAGGGAGCCAAGCGAGCCTTCACGATCGCCGCCGCCGGTCGACATAACGTCCTTATGCTGGGATCGCCCGGAACCGGAAAGACCATGCTCGCCAAGCGTCTGCCAACCGTAATGCCCCCCATGACGCTGGAAGAGTCACTCGCAACGACCCGCATCTTTAGCGCGATCGGTCAGACGACTCCCGATCATCCGCTGAAAACGGTCCGGCCGTTTCGCTCTCCTCATCACACCAGCAGCGAGGCTGGACTCATTGGCGGAGGAGCCAACCCCGAGCCAGGGGAGGTCAGCCTTTCGCATCACGGCGTATTGTTTCTTGATGAGTTTCCTGAATTCTCTCGGCGAACGCTCGAAGTTCTCAGGCAGCCGCTCGAAGATTGTGAAGTCACAATCACTCGAGCTCGGGGCAAGATGACGTTTCCGGCGGACTTCCTGCTTGTCGCCGCGATGAATCCTTGTCCGTGCGGCTATTTGACCGATCCCAAACGACAATGTCGCTGCACGCCGATGCAGGTCGAACGATATCTTTCCAAAATCAGCGGTCCCTTACTCGATCGTATCGACATTCACATCGAGGTCCCCGCCATCGATTGGGAGGAACTGCGCGGCCGGACAGAGGGCCGTGATAGTGGCAGCATGCGATCGCAAGTGAGCGAGGCCCGTCGAAGACAGACAGAGCGGTTCAAAGGGCAACCGACCATGATTAACGGTCGCATGAATACCAGGCAGATTCGCGAGCATTGCCAACTCGATCCGGTGGGAGAAAACTTGCTTCGACAAGCAGTCGAGGAACTCGGGCTTTCGATTCGCGCGCATGACCGGGTGTTGCGGGTCGCCCGAACGATCGCGGATCTCTCGGAAAGTGCGGAAATTCAGCCCGTGCATCTGGCGGAGGCGATTCAGCTTCGCCGACTCGATCGCAAAGTTTGGCGATAAAGATCAAAGAGGTGCCGGTAGATCACGGCGACAAAAAATGATCGTAGCAACGACATAACAGACCGTGCCGATGGCGAGAAGAACGCCGCAGAGTCCCATCCATGTCCACCAGAACATGTCGTCACTCGCCGAAATGATCCACCAAGGTTCGTAAGCCCCGTAGATCGTGGTATAGCGAAGGAACTCAAAATCATCGCGAAGCCGGCTTAGCACTTTGATGATGAGCTGAGTCACCATGAAACCGCCCCCGAGTGCGAGCGTTCGCCATCTGTAACGATCGACCGAGCTGAGAAGCGTCGTCACGGCCGCAAGGCAATAAATGAGAGAGAACAGATTGACGAGACCGCGTGCGAAATGCGCCATCGAGACCGATTCTTTGAATCCAGCCATCCAAACACCAAGGCCGACGCCGACGAAGACGATGAACACGAGAAGGAATGCCGACAGCGTCGTGACGATCGCTTGAACGAGCATGATCTGATAACGGGGCACCGGCTGAGCGAGCAATATCTCCATTGTTCCGCGATTGAGTTCTCCGCTCACTGCGTCAGAGCCGCGCGCGATCGCCCACAATCCGCACGTTAAAAAAAGGGTAGGATCGACAAGTAAACCTGCGATTCGCCCCAGCGGCCTCACCATTTCCTTGAATGGAATCGGGCTCAGCTTTGAAACAAAGGGAGGCAATAGTTCGAGCAGTGTTTCGAGATTTTCGTCCTCAAACTGTGATCCCATGAAGACGTAGAGACCGCTGAAGATGAAAAGGAGGGCTCCTGCGGCCGCGGTCAGAACCCACGCATCATTGATGGTTTTCGCCCAGAGTGCCCACTTCATCTCGACTCGATCTCCTCGCTCGCATGATAGCGATCGTAGACCACCTGTAGACTGATGGGCTCGATGCGAACTTGGTCGAGAGGAAGAGTCGAGAGCCAACCGAAGAGACTCGAAATCTCCCCCGCAGTTTGAATGACGATCTCTCGATCGTTGATCCTTTTGACCTCGATATCCTCGGCCAAATTCGAAGGCAGAGAAGGCAAAGGCCCCGTCAGCACCGCACGAATCCGGTGTTCGCGCTGAATACTTGTCAGTGAGTCGATATAGACGAGCTTTCCTCTTCGAAGAATGCACACACGATCACACGACGCTTCAGTCTCGCTCAGTACATGCGAGGAAAAGATAATGGTACGACCCTCACGACGAGCTTCATTCAATAGCGTGATCACTTCCCGGCGGACCGTGGGATCGAGGGCGGAGGTCGGTTCATCGAGAATCACGAGTCGAGACCGCGTCGCCAGTGTCGCGACGAGCGCGATTTTTTGTTTCATCCCCGTCGAGCAGAACGCGACCATCCGGCTCAAATCGAGCTCAAGCCGATTGGCAAATTCAAGAGAACGCTTGTAGTCCCCCCCAGGGTGCATGTGCGCGAAAAAACGTAGCAGGTCCTTTCCCCGCATATTCGAGAAAAGCCGAACCTCAGCTGGCAGATAGGTGAGTTGCTGGTGCACTTGGACTGACTGTTCATAGCAGTCAAGGCCGGCAATCTTCGCGGTGCCGCGCGTCGGGCGAAGATAACCCATCAGAAGACGAAGGAGTGTTGTCTTTCCGGAACCGTTGGGCCCTAGCAGACCGAAAACTTCACCTTCATTCACGCGAAGCGTGCAGTCTTCGAGCGCGTGAATCCCCCCGTACGTCTTCGTGAGTCCGAGAGTCTCGACGATGGCCTGAGGCATGAAAGTTCCGTCTCAACGATCGCATTCGAACAGAACATACGACGCAAAGGGAACGGCCTTTACGCATCTTTGACGTTATCGCCGCGTGAATGCCACCATCACTTTTTCGCGACGCTTTCTTTCATTTTACGAAGACCGGTCTTCGCGACATCGAGTGGGTTTTCTTTCCAGTAGGAGGGATTGAAGAGTTCAAGCGTCAGACAGCCTGTCCACCCCTTGGCACGAAGCTGATTCGCGATGTCAGCGAGGGGCATGATCCCATCACCCGGATATACGCGATCGGCATCCGTCTGTTTCTCACGGGGAATATTTGACGGCGCGTCGTTCCAATGAAAACAACTGATGTGGTCGGCGGGGATCTTGTCCAATGTCGCCAGGTTCGTCCCGCCACGGAAAATATGCCAGATATCGGGAGTCAGCGTCGCTTCCGGATTCCCAGGCCCAGCACAGATGGCCCATGCCTCTTCGAGGGTATTGATCCCCTTCACAAAGCCAAGAAACTCCACAGAGGCCGGCACATTATAGGTCAGGCTCACCTCGAGAAGTTGTCCGTACCGGTCAATCGCTAGCGACCGTTCCACGACATCGCCTGGCGGACTGGCGACGATTCGACGAATGCCGAGATCGGCTGCCATTTGCAGGCGACGCTTGCATTCGTCGAGCCCCTTCTTCCACCCTGCCTCATCGGCGATGTAAAATCCGCTCAGTGAAATCATACTCGGGCGGTCGAGTGACAAGTCGTCGAGCATCTTTCGCAAATCAGAAACCGTCCCCCCCTGCTTCACGTGCTCATCGACATCGGAAATCCAAAGCTCGATCGCGTCGTAACCAGCCTTCGAAGTGATCTCGATCTTTTCCCGTGGACTGGCCGGCCGAATGGTGCTCGTGTTGAGTCCGTATGAGAAATCACTCATGTATTCGCCATTGCCCCTTGTCGAGTTCAGTCACTGATTTCAAACCGCGGACCATTAACTTAAACGCATCAACCCCCGCAGTCCATTGGCGATAGTTCAATCAAGCGAAAGCAACGCGGATAGATCCCGGTGCGGAATATCGAATTGAGGGGAACGCTTCGCCGTCAACGCCGCGCAAGGTGAGAATTTCGTTATTTCACTGTTTCCAAATGCTGATTTCCAAGTACAGTATCCGTTTGTAGGGATTTGGACGGGGGAATCATCATCGCGCAACCTTAGTCGCGAGAGCGATAAGGAAGCACCTCCCTAGCGTGATGATCAAAGCACATTCATTCCATCCGTCGCAACTTTGCATGTCATTTAGTTACGATTTTGAGGAGTAACGGATGTTTCTTGGGAAGAATTCTACTCCCCTCGCATCACTCGCTTTCGCCCTGCTCACGCTTGGTTCGGGAAGTGCCCAAGCCGGCGTAGTGACGTGGACGGTTCAGAACACGAGCCAAGTGAATCTCACGGTCACTGGAAATCTCTTTGGCGGAGCTGTCACGGCAACGGAACAGCAGGCCAACGCTCTTACAAAATACAACGGCACCGTCGCACTCGGTACCAATCCGACTGGTCTGAATTTCGCTGGCGGAGGCGCCGCCACCGCGATCAATCCGACGGGCGGTTTTTTTAATACTCCCCTTCAGTACTCGCCCAACGTGAGCGGTGCTGCGGGAACGGCTCCAGCAAACTATGGCGTCAACTTGAACGCTCCGGTCACCTACGTGATCCCGCCGATTGATATTCCGCAATCCGTGCGTGATGCATTGCCGTCACCCCTGAACACGCTCGTTCCTGCCACGCTTAACCTGGGAACGCTCAGCGCCGTGGTGGCCAAGACCGCGATTCGTGATTTCGCACTCGACTTCACCGCTCTTGATTATGTCGCATTGGCGGGCAACACGTTCGATGCGAATGCGGTGAGCGTTGTGGTGACTAACGGATTCCTCGACGTCAACCTCTCCGCTCGGTTGACGCAGGATAACATCGTTAACAAATTTGCTCTTCAGGCGATCCTAAGCGGGATCGCCAGCTCGGCTCCGCAGCTCGGACTTACGGTAACCTCACCAAGTTTGTTTAGCCTGGATCTAGATATCGGCCTTGGCACGCGTATTGATCTTTCCAACCTTAATCTACCAATCGCCAATACGGCCGTTGCCGATGGAACGATCACGAACTTGGGAACGCACAGCGTTTCAACGCTCACCCTGCCGGTTCAATTCGAATTGACATCGACTCTCGATAACGCGCTTGGGGGCCTTTCCAGCGTGCTTCCTGGATTGCTCGATCTTCAGCTCAATTTCCAGGGAACGGTCACGGCCAAGGCTACCGTGCCTGAAGCTTCAACCTTCGTGATGACGGGTCTCATTCTCGTTCCCGGCGCAGTTACCCTGCTCCGTCGACGCAAGCAGTCCTAGTTCATTGCGATTGATTTGACGTCAAAACGCCGATCATTATTGGTCGGCGTTTTGAATTTCTTGAAGCGTCTTGAATCAGTACCTTCGAAGCACTGCTAACACTAAGTGAGAAGGCTTTTGAACTTCCCGTATTGATCATCCCAGGCCGCTTCCGAGGAAGACACCGGCTCATACTTCTCCGCCGGGAATGAATTCTTGATGATCTCTCTCCCTTCATCCAGAGATCCTATATCGCCTGACGATAGAGCCTGAACCAAAACATTCCCTAAAGCGGTCGCCTCAATCGGTCCAGCGATCACTTCCGCCTGACAGCAATCGGCAGTCAATTGACTGAGAAGTTTGTTCTGGCTTCCGCCACCGACGATATGAATTCGATTGATCTTTCGGCCCATATTAAGTTCAAGCTCTTCTTTCGTCTTCCGATAGCGAAGAGCGAGTCCCTCGAGACAAGTTCTCACCAGGGACGCCGAATCGGCGGGTGCCGGTTGTTTATGCTTTTCGCAGAACGCTTTGATCGCGGCCGGCATGTCTGGCGGATTCATGAAGGAAAGGTCGTCCGGATCGATGATTGCCTGAAATGCCGGGGCGGCGGCCGCCTTGTTCGTTAGTTCGGCGTAGTCGATGGTTGCCCCGGATTTCTCGAAACTCCGGCGGCATTGTTGGACCAACCAAAGTCCCATGATGTTCTTGAGAAAACGAATCGTTCCCCCTACCCCTCCTTCATTCGTGAAGTTGTCGGCCAGCGTTTGTTCCGAGATGGAAGGTGCGGAAAGCTCAGCCCCCATCAGTGACCATGTTCCGCTCGAAATGTAACACCAATCGTCCCCGGCACTCGCCGGAACGGCCGCAACCGCCGCCGCCGTGTCGTGCCCCGCCGATGCGATGACCTCGGTCACGCCGCCGATATCATCGGCCACATCGGCCCGAACTTTGCCCAGCCTTGTCCCCGTCTTAACCAGTGGCGGCAGCAAGCTTGCCGGAAGACCGAATTTTTCGATGAGTTCAACGTCCCACTTCTGCGTGCGGGCATCAAGCATCTGAGTGGTCGAGGCAATCGTGTATTCCGCGACCTGCTCTCCCGTCAGAAAGGAATTGAGAAGGTCGGGAATGAGAAGCATTTTCGAGACACCCTCAAATGCCTTCTTCCCTCGCTTTCGCTGAGCGGCGACCAATTGAAAGAGCGTGTTGAACGGAAGAAACTGGAGTCCGGTGCGCCGATAAATCTCGTCCTTTGGAACGATGTTGAACGCATAATCGTAAATCCCCGCCGTGCGAGGATCGCGATAATGCACCGGATTGCCGACAAGTGAACCGTCGTCGGCAACTAGCCCGTAATCAACTCCCCATGTATCGATTCCCACGGAGATCGCAGGGCCCGCTTGATGAAGTGATTTACCGATCCCGGTCTTGATCTCTTGCCATAGCCTGACGATGTCCCAATGCATGGTGTCGAGCACGCGGACGTAGCCGTTCGGAAAGCGATGGGTTTCACTAAGTTGAAAGCGCTGTCCGTCGAACGACGCGACAATTGTCCGTCCACTTTCCGCCCCCAAATCGACGGCAATGTATTGGCGAGTCAACGAATTCTCCCTTCCCCGTCACGAGCCTAAAACAGGTGACGCCGCGCATCCCGCCACTGTTTTATTCAAAATGGAGAGCGCAGCGCGGTTCGCGCGAAAACAGGAAATTCACGTTGTGGGTGAGGTTAAAAGATCTGAGAAAACGCATGGAGGGAGCGATCGAAATGAGCAAACCCCTCCCATCGTCAGTTGGCGACGAGAATCCGTTCTCCCTTTCGCCAACCCTCCGCATCCCGTTCGACGCGGTTGTAAAGCGTATCCCGTTCGACCGGGATTCGCCCCGCCTCTTCGATGAGCCGACGAATTTGAGTGACCGTCAGTGCTTCGGGCGTCTGCGCCCCTGCGTCGTGATAGATTAACTCATGAACGACGGTCCCGTCGAGATCATCGGCTCCGAACGATAACGCTACCTGGGCAATACCGATCCCGAGCATGATCCAGTACGCCTTGACGTGCGGAAAATTATCGAGCATGAGTCGGCTGATCGCCATTGTCCGAAGATCCATCTGGCCGCTCGGCTTTCGGATCGACGACATATTCGTGTTCTCTGGATGAAACGCGAGAGGAATAAAGGTTTGAAAACCTCCGGTCTCATCTTGCAGATTTCGAAGCCGAATCATGTGGTCGACCCGGTGGATCGGCTTCTCCAGATGACCATAGAGCATGGTGGCCGTGGTGTGAAGTCCGAGCTCATGAGCCGTTCGATGAATCTCGATCCAACGATCGGAATCCGCTTTATGCTCGCAAATCTCGCCTCGAACATCCTCGTGAAAGATTTCGGCACCGCCCCCCGGCAAACTACCAAGCCCTACCTCTTTGAGCTCCGTCAGGACTTCACGGATCGAGAGCTTGGTGATGCGTGTAAACCAGTCGATTTCGACGGCGGTAAACGCCTTTAAATGAATCTCCGGATATGCATTGTGAATGACCTGAAGAATGTTCTTGTACCAATCGAACTGCTTCATGTGATGCAGCCCGCCGACGATGTGCATTTCGGTCGCACCTCGTTCGTGAGCGCCCCGAGCCCGCTCCAAAATCTGGTCGTCATCCATCAAGTAACCGCGCGGTCCGCGCAGGTCGGAACGGAACGCACAAAACTTGCAGCGGTACACACAGATGTTCGTTGGGTTGAGATGGGTGTTGATGTTGTAGTAAGCGTAATTCCCGTTCTTTCGTTCACGGACGATGTTCGCGAGTTCGCCGACCTCGAGCAGGTTGTCGTACTCGTAGAGGTAGACTCCTTCCTCGGCGGAGAGTCTCTCCCCTGCTTCCACCTTTTCCCGAATGGTGTTGATTGACGTCGCGGCCATTTTCGTCCTACTCCCCGCACATCCTCGGCGAAATCGCTTCTCGCCCGATACTTCTATGGTAGTGGAAATTACAGCTTTGGGCCGTAAAGGTCGGCCAGCGTCAAAAGAAACAATCCCAAACTAATAACCCCGTTGACGTATAAAAATGCGAGATTCACGTGGGTCAAATCTCGGCCACGCACCAGCCAATGCTCGTAAGCCAGCAGAATTCCGACGCCGACCACCCCCATCCAGTAAAACGCATTCAACTCAGGCGTGATCATTCCAAATATCACCAACGTGCCGATCATCAAAAGATGACAGAGTCGAGCCACTCGCATGGCTCCTCCCATCCCTAGCCACGCGGGGATGCTTCGAAGACCGAGCTGGCGATCGACGTCGATGTCCTGGCACGCATAGATGATGTCAAAACCGGTCACCCAAAAGACAATCGCGAGTGACAAAAGAATCGGGGACCAAACCACATTTCCACGGATCGCGATCCACGCCGCTGTCGGCGACATTGCCAACGCCAGTCCCAGCCAAACATGCGCGAATGCAGTGAATCGCTTGGCAAAAGAATAACCGAGTAAAAATGCGAGGACAGGCACGCTCAGGTAAAGCGGCCAAAGATTTTCGTGAGATAGCCAAAAGAGAAGCGTACTAGCGATAAACCCAATCGACGAAATAACGACGAAGCTCATGACCGCGCCAGGGGACAATTGCCCTGCCGGTATGGCGCGAATCGCCGTTCGGGGATTCTTCGCATCAATGAACCGGTCCGCCCAGCGATTGAAACCCATCGCCGCTGTCCGCGCGAACACCATGCAAAGAAGTATTCCAATGAGATCGAGGAGCCGCCAGCCTCCCTCTCGAACACTCGCCAGAGTCGCTGAAAGAAGCGCGAACGGAAGCGCGAAAATCGTGTGGCTAAACTTGATGGACTCGAGAAAGACTCGGAACTTTTCAAACATCAGGCGATCCCAGATGAAATCGAACGGAAACGAGGTCGTCTAATTGGGACAATTCGTCCTTCTCTATCCACGCACCATCACATCAAAGGAATATGGGTCATTGTATGGACGCGGACACTGACTGCTGACACAGCGTCCATCATTCCCGAACGAACTTCAAAATGCGGTCGGCAATCGCGACAATGTCGTTCCTTCTCCAAACGGGTTGGGGGACCTCAGGTGTATCATCAGAGATGACGGCTCTTATAGCAGAATCGTGAAGAGCCATCGGCTCCGTTAGTGTCGCCTTCCGCCAGACTTCCAGTTTCGTCTGAGAAGTGGCCGAATTTCCTTCGACTAGCACCAATTCACAATCACCAAACAGCGGCTCAATCCATTCGTATCCGTCCGACGCATCACCCGAGGGATTAGGACGAAAGATGGCCGTCATACCAGGAGAAAGTATTGCAACCGGATTCGCTCCAGCCTCCCGGTGCCTGAAAGAGTCTTTCCCCGGGACGTCGAGTTCATGACGATGGTGAGTATGTTTGATGCTCCCGACCCGAATTCCCTGTGAAGAGAAGTGCTGAATGAGTTCGACGATCAGCGTCGTTTTACCGCTGTTCTTTCGGCCAATGATGTGGATCGCCTTCATTCGCTTCTCGTCTCGGAAAAGGCCTCAAACGTTAACGCTCATCACGAATATCTGATTCTCGGTGATCGATCCATCGGAAAAGGGTTGATGCCGGCCCCCGCTCTTTAGGATGATAACGAGTCGATTCGAACGAATGGAGTCATGTCGGCAGGGAAGCCAAAGGGAAATTCGATCCTCAATGGATCGCCCAAAGGACGCTACCGGCAATCATGGACATCTCATTGAAACGAATCTACGATCCCGTCGATTCGGAGGACGGATTGCGGATTCTCGTCGACCGTCTTTGGCCGCGCGGTGTGAACAAGCAGGATGCGGCACTCGCGGTATGGGCGAAGAATGTCGCTCCCTCCGACGAGCTTCGGAAGTGGTTTCACCGGGATACCTCTCAGTGGCGTGAATTCAAAAAGCGGTATCACGCGGAACTCGACGCGAATGCGTCACATGTTTCCGATCTGGCCAAGCTGATCAGCCTCAACAAGGTGACGCTGCTCTACGGTTCGAAGGACGAAAAGAAGAATCACGCGATCGTGCTTCGAGATTATCTCGCCAAACAGGTCGAAGCGATGGAGAAAGAAACCACCACTCTTCGAAAGTGACGGAGTGGACTATGTATCTTTATCGAGCCACTCGCGAATCGCTTCGACATCCTTTTTCCATTGCGGGCTCAGGCGACGAGTGACGAACACACCGAACAAAAGATCAAGCGTATCGGTGAATTCTCGAATCTGATCGACTCGATCCTCCTCTTCAGCTCGTCCCGATTCCTTCTCAAGCTTCGGCAAAGCTCCGCCCGAAACGCTGAATGTCTCCGCTTGAAGCGACAATTCATACTGCTGGTCATGCCTAACGAGGATCAGCCCCGCCTTGCGCGGAAGCTTTCCGGCTTGCACAGCGCGCTTCGTCTCGGGCAATCGGACAGGTGACTCGCTCGTGATGGTCTCTTTTCCGGTCTCAGCCAGCGGGCATTCCAAACTGATCGTCCGCGCCATCATGCATGTGACGGTCGATCCGTCCGATACTTCGATGGTGTCACCTTCGGTATCGATGTACCACCAGAGCCACATCAAAAACTCGTTGCCGAGAAAGTCACGCGTTCCGAATGATTGTGCGATCCACGCGATGGGAATAGTCTGTGCGTTGCCGGTGAATGCGGTCGGCTGAAGATCTTCGAGCGAGCGCGTCTTTTCCTCCGCCTGTGCCACATCATGGGCCACGCTCCCCGCCGTCCGGCGAGTCAACGTGCGGCCGAAAGCTTCTTTGAATAGCGAGACGAATCGCTCGATCGCCGTTTGATTCGATCCACCGAAGAGGACGACCTTCTTTTGAATGTCCCACAAGACCGGAAATTGTTTCATCTTTCGAAATTTTCCGGTCTTCCCTTCCTTGTTCAGCCGCTCCTCGGCCGCTTCGCGAGCTTGAAGACGCATGTTGCGGGAGGGATATTCCGCGCCGCTGGCCTCGAGAATCCCCGCCAGTTCCATCTGCGTATAAGCTTTGAGAAGATCGGAAGGCAACTTGTTCGTGTCGACCCGAAGGCCAAAGACGAGGGCATCGTTGACGATGTTCTTCTCCAACGAGAAGTTCATGTCGAGGATGTGTGCGCCGGCTGTGAAACCAACTTCGACTCCGTCCGCCGTCAGCGCACCGGTCTTGCCAATCGCGTGATCGTCGATCGTTTGCACGTGCGTTTCATCAAGAATTTTGATGTCACGCCCGCTCACCTCGAATCGCTCGAAGCTGATCCTGCCGTGAAGAAAACTCATCCGTGCCTCGCCGTACGATGGATTCGATCATTCGATGAAAAACAGAACAATGACGCCCGCTTCGGGTGAAACGGAGTCTTATGGGGTGGATGGCAAGGGACAATAGGGAGCACGCGTCTCGCGCGAAGTCGGTGGCGGAAAGTCAGGCATAACACGCAGAGTCAACGGAGTTTACAACGAAAAGCTTCTCGATCCTAGTTCGGTAGACAAGCTTACTGCGGGAGCGGCCTTGTCAATCCATGATTGTCCGCGCTTGCTTTCGCGTTCTCGATGAAGGTCACGAGTTCGATTGTTTCTTTCGGGTCGATGGGACTCTTTCCGGTTTCGAGCATTTGAATGATCGCCTTCAAGAGCTCGCGATAGATGTATTGAGTCGATACGGTGAAATGCTCGGCTCGTTGGCTGAAGGCGACAAATCCGTATCCGCGATCCGGCCGGTCTCCACGGACCGAACCGATCCGGCCATCCTCCCAGACGCCGGTGGCCATGTCGCCGCTCTTGCCGGAGACGCAAGCGATTGATTCGCAACCTGCTCCTAGCAATGCATAGAGCATCTCGACCGCATGAATGCCATAATGGAAGAAGCCGGGATTAAGAGGATTTTGTTCGGCCGGACCATAGGTGATCGCCGCCACGCAGGGCGTTTCGCTTCGCTCCATCTTCTTCTTGTAGGCGACAATCTCTGGGGCATACCGAAGAGACGAACTGCTCATCAAGGGAACGCCCGCTTGGTCCGCAAGCTCAAACATGCGAACCGCATCTTTCCGAGAGCAAGCGAACGGCTTATCCACGAAGACCGGCAGCTTATGCGAGAGAAAGAACTCTGCTCGTTCGAGGTGCTGCTGACCGCAATTCGATTCGATGAAAACGGCATCGAGATTGTATTTCAGCATCTCCTCGGGCGTTTCGACTATCGGCAGCTCGAGTTTCTTGATCTGAGCCAACTCTTGCGGGATTCGCTCGGGGTAGATGATCGATTTCCCCGGACAACCGACGACGATCTCGGCTCCGTCAACCCATTGATCTTCGCCGATGCCACGATGATTCAACCGTGCCGCAAACTGGTAAGCATGCGAGGTGTCGAAGTCGATGATGCCAATGCGCTTTGCCACGATAGGCCTGACCTGTCGCCGATCCCCCGAAACGAAGGATTGCTCTCACTCGACGACCGCGTGAGAGATTCCTGAAGCAGCCGAAGCCGCCTCGCTATCGTCGTTACGATTCTTGAGGGATATTCTGCAATCCGCAACACTTATTGCCAGCAGTGACGGAATTCAGCGAATTGAGAGAGAAAGTCTCCACGGCCCAGCCCGCAATTCCCAATTTGCTTTCCTGACCGCGCAAGTCCTCGCTCATCGGCAAAGTTTAACAGACGAATCTCAGAACCGAACGAGGGGCAAATGCCAAAGCACTAGAGATATTCGAATCAATGAAATCGAGTTCCACCGATCGCCATTGATCCTGATAAGATACGCGGATCATTCAGTTTCAGGAATCTTTCAATGACCGGCATTCCGTTCCTCGACGAACTTCATCTCTCGACGCAATTCATCCTGCTCGTGTTGTGGAGTATCGTCCCGACCATTCTCTATGTGATTTTCGCCAGGAAGCATCCTTACCGGAACTACTGGATCGCCGGCGTCTTCTTATTCGGTTGGATCGGATTGGTCGTCGCGCTCATTTGGGATTCCAAACACATGAAGGAGTAACAGTCATGTTGAGCCCGCTCACGCTCTCATGGATCCCGTTGATCACGCCGAATCTTCCATGGCTGCTCATCTGGCACGTCGCGCCGGCCGCTCTGTACTTCTATTTCACGAAGGGACTTCCCAATCAAAAAATTTGGCTCGTCGTGGTCCTTGTTCTCGGATGGATTGGTCTGATCATCGCCCTCTTCTTCGGCCCCAAACCCAAACGACGAGGTTGAAGGACGGCGATGGCTCACGAGCCATGACTCAAGCGAGGTGTTCCTCTTTCGATGAAGATTCTTCTAGCCGCCACCGGCACGGCCGGGAATGTTTTGCCCTTCGTCGGACTTGGCAAATGTCTGCGCGAGAGAGGACATCAGGTCCTGCTGGCGGCGGGAGGCAATTGCCGCTCGATGGCGGAACGAGAAAACATCGAGTTCTTCAATCTGGATCCCCCTGCCGGTGCTCTCTCTTTCGACATTGCCCATCGTGATGCTGGCGGCAAGGAGATGGGGAAACAACTCCTCGAAGAAGGCATCTATCAAATCCAGCACGTCTATCGCTGGATCAAGGAGCAATATGTTCCGGGCCATACAGTCGTCGCGTGCCCGGGTTGGCTGTTTGGAGGCCGAATCGCTCAGGAACATTTGGGGGTTCCCTTAGCGTCGGTTTGTCTTCAACCAATGATGCTCCGCACGACAGACGACAAGCGCATCCCCCGTTTCCTTGCTCGAATGCTCGATCGAATCATTGATGTCTTCGTCGATATGGCACTCGCGAAGCCCCTCAACGAGTTTCGTTCGTCGCTAGGGCTCTCCAAGATTTCGCGTGTGATGAATCGGTGGTGGTTCTCACCGCAAACCATTCTCGGTCTCTACCCCTATTGGTTCTCTCCCGTTCCCTCGGAGTGGAAAGCCCAAACGATTTTGACCGGCTTTCCCTATTACGACGCGATGACCGACAGGTCGAACATCGGTGATGTGCAGGCATTTCTCGATGCGGGACCGCCACCCCTCGTCTTCAGCCAAGCCTCATTGATCAAAGATGCAAAAGGGTATTTCTCGACGTGCGCGGCAATCGCGAAAGAGATGAAACACCGAGCCATCCTGCTAACGGCCCACCCCGAGCATCTTCCGAAACCGCTCCCCAATGACGTCGTTTCGTTTGGGTTCGTCCCGGTGAGTGACGTTCTTCCACGGGCCGCCGCATTCATTCATCACGGGGGAGTCGGCAGTATTGCCCAGGCATTGGCCGCAGGTGTACCGCAACTCACGGTCCCCGGATTCCTCGATCAGCCGGATAACTGCAGACGACTTCTAAAGCTCGGTGTCTCAGCCAACCTGCTCCCCAAGGACTTTTCGAAAGAAAAAGTCGTTCCGCTTCTCCGCCAACTCGTCTCCTCGCCGACGGTGAAAGAAAAGTGTGAGGAATTCCAGCGTCTCAGCGAAGATCGAAATTCATTCATTCGCGCGGCCGAAGCCCTCGAACGACTCGAAGGAACCGACGGACAGTATCACCCGCCTTTATGAAGCTCGGTCAGTGTTCCCCGAAAACGAAAGCGCGGCATTTCACGACCCGTGTTCTACGCCACGAATTGCCGCGCGATCGCCGAATGACAAAATTTATCGAACGCTCATCGTCATGATGATGACGCTTCGAACGGAGTCTACGGGGAGTTCATCTCGTAACGAATGTCAAATCTCGTTCGAACCGAGCCTATTCGCTGCGGAAAATCGCCTCCTTCAATGCCCCTATTCATCCAAGCCTTCGCGTTGGAAGAAAGGACGGAAGCGCACTCTGACTAGCATGCCGTCTGAGCGACATCCCTCGCGGAGGAGACCTTCTTCCCCGGACCACCTTTGAGCAGTTCTTCCCGGTGAATGGAAACCGACGACGGCGCTTCGATCGCCAAACGAACTTGGCCACCACGAACCTTGATCATCGTGACCTTGATGTCATTCCCAAGGAACAGGGCCTCGCCGGCCCGGCGTGTAAGAACCAACATGATGCGAACCTCCGTGCTGCAACTGACACATCCTTGATGCAGACATTAGCATAGTGAACAAATAACATCAATACTTTTGTTCACATTATCAAATTACCAGTATCTCCTTTATGACTCCGTGCTATTCAATTTCGTTCCAACTTTCTTGCCCCTTTTGATTTACGGAGCCCAACCTCTTCGGCTTTGAATCATTACAAAACCGTCATGTTGACTATAGAGAGTCATTCGCTCGCCGCAAGAGAATCTTGGACAAGTCGTGAAGCTGAACGCTGTTGGGGTTGTGAAATTGCAGCCTGTCGGCTATTCGCGTCGGCAAGTTGAAGAAATTCCCCTTCGAGTTAGGGATTCTGTGATTCCTGGCCGGGGTGGGATAGCCGCGGACCTTCGCGGACGAGGTCTCCATGACCCTGCAGAATATGACCGGTGCCCGAATCCTTCTGGTCGGCTTGATCGCATCGTTACCTTCGCTCGCTCAGTCGCAGCAGATACCGATTGTGCCGCAAGGGACTGCGACCACCTTGTCACCGGCGTGGAGACCCATGCAAGGGGGCGCAACGACAGTACCCATGCGAACGACCGTACGTTCCGGAACCGCGTCCCCCACGACCTCCTCACCGGTCAATGGATCGATCTACTACAACGACTCGCCGATGTATCGGTCGGGAATGATGACCTCGTACCTTCCTCAAACTCAAGCGATCACAACCCCAGGAGTGGCAACAACACCAGTCTTGGCAACGGGTCGACCTGCGATCGTTCCCGAGCAAATGATTCAACCGATGGTGCAGACGCCGAACGGCCTCGTGCCCGGTCAAGCGGCGACGACGCCGATTCAAACGACATCAAACACGGTTACGCCGGTCGCCCCCGCCGTCGTACCAGTCATCCCAAGCGCACCGACCGCTCTGGTGACGAATCCTGTGCCCCCTGTTGTCCCCGTATCCACGCAGCCTCCCGCGACTCCTCAGGCAACTCCCGCGAGTGCCAGCACTCCGGCATCTCCTCCCACCGAACCCTTCGTCGATCCCAACGTTTTCGTTCCCGCGGGCCAGACTTGGGTCGATGTCGACATCAGCTCTTACGTGAATCGATTTCCTCCTGGATCCGGTGCCGAGCGATCGGTCCAGGAATGGATCATGAAGAAGTACAGCAACATCGTCGGCGGTAACCAAGTATCGTCTCTTGTCGTCACCAGCGAGCGAGTGCGGCTCTATCAAACGCCCGCCGTTCAGCAGCAAGTTCTCACGCTGCTCGGTCGATTCATCTACTACACGCCCGGCGAGTTTCCGTCGCAGGTTCGCGTGATCAACACTCGGAATCTGAGCTGGCGCAACAAGTATGACGGAGCCCTGTCCCCCACCGGCCAAGCTGGCGCGCGCGATCGCATGTGGCTCGTCTCCGCGAACGACGCCAAGAAGATGATCGAGGAACTCGGCAACCCGAGCGCGACTCTCTGGGAAAAGAGCGGAGCGATGCTCGCGAATCCGGATCCCGTCGCATACAACGGCCAGCACGTCGTTATCGACTGGTCCCCCCGTCCTGGTCAAAAGTCTGATCCTAAGGGAATCGGTGAACCGACCGAGGACGGAGTGCTGCTCAATTTCAGCCCACTGATCGATACAGATGCCGCGACGATTGAACTCGCTGTATCGGCGGCTGTCCGTCGCACGGCGGTCGAGCAACGAAATCCACTCAACGGCGAGCCGAGCGGCCGTCCCGAGACGGTGGAAAATCAACTCAATGAAACCGTTTCCATCACGCCGGGAAAGGTGCTCCTCTTCAGCCTGGGCGAGGTACCTAGCTTCGACAACAAGCGTGGCTTGTTCGGCAAGGAAAAGTTGGCGGAGGTTCTGGTATTCATCGCGTGTCAGCCATCGCCGAGCAATACGGTGAAAGGTCAGCCGGTGCAGGTTGCCGCCGTGGAAGATATTCAAACACGAATCGCTGCCCGCCCGTCGGATGCGTCACGCACCACCGATACCGCGCGCGATCTGAGCGATTCGACCAAACTGGCGAGCGCGACGGTCCCGGCCCAATCTCAAAGTTCGGCGGCGGCAACGCAAGTAGCAGCTACCACTCCGAAGCCGACAGAAACGGCATCGCGGCAATCACCCACAAGCAATTCATTTGATTCGACGATGAAGAAAATGAGAGCGAGCAGTTTGTGGCCGAAGGCATCCAAGCCTTCGACCCCCTTCGTTCCTCACGAGATGACGTCGTTCATTGACTGAGGCTTACGATTACAGCGGATCGACATTCTCTGTAGCGGCTGACGCGATTGTTTCAGAGGAATCTATCGTGCTTTTGACGCTACTGCCGCTTTGGAATGTCTCTAAATCGAGTAGTCGGGAACGTTGCTTTCCGCCGTGAAGACGCGGACTCGCTTTGGCGCGACATATACGGTGTCCCCCGCCTTGAGGGATAATTCCATGAATCGCTCGATGTGAATTTCCGCATCGAACGGTGTTTCGAAATCAAGCGAGACGAGTCGCACGCGTGCGAGTGATCCGACAGGATGAGCACGCACGACGACCGCGCGAAAGCTCGATGTGCCGTTGGATGACTTGTCGATATCGAACTCGTGCGGACGGACATACAGCATGGCGGGCCGAGTTTGATCCTCGGTGTAATGGGGGTAGTCGACGGAAAAGCTTCCGACCGATGCTTGGCCGCGCGAAATGTGACCTTCAAAGACATTAACATTGCCGAGAAAGTCGAAGACGAACTGGCTGGCCGGCTTTTCAAAGATCTCTTGAGGCGAACCGATCTGCTCTACCTTTCCTTGGTTCATTACGACGATCCGGTCCGCCACCTCGAATGCTTCCTCTTGATCGTGGGTCACGAACACACTGGTGACGTGGATTTCGTCATGGAGTCGACGAAGCCACTGGCGAAGTTCCTGGCGAACCTTGGCATCAAGAGCGCCGAACGGTTCGTCCAAGAGGAGAACTTTGGGTTCAATCGCCAGCGCCCGAGCAAGCGCCACGCGCTGCCGTTGCCCACCCGAGAGTTGAGCGGGAAGTCGCCCTTCCAGTGAGTCGAGTCGGACGAGCTTTAAAAGCTCGAGCACCTTCTTTTTGATTTCATCCTTCTTCCGTCGACGTACACGAAGACCGAAGGCGACGTTCTCAAACACCGTCATGTGCCTGAAGAGAGCGTAGTGCTGGAAAACGAATCCGACATTCCGCGCCCGAGCCGATTGGTCGGTGACATCCTCGCCAAAGTAGAGAACATCTCCTTCATCGGGTGTTTCGAGCCCGGAAATGATGCGGAGAAGCGTGGTCTTTCCCGAACCCGACGGACCAAGGAGCGCGACGAGTTCGCCGGTCGGAATCTCGAGGTTGATGTTGTCGAGCGCGACGAAATTGCCGAATCGCTTCCCAAGATTTCGAAGGGCGATGCTCATACCGGGGTTCCTGTCTCACGCATCTGCTTGGCAAGTTCCATCTCGCGACGAGCACGCCGTTCCAAGATCACTTTGACCCCCAAGGTGACGAGTGCCAACAATGTCAGAATGCTCGCGACGGCAAATGCGCCGGGCATGTCGTAATTTTGAAAGAGTTTCTCGATACGGATCGGCATGGTGTCGGTCTCGTTCGGAATTCGTCCTGAGACGACGTAGACGGCACCATATTCCCCCATCGCGCGGGCATTACACAAGATGATGCCGTAGAGAAGCCCCCACTTGATATTGGGAAGCGTGACTCTCCAAAAGAGTTGCCAGGCATTCGCTCCCAGGCTCACCGCTGCGACTTCCTCGTCGGAGCCGAGCGCCTCCATGACGGGGATCAATTCACGCACCACAAAAGGAAGCGTCACGAACGCGGTGGCCAGAATCATGCCCGGAATAGCAAAGACAATTTTGAGATCGTGCTCGATCAGCCAGGGGCCGAGAAATCCTCGTCGGCCAAACAGCAAGATCAACATCAACCCGACAACGACCGGGGAAACGGCGAAGGGCAAATCGATGAGTGCGATGAGCCAGCTTCGACCGGGGAACTTGAAGCGGGCGATTAGCCATGCCGCTGAAACACCGAAGATGATGTTCATGATCACCGCAATCGGCGCGACGGTCAGCGTGACACGAATTGAATCGAGGGTTTCCTGATCGTTGATGATGCGATCCCAATACGTTCGCGGACCATCCGCGAAAGCATTGACGAATACGCAGATGACCGGAATGACGATGAGCACCGTCATGACCGCGACCGTGAAAACGATCAACGACCAACGGACCCACCACGGCTCCTGAAGATGCCGCTTCGAACGGAGCGTGGCGGCAAGTATTTCATGTCCCATTTTGCCGCACCCAACGATCAAGAGCATTGATGAGAACAAGTGTCGCGAACGAGCATCCAAGGAGGACCGCCGCGATCGCCGACGCTTCCGGATAGGCATATTCCTCGAGCCGAGAGACAATCAAGACGGGGGCAATTTCTGTCTTGAAAGGCATGTTGCTCGATACAAACACCACCGAGCCATATTCCCCAAGTGCCCGCGCGAAGGCGAGCGTGAACCCCGCGATCGCAGCGGGAATCATATTTGGGAAAAGAACCCGCCAAAAGGTTTGCCAACGATTGGCGCCGAGGAGATGCGCCGCTTCTTCCATTTCACCGTCGAACGTTTCGAGCACCGGCTGAACCGTCCGGACGACGAATGGCATCCCCACGAAGACGAGCACGAGAACCACCGCCAACGGCGAGTAAGCTCCGTTGATTCCGAGCGGAACCAGGAATCGGCCGAGCCAACCCGATTCGACATAGAGGCTCGAATAGACGAGACCCGCGACTGCCGTCGGAAGCGCGAACGGCAGATCGACCATCGAATCGAAGAATCGTCGGAAGGGAAAATCGTAGCGGACAAGAACCCAGGCGATGAGTGTTCCCAAAAGTACACTGATCACAGCGGCGGAGAGCGAGACTTCAAAGGAGAAGAGGAAGGCGGCTCGAACACGAGGGGTCCAAACCGCGCCCCAAAATTGGGGCCAAGTCAGTGAACTGACTCGCACCAAGCATGCCACCAGCGGGATGAGGACCATCACGCCGAGATAGGAGAGCGTGAACCCCAGCGTCAGCCGAAAACCGGGCAAAATACGCCGGGGAACTCTCGCCACCCTAACTGCTCCTCGTGACTCTAGTTACTTCTTCGCCTTCTCGGCGTAGATCTGATCGAACAACGCCCCTTCGGCAAAGAAGTGGGCTGCCGCATCGTCCCAACTCTTCTCGATATCCTCTAATTGGAACGTCTCGACGGCGGGGAGAGTCTCGGCATGCTTCGCCAAGATCTCCTGTTTGTAGGGACGATACCAATGCTTCGCAAAAATCTCTTGCGCCTTATCCGTATAGAGGAATCGCAGGAACGCGTCGACTGCGGCTCCGCTCCCCTTCTTCTCGACGTTGGTGTCAACGAGTGCCACCGGCAAGTCCACTTTGATCGTCAGAGGGGGATAAACGATCTCGAGTTCTCCCTTCGACTCCTGAACTTCCAGGTGAGCCTCTCCTTCCCATGTCAGGTGTACGTCACCAATTTTCTTCTGAGCGAACGTCGTCGTCGCCGCGCGCGCGGCAGTATCGAGCACCGGCGTGTGAGCATAGAGCTTGGAGACAAGTTCCTTCGCCTGGTCCGCGTTCCCGCCACGCTTCAGTACCGAACCCCACGCGCCAAGGAAACTGAGCTTGCCGTTGCCGGAAGTCTTCGGATTCGGAGTGATGACCTCGACCCCCTCCTTCGCGAGATCGGGCCAATCCTTGATTTGCTTGGGATTTCCCTTACGAACGACGAATACGATCAGCGAGTTGTAAGGGCACGATTTATTCGGAAGCCGTTCTTCCCAAGACTTCGAGATCAACCCGGCTCGAGAGATCGCATCGACGTCGTACCACATCGCCAGCGAAACGAGATCGGCATCGAGGCCATCGATCACCGCGCGGGCCTGACTTGAAGACCCGCCGTGCGATTGCTTGATCGTCACCTTGCCCCCGTTCGGAGACTTGTACTCACCGGCAAACGTCTCATCCAACTCCTTCCAAAGCTCGCGGGTCGGATCATTCGACACATTCAAAAGCTGAATCGTTTTCCCCGCGACAGGTCCGCTGCTGGGACCGGATTCGGGCTTACTGGCGCAGCCTGCAAACATTCCCGCTATTAAAAGGCTGACGCTTCCCACCCAAATGCGATTGATCCCGATCATCGTTCCTCCCGTAATCCCGATCCTTGAACTCTTGAAAAGTTCAGTTTGATCACGCAACCAATGTGCCGTGGTCGGGATTCGGCCTACCCCTTGCTCTAAGTCGTCCGAAAAGGCCGTGAATACTGCTCAACCGCGAAATAACGTCGGTTTTGCGTCACGGTCCAGTGCAAATTCCGTTATATTTAACGGATTCGAGCAAATATAACGGTGAAGGATGACGGAATGGAGCCATTTAGTCAACTGACGATGGACGTTTGGCGAGAAGCGTGCCGTCACCTGGAATTGGGAGAGTCGATCTCAACCCTCGCTCCCATCCTGCTGAAGGCGCTTCCGGTCGACGTGGTCATCGTTCGTCGCATCGATGCGGAAGCCGGGGTGATCGAGACGATCGCATCAGGAGTTTGCGGGTCGGGACCCAATATCTCTTACGTCCGCGACGAGCTCTCCACGGCTGCCATGAATCGGCTCGTGCAATGGTGCCGACAAAACAAGGTGCAACGGGTCCCAGCGGATTCTCCCCTCGCTGAGGCGGTGGGGCTGACATTTTCGGAGTTCGATGGAAGTATTCTCGCCGGCCCGCTCAATGCTCCTGAGGGCCCCGAGGGATTGCTGGTACTCGTCGCTCGAACACCTCATTCCTTCGATACAAGTCACGAGCGAATGACCCAGCTTTTGCTCGAACCGTTCACCATTTGGTTCGAGAATGACAGACGGCTGCGCGAATTGCGATCGCAGCGCGAGGCGGCGGAAGCGGATAAGGCGTCGTTGCTCGCTCGTCTCGGCCGAACGGATCTCAATGACACAATCGTTGGAGCCCAGTCAGGGCTCAAACTCGTCATGGATCAAGTCGAGCTCGTCTCACGCGCAGATGTGCCGGTATTGATCCTTGGTGAGACCGGCTCCGGCAAGGAGGTCGTGGCCCGATCGATTCACTCAAGTTCTCGTCGCTCTCATGGTCCCTTTCTTCGCGTGAACTGCGGAGCCATTCCGGGCGATCTCGTCGACTCTGAACTCTTCGGACATGAGAAGGGGAGTTTCACCGGGGCGATTGCCCTTCGAAAGGGATGGTTTGAACGGGCCGACGGCGGAACTCTTTTCCTTGATGAGTGCGGTGAACTACCCCCTGCCGCACAGGTCCGACTTCTGCGTATCTTGCAAGACGGCACATTCGAACGAGTCGGTGGTGAGCAGCAGATTCACGTCAACGTTCGTGTTGTGGCCGCCACACATCGCAACTTGGAACAGATGGTAAGGGAAGGAAAGTTCCGCGAGGACCTTTGGTATCGCCTGGCCGTGTTTCCCATTCATTTACCCGCTCTTCGTGAGCGGCTTGGTGACATTGCCGATCTGGCCACACACTTCGCGATCAAAGCATCGCGCCGGCTGGGACTTCCTCCCGTCTTTCCCACAAAGGACGATATCCAACATCTCTCGTCGTATCGTTGGCCGGGTAATGTGCGCGAGTTGTCGGCGGTCATCGAACGTGCCGCGTTACTTGGAGAAGGAAAAAGGCTCGACATCGTCACCGCGCTTGGAATCGGTGGAGTGGAACGCCGCGAGACCGCGCCGGCGCCTGAACCCGCGATGAAGGCAGTGGCGAATGGAAACGAGCCCTTCCCGACGCTCGACGAGGCGATGGCAATTCACATCGAAGCAGCGCTCGCACGATGTAAAGGGCGGATCGAAGGTCCCAAGGGGGCTGCTCACATCCTTGGAATTAATCCGCACACGCTTCGGGCTCGCATGAGAAAGCTGAAGGTCGATTGGTCGCGCTATCGCGGATCGATGTGATCGATGAAATTAATGTGCGGTCAGTTTTAATCCGATAATCGCTGCCACGATGAGGGCAAGGCACGCCAACCGCGCGAGTGAAGCCGGCTCATGGAAGAGAATGATGCCGAGCATTGCCGTGCCGGCGGCACCGATGCCGGTCCAGATGGCATAACCGGTTCCAATCGGAATTGTCCGGACAGCGATCGATAAGAAGACAAAGCTGGCCACAAGGGCGATGATGGTGAAAACGCTCGGCCAAAACCGAGTCAGCCCCATCGAATATTTCATGCCGATGGCCCAGCCGACCTCAAGCAATCCCGCAATGGTGAGATAAATCCAAGCCACGGCGATATCCCTCCTCTACTACACCGACAATCAAGAAAAAGAAAATGGAACGAGAGAAGACTCTCGTTCCATCCACGATAGAGGCGATTATTCGAGGTAGGTGTAGCCTTCGAGACCTGATTCGTAAAAGTGAAGCAGGGTACCAACCTCGCTGACAGAGATGCGCCCGTCGCGCCCCGCTCGTTCGACCGATTTACGGAACATCGCGGCCAATGCCTCGGCAGAGAACTGCACATAATTGAGGACTTCGCGGACCGTATCCCCCTTGACGACCGTTTCGATCGCCGGGCGACCGTCAGCATCAAGATGAACATGGACCGCATGGGTGTCGCCGAACAAATTGTGAAGGTCACCGAGGATTTCCTGATACGCACCGACAAGGAACGTGCCAAGGAAATAGGGCTGACCGGTGAATTGGTGCAATTCCAGGACTCGCTTCACGTCGCGCTGATCAACGAATCGATCGACCTTGCCGTCCGAATCACAGGTGATGTCCACGAGCGTACAGCGACGGTCGGGGTATTCATTCAGGCGATGGATCGGAGCGATGGGGAAAAGTTGCCCGCATGCCCAGTTGTCCGGAATCGATTGAAAAACCGAGTAGTTGCAGACGTAGCTATCGGCAAGCACGGTCTCGAGTTCGCGGAGTTCATCGGGAACGTAGTCGAGACCTTGGCTTCGCCGGTGGACATCGATGGCGATCGACCAGTAGAGCCGTTCTGCTAGATCTCGCTGCTTGAGGGTCAAGTAGCCGAGCTTGAACATGTGGAAAGCTTCGTCACGATAGGCAACCGCATCGTGAAGGACTTCCACCAGGTTCTTGTCGGTCAGCTCATTTCGCGTGTCGTAGAGGTGCTGAATCGGAGACGGCACCTCGGCATCGCTGCTGGAGTTGAAAATCTCTTCCTTGGTCGGCACGGGAGGCTGCGTGATCTCATGCGCGTCGATCACTTCCATGATGAGCACGCTGTGCGGAGCGGTGATCGCCCGACCCGACTCCGAGAGAATCATCGGATGCGGTACGCCGCACTCATCGCAGATCGATTGAATGCTGAAGACGACGTCACGGGCATATTCGCCAAGATCGTAATTCATCGACGAACCGAAGTTCGTTCGCGATCCGTCATAGTCGATACCGAGCCCGCCACCAACGTCGATCGCATTGACGCCTGCCCCGGCGGCATGAAGTTCAACGAAGAAGCGAGCCGCCTCTTTGATTGCTTCATTAAGTGCGCGAATGTTGGTGATCTGGCTTCCCATGTGGAAATGGACCAGATTGAGGCCGTCCTGCAGGTTCTCCTGCTGAAGGCGTTCAAGTCCCATCAAGATTTCACGAACGGTCAGGCCGAACTTAGAGCCGCTACCACTCGACGACTCCCAGCGCCCCGCTCCTCGGCTGGCAAGCTTCAACCGGACGCCGAGTTTCGGTCGGACGTTGTGCTTCTTGGCCCCTTCGATGAGCAATTCGAACTCAGCGAATCGCTCGATCACGGGAATGATGTTCCGGCCGATCTTCTGAGCAAGGACGACCGCCTCGATGAACTCGGCATCCTTGTAGCCGTTACAGATGATCGGAGTCTCGTCGTCCTCGATCAGAGCGAGCGCGATGAATAATTCAGGCTTGGAGCCTGCTTCGAGGCCGAAGCCATACTTGCGATTGTGCTCGACGATTTCCTGAACGACATGCCTTTGCTGGTTCACCTTGATCGGATAAACGCAGCGATACTGGTTCTGGAACTTGAGATTGTTGATCGCTTCGGTAAAGGCGTCATGAATTTCAGTGATGCGATGGCGGAGAACATCCGAGAAGCGAAGAAGAATCGGCATCTCAAGTCCGCGCTGGCGGATCTGATCGACCAAGAGTTTCAAATCGACCGCGTTCTTGGGATCTCGCGTCGGAAAGACGACGATGT
>JAIEPU010000121.1 GCA_019748235.1 bacterium
TCCCTTCCGAGTTGTTCGGAAGCATCATGGCCATCGACGCGAAACAAGAAAAGACCAGTTTTCAGACAGAGCCTAGTTCGTCGTGAAGTGCTCGATTTACCTCGATTGCTACGATCGTTGAGTTCGGATGAACTCGGTCCGCTAGGTAACGTGTGAATACGCCCGATCCAGGTCCGTATTCGCCAATGCAGACTGGCCGACCAGTGGGTATCTCTCGACAGATCTGCCGAACAGCGAATGATGATGTTGGCATCACCGAACAAATCGGTTCCCCTCTGAACATTTCCCTCAGATACATCACCACTTCATGTGTCATAGCGATCCTCATCACGGTCAGAATAAAAGCTGCGGATTCGCTTTACCGACTCACACGAACAACATCCGTCGTCCAACAGCAACAGCCGCGCCGAATTACTGTTCACCAAGTGCTGCAACTAACTTCGATGTGATGATCGCCATTCCGGGCGAAAGTGGGACACTGGCTTCAAAAGGTGGATCGCAGTCGAAGTGGATCTAACGAGCGTCATCGGTCGGATCGTATAGTGTTGAATGAGTCCAGGTTGATTCGACAATGATCAACTTCAGAACATGCGGATGAATACATGACCGGCGGTAAAGCCGACCATAACGATGGGATGAATCTGTAACTCTTTCGAAGTTAAGCATGTTCCCGTCGACAAGGTTCGGGGACTTCCTGATACGAGGGTGTATTGCCATCAACGGCTCAAATGCTGAATTTCGCGACTTCATCATTGAGTGCCTGCACGGACTGCCGCAGATAGTTCGTTGCGTTATTGAATTCTTCCAGCGAATTGGCTGTTTGTTTCGTCCCTTCCGCGACGGTGACCATGGCCGTGCTTATTTGGTCGGCTCCAATAGACTGGTTACTCATTCCCATATTCACCGTCCGGAAGCGATCGCTGACCACCCCTACGTCCTCGATAATCTGAGCGAAGTGCTCATTCATCTCTCCCACTCGTTCGACACTGGTACGCACTTCTCCGCCGAACTTGTCCATTTGCATCACGCCGGCGGAGACAGCATCATGCATCTGACTGACCATGCTTCCAATGTCAAGCGTCGCGACGGCCGTCTGATCGGCGAGCCGACGAATCTCTCGAGAGACCACTAGGAACCCACGGCCGTACTCCCCTGCCTTTTCTGCTTCGATGGCGGCATTAATGGAGAGCAGATTGGTTTGATCAGCAACTTTCGTGATAGTCGTGACGATGAGGTTGATATTGTCCGCCTTCTCCCGAATGAGAGCGAGTTTCGATGCAATTGAGCCCGTCGAATCAACGAGCTGATGCATCGTTTCTTCCATCTGCGTTAACTGCTTACGACTGCTCTTCGCAATTCGGGCGGCCTGATCTGCACGTTCGTTGACTTCATTCATCGTTCCTGAGAGTTCCTTGGCGGTCGCGGAAATCTCACGCACCGCCGACGCGATCTCGGTCGTCGAGCTACTCAGACCTTGCACCGTCGATTCTTGATGACGCGCGGTGGAAGCAATCTGATTCGCCGTTGACAAAAGCTGGACGCTAGACTCGCGAACTTGCCGAATCACCGGATAGATCTTTGCAATCAAATAAAGACCGACAATCGCTATCAGAAGAGATGTCGCGACTCCGACGCCAATCATGGTTCGAAGCCAAAACCGCACCTCGGCGTCTGTCTTCTCCTGCTCTATCCTCGTGGCTTCATGTCCGATCTCCGTCGCTTTATCAATCGCCAGGCGATGAGCATCGAATGCGGGCTTGACTCGTGATAGGAGCAGATTGTTCAAATCGGACTCACTTCCCTTGTCGACCATCGGAAGAAAATCATTCGCTACCCCTTCGAAGAATCGAGTGGCGGAAGGAAAGACGTCGGTTCGCAAAGCGTTCTTGACGGGCCCCTCGAATAGATGTTCGAGCCAGTATGATTTTCTCTCGTTATAATTTGTTTCGAGAGAATTGAACCTCTGGACGAGTTGACTTCTTTCCGTCGGGTCGTTCGTGGAAACGATCTGATACAGCGTCAGGTAAGGTTCAATCACGAATAGAGAGCATGGTTCAAATTCAGCCATCGCCGACTTGCGAAGCATGATCCGCTCATACTTCGGCCCATTGATACCAAATTCAGACAGTAGATAGATGGCGGAAGATACAAGCCCGATCATTCCCAATCCGCTGAATATGATCATCAAATAAAGTTTGGTCTTGATCGTCGTCTCGCGGAATCGAAACATGGTTCGCTCTGCTTCCCAGTTGATCTTTAAACACCAGCGTCGTGCACATCCGTCACCGACGCTGCAAGATAGCATGGACGATTCGGATACGGTTCTCTTCTATCATGACCGTTATTTTGCAAAATGATTCAACCGGAAATATTGATTCAATTATTCCGATTGTGCCGTGAAGGAGGGAGACAACGATGGCTCACAGCGAATCACTCGCACAACGAGTTCGAGATCTTCTTGGCCCTCGCCAGAACATCGTCGAAAGGAAGATGTTTGGCGGTATCGGATTCTTACTTCATGGAAACATGCTTGTTGGAGTTTGGAAGACTTCCCTCATCGCCCGAGTTGGAGCCGAAGCGTACGACGTCGCCCTCAAAAGATCGCATGTCTCTGAGTTTGATGTGACTGGACGTCCAATGAAAGGCTGGGTGATGATCGGTACGGAAGGAGTTGAGAGCAACCTGCAGTTAGAAGAATGGGTAACTTCGTCTCACCAATTTGTTTCAACCCTGCCGAGGAAACAACGATGAACCAACGCACGTTGCGAATTCGAAGTGATGATCATAGCGTCTTTCCAGCTAATTCTTCGCAACAACCAGGAACCGCTGGGCTCGCTGCATATGAAATGTAGGCTTTTCGAATTCCCTGATCGCTCGTTTGCGATCATTTTGCTCGCAAGCGATGGAATGTTGATCAATCGCTAAATTACACTCGTTAACGGTCAGGGAGACCGCCAACAAAACTAGACCGGCAATAAGGATAAACTCCGATTCATGGAGAGAGCTTCGCCGCCCCCATAGAAGCAGGATCGTAGACAATTCCATGCTCCTTAAAAAACGTATAACTCGATTTTAAAACTGCTTCGAGCGGATCTGTCCTCGCTTCTGACTCTAAAGGAACTGCCTGCAGCACACTCCTCGCAAGAATGAAGGCTTAATCATGCAAGGCTTTGGTCCCTGCGTCAGACTGTGATTGACGAACGATTCGTCGAATGTTGCACGGATGATGCCTAAAGGAAATCATTTCGACTTTTGGTTCAATCTTGCCCGGAGAGACGCTTTCGTTGTCCGCATTCGAGATCGAGGTTGTGATTGGCATCAAATCTGTTGAGCATCTGCGAAGCGCATTGCTTGCCACACGACCAAGGCATGCATGGACGAAGCTGAGATTGAAGCGGTTGAAAGCCTGCCCGGTAGTCCCCGTCAATCGTCCATAGAAAAAGGCGGACGTGGAGTGATTGGCATCGCTCAGTCGAAGCCTGTTGATCTTAGCCCATCTTCTCTTTCGAATGGGGGACACGTTCAACAAGGATAAGTAACCTCGATTGGCGATCGAGAAGATGTGCCTTGGTTTAACCGGGCGCGAGTATCGCAATTCCGTTTGCGTAGGGATTCGAAGACTCGTTAGAATGATCTTGGACTGAACACAAACCGTACCGCATCAGGGGCCCACAAATGCCTGTCGTGGATGGCCAGACAATTTGCAACGTGCCGGCTCGAAGGTTGAACTTCGAAGTCTCTTCCGTACACCTGAGCAATTCACGCGTTCGATCACCCGCCGATTTTGGTCGGTTCGTCGCCCTCAATCAAATACCGATTCAGACACGCAATCTCCGAGCCGTCGAATCCTTGCAGCAATGGCTGGTAGAAGGATCCCGTGCCGACACGACCGTCGGAAATAATGCCTTTACGGTGAATCTTACGCAGGCAGTCCCCATTTCCATTCAACAGTCGAGCGATGGTACCGCCTCGGTGACTCTGATGTTCGACCGGATATCCACTGACTTCTCCAGTCGAATAAGCGACCTTCCAGACGACTTCTTCTAAATCCATTTGGCAGTCTCCCCTCGGAGAGTTTCGCTCGACCATCGAAGATTGGAACATCGAGTAGAATTCCAACACCTTCGATGGTCGCGATATTGCTCCAGGTAGATCGAACAGCGTTACTCATTTAAGGCATCGAGTCGAGCTCTCAATCGATCTCCGCGTCATCATCCACAAGTCACATACTCTCGTCGTTCGAGTCCGATCAGCATTTCAAAACCGGTAGGATAAAGTGGTATTTAAAAACACAATCTGATCCCATCGAAGTCAACGATTCCATTGGACCACATCGGGTAGACGGGCGTTATCACCGTTTTCGATTGAATTACCTACGAAACTTCTCCTCTCACCTTCCTTCGGAACTTCAGGGCATATCGTTTGCTCACCTCACAAGTTCAAATTGGTTAGTACTTAGGAGGACTCCCATGATTCGAAGAGCGCTATGGGTTGGATGCGTGGTTGTGATCGCCGGTTGCGCGGACGCTCCTCAACCAGCAGTACCCGACAATACAGCCATTAACGAGCGAGATCGGAACGATGCGGTCAAGACGCCGATTGACCAAAACGAAAACCAGCCCGATGTGGATCGCACCGCAAGTATCCGAAAGGAAGTGGTAGCGCGATCTAATTTCTCGACCAACGCTCACAACGTAAAGATCATCACGCAGAACGGAAAGGTGACGTTGCGTGGTCCTGTCGACAGTGAAGAGGAGCGAAACGAGATCGGTCGAATTGCCTCCGATGTGGCAGGCAAGGATAACGTCGATAATCAACTGGAAGTAACGACCAAGTAAAAGGAAGGGCACAACCAATGGGCGCGACTGTTTATGCCATCGCTGATTCAGAGACGCAGGCCATTCGAGCTGCCGAGCGTCTGCAAGTGCACGGAATTTCACGACAAGACATTTCCATCTTGTCCCCTGACCCCGCAGGAAGACACGAAGTTGCACATTCCAACACGACGAAGAGTCCCGAGGGTGCAACCGTGGGTGCCGGCGCCGGTTTGCTGACGGGGGGAATTGTTGGATGGATGGCCGGGATTGGTGCATTAGCAATTCCCGGTCTCGGTCCTCTTATTGCAGCCGGGCCCATTCTCGCTGCCCTCTCTGGAGCGGCTGTGGGCGGAGCGGTGGGTGGCCTATCGGGCGGACTCATGGGACTTGGTATTCCTGAGTATGAAGCCAAGCAATACGAAGGCCGACTCAGCCAAGGAAAGATCCTTATCGCCGCCTACACGAACGATTCCAGCAAGGCTGCCGACATTCGAAAGATTTATGAGGAAGAAGGGCTGGAAGATATCTCAACCGGTTCTCCGGAGAGAGTGAAGGCTCCTACTCGCTCCTAACAATTAATAATTAAAAGAGCCGTGGATATTAACGATCCACGGCTCTTCGATTTAACCCTGATTTTGCTCTATCTACAGCCGATTTCGTCGTTGATGCTCCAATCCTGTTCGACGCGACCGATCCCCTGAGAAGACGACTCAATCCCGCGCAGCTATCCGATCTGGTCGCTACGCCGTCCGGCGTCGAGCCAACTTCCATAGGCCAAGTGCCAAAGCGCTCGCCAGCACGAGCTGAATCGTGCTCAGTTCCGGCACCGCGGTCACGATGACGTTGTCGTAGTTGGAGGTTGACGTCGAACTATTGAGGGTGTTGAACAACAGCACGAGAAGCGTCTTACCTAAAAGACTCGGATCGATGTGTGCTGAGTCGAACGAGGTAGAGTTCGTCGCCCAATCGCCAGGAAGTGGATTAGTCGCGTTGCCAGAACCGCCGAACTCTTGAGCGAGGAACGTATCAGCATTGTCGAGCAACCCATTATCATTAGAGTCCGCATACATTTGTAGACTCCAATTAAGAGGATTGCCAATCGCCAAATCATATCCAATGGCTGCCGAAAGAGTGTAAGTAGTGTTAGGCGCAATCGCTGCGACTTGCTTGTAAATTCCCTCCTGTTCATTGAGAAAGAGAATTTGGTTTCCACCAGCCGGGCTGGCCATCGGCTCCGCTTCGTTCCACCGAGGTCCGACGGCTAACGGCCCCGGCCGCCATACTTCCGGAAATCCGATTCCGTTACTTTGCCAACCAGCTGGGAGATTCGGCGAGGTATCGCCTGGGATACTGATGGCGGGAGTTTCAAAGTCTTCAAATAACAGAACCGCCGCTTGCGACGCACCTGACGCTGTGCAAAGGAAAATCGCAGCCAGGCCAAATGCACGGAAACGGACAAAACGAGATCCGACGGTGAGTCGCATGGGGTGGTCTCTCTAGCAGTAGGCGCAATAAGTCAGCCCGAACACACCAAGAGGATGGTGGCTCGATTGCACGAAGTCGCTTCGGGTCCATAGGGTCAAACAACCGAGACTTTTTGACCGTGACCGGCCCACTCGGCAATTCATCCCATAAGAGCACTTGGCCGAAATGCCCCATTGCGCACGCCACTTTTTCGAGATTTGCCAAAGTTTTTATCGGAGGTCAATTCCCTTGAAGCGGGATCAGAATCCTCGGATACTCGGTGCTCTCATTGGAATCTGATCATGTCCACGACTGCTCGACCGGAACAAAATGATTCGACTCTCATCGAGCGAGCCCAAGAGGGTGACCCCGATGCGATGGGAATCGCATTAGAATCTTGTCGGGCTTATCTGACTCAAGTAGCCGCTGAAGAGTTAGAACGGGCCCTTCGGCGAAAAGTCAATCCAAGCGACCTTGTGCAGGAATCGTTTCTCGTCGCGCAAAGAAACTTCGCACGATTCAATGGGCGCTCCATCGATGAACTGCGGGCATGGCTTCGAGGTATCCTCAATAACAAACTGCATGAGGCGCGGCGGCGATTTCTAAAGTCGAAACGCCGGCTCGCGAGCCGAGAAATCGATCTTCCACGTTCCAGTTCGGCGTTCGATGCGGCAGAAAAGATTGACCCGGCACATTCCGTCGGCAAACAACTTTCACTGCTTGAAGATGTCGAAGCGATCACGCACGCAATGTCACAACTCTCGTCGGACTATCAAAAGGTGGTCCAATGGCGGAATTGGGAACTCCTCTCCTTTGAGGAGATCGGCTCTCGCCTAGGACGTTCGCCGGGCGCCGCTCGCGCACTCTGGCTGCGGGCACTCCATCAGTTGGCCCTCGTATTGGACAATGCCAATGAATGACGAAGCGGACGCTAAACTCGCCCAACGATTGACCGAGTTTCAAGAGCACTTGATCAGCGATTCATCACCCTTCGAATCCTTGGATGAATTATCGACTGCGGAGGATGTCGGCTTTCGACGACTTACGCGATGTCTCACTGCACTTGAAATGATGCGTCGATTTGACGAACCACTCGATACATCAACACTGATGAACGATGACGCATTACTGGATGACTCATCGCCGGTTCAGAAGCAGCGCATCGGACGATTCACCATTGAGCGACGCCTTGGAAGTGGTGGTCAAGGCTATGTCTTTCGCGCGTTCGATCCAGAGTTGGATCGACAGGTCGCGTTAAAGCTTCCTCGGCCCGACATCTTATTATCCCCTGCGCTGCGGCTCCGATTTCTCGATGAAGCCAGATTTGCCGCACGTCTTCGGCATCCCAATCTCGTCACCGTTTATGAAGTCGGAGAAATCGGACCTCTTTGCTTCATCGCTTCGGAATACTGTGAGGGCTGCAGTCTTGCCGAGTGGCTGGCCAAGGCCAAGCAGCCCGTCGACGCGTTAACGGCTTGTCGATTTGTCCTTCGACTAGCCGATGCTGTCAGCGCAATGCATCAATCCCAAATCATCCATCGTGACTTGAAGCCGAGCAATGTTCTCTTGCAAATAACCTCGGATCGAAACATCGACAATGCGTCCCTTGCCGACTTCGATCCAAAGATCACAGACTTCGGCCTCGCCCGTTTATTCGATTCCGACAGTGAACGAACGAGGACGGGAGCACTCCTGGGAACGCCGGCCTACATGTCTCCTGAACAAGCGCGCGGCGAACGAACAATGACGGGGCAAGGAACTGACATACATGCACTGGGTGTCTTACTGTATGAAGTACTGACGTGCATTTCGCCATTCCAGGGCAAGTCCGATGCCGATACGTTACGTCGTGTCCTGGAACATGAGTTCGTTCCCTTACGAAATCTCCGGCCCGATATACCGCACGATTTGGAGGCCATTTGTCATAAGTGCCTTGAACCCTCCCCCAAAGCAAGATACACAACAGCGGCCGATTTAAAGCTGGATTTGCAACATTTTCTCGATGGCTTAGCGACCATCGCCAGGCCACTTACTCCTGGCCAGAAAATGATCCGCTGGTGTCGACGACGTCCAGCGATGGCGTCGCTCGCCGCGGTAACAATATCGGCTGGACTAGTGATCGGATTCGGCCTCTTGTTCTTTAATATCCGACTGCAGCATGCGCTCGATCTCGCCAATAAAAACGCCGTCGAATCGATGGCTCATCAACGGGAGGTCGTTCGCTCCAATGAACGTGCCAATGTCCAACTCTATGGGACGCAGATGCGCCTCGCGAGCATGGCGCTCGACCAAGGAGATCATCAGCGTGCTCGCGAACTCATTGCTCCTTACTTAGAGGGTCAACCACTCCATCATCTGGCTGGCTTCGAAGCTCCTTTAATGAGTCAGTTGACGAACCGTGTCGCTAATGAAGGAAGCAACGGCTCGACACGATCCATCATTCATCCAGACGAGGTTTACTCCGTCGACTTCTCACCCGACGATAAGCAGATTGCCACGGGTTGCAGAGACGGATTCATTCGAATCTGGAATGCGCAATCCAGGGAGCTGATTTATGAATGGAAGGGACATGCAAGCTGTGCGAACTGCGTCCGATATTCAGCGGACGGTCAGTATCTCGCGAGTGGCGGATGCGACAACCGAATTTGTGTATGGAAACATTCGCAAGATTCGTTGCCTACACTCTTGTGGCATGCGGAACCCGATGGATGTCCGGTCCGCCACGTCACCTTCTCGCCCAATAGCGAGTTGGTCGCAAGCGGGGGTGATAATAATTGGCTGCGAGTCTGGGATGCTTCTTCCGGCAAGCAATCACAACAATTCGATAGTGGCTGCACTCACTACGAGCGGTTCGATTGGTCTCCCGATGGAAATAAACTTGCCGTCGCTATTCGATGTACGACCGGATATATGCCAACGAGGCTCATTGACCTACAGACTCAGGAATCGAAAGCACTCGGTATTCATGGCTCACATGTGTCGTTTTCTCCGGACGGAGAAGTCCTTTCGATCCTTGATGATCGCGGAATCCACCACGTCACGCTGAAACCTACAACGAGGCCAATGGGATCGATTCGGCTGCCTCATCTGATTCATGCCATTCGATGGACGGACGACAGCCAATACTTGGCAACCCTTTCGAACGTAAACACTCTGCGTTTCGAAAACCGTTCGAATGCGGAGTTGCACAACATTATCGCGATCGATGGACTTAAGAGCACCGATGACCTGGCTCTATCCCGCGATGGCCGCATGGCCGCAGTCGCGTCACGTGCCGGTGTGGTTAAACTCGCAACAGTCGATTCGCCGATTTACCAGCCCACCATCGAGATTCCGCTCGAACTACCATCTTCTACCGGTTTAGCGATGACATGCGGAATCGATGGCTTGCACCAAAGCCTTTTGGTATGTTCCAAGAACTCCATTGGTCAGATGCAAGTTGGCCCAAATCCCAAATGGTCGCCAGTTAAAATAGGTAGTGATCCACAATGGATTCGAGCATCGACATCCGGTGCCTACGCCACCACGATCATCAATCAGACGGTGCAACTGATTGACGTGGCGACGGGAAACATCAGGCAGATACCTCTTCAGCTTACGGAACAAGTCGTTGCTGCATTTCACTTCGATGTAAACAATTTTGTCGTCATCGTGGATAACCGAAATCATGTTCGAGTGCTCGACGATCGAACTTTCTCAATCAGGTATGAAACAACTTTCGATCGACTGGGAGACCCGAAATTCCTGATGCCGTATGTTTCACGGGATAGTCGTTTCTTCGCTTACATCAACGACTGGAGCACACTCACCTGCGTCGACCTTAAAACTGGAACGAAATCCACTCAAAAGGGGGAACAGTTTTCCGATGCGGCATTCTTGATGCATACGGATCGCATTGTTGCTTTATCGAGCAACGCCGTTGTGATGTATGAGCTTCCTCAATTAAAGGTCATTGGATCATTCCGCACCGAACATCCCGATGGGACTGTATGTGTTAGCCCGGACGACAAGACGCTCGCGATCGCGAGTAAACGGGGAGTGCTTCTGACACACCTAGCCACGGGCCAAGAGGTAATGCGTCTTCCAATGGAAGAGCCAGACGTAAAGCTCGCGCGCTTTCGCGACGATGGGCGTGCCCTAACGGTCCTCGGATTCCATAATGGCGATTTCGTCGTCCATGAATGGCGAATCGATTCTCCGTGAAAAGTTCGTTCGCCCCGAATGACCGATGTCTCTGTCGGCAAATGGGGTGAACATGACGAATGCAATCAATCTGAACTTGACTAATCAATCGATCAATCGGATAGGAACATATATATGCGTCACCGACTCCACAATTACAATATGAAGCGATTAGAATGAGCCTGTTTTCCCTAATCCTATCCGCGAAAGCATGAACTCACGAGTTGAATGGCTGATCACGCTGAGAACTATCGAACTCTTATTGATTCCGCGAAACGTGATCGTTAGTTTCGACTCTAACGCTCTAGTTTCAGGCCTCATACGACAGGTGTAATACTCCATGCGCCCACTTCATCTGCTGTTGTTGACAACGCTAGTCTCCGTGAGCCCTTCGCTTCACGGAGGAATCATCGTTTCGAATCTTAATCTTCTCGAGGAAACCGGCGTCCGCTACTGGCCTATTGGTACTGGTGCCATTTCTGTCTTCGATCCAGGCGTTTACGAGTCTGTCGATCTTTCATTCACCACGGACGGTAATGAGTATCGTCTCGACGCGGTGAACGTCGAGGTCTTCACAATCTTCGTCGGGCCGAATGATCCATTGAAAGTCTCGCTCTATAACAACGTCAGCGACCCACTTCAAAATCTACCGGACACGTTTATCGCCGACCTTAGCGGCTCAACGTCTCCAAATGGTCTGACCACCTATTCGCCCATCTCCACAATCCATTTGGAAGCGAACACAAAGTATCATGTCGTCTTGTCAGCCGGTGCTGACTCGTCTTATCGGTGGGCGACCTTGCCATTCTTCGTCGACTACAATTCCACTCCGACGAGTGGACCTGGTTCCATCAGCCGATCGTTGAATTATTACTTCACGGACGATGCCAATCCCGCCATCCTTTACACGGCGACGAACTACATTCCACGAATGAGTATTGAAGGAACCGTCGTACCGGAGGCACCTAGTTGGGTTATTCTGGCGAGTGCCGGCGTCCTCTTCCTACCATTCTCAATTCTTCGGTCGCGGAATGTAAAACAGGCCGCTTGAAAGAGCGACAGATAGAAGGCTCGTTCCCGACAAGCCTTCAAATCCCCGAGAGACGTTCGCCAGACTGGGACGACCATTTGCTGGCCCAGTTCTGGCGAGTTTTATTCCAAACATCGCGTGCACAAACTGCCGATCATCTCGCCGCGGAAATAGACCACAAGGTCATTCCACCCGTCTCCGATCGCATTGTCTTGGATCGCCGTTCGCGCGTTCGCCTCAGCCTCACGGCTTCATTGAGCCTCGTCATGCATCGCTGCTTCTGTCGATTCGACTCCACCAGGACTGAATTACAAACGAGAAGTGTTTTCTGACGCCAACACCTCTATCCCCTTCATCTCGAAAATCAACTGGACTGTTTCCCTTGAAGGAGAAGACGTGATGGAGGCCGACTTGTGGTTCGATCGTGCGTCCCATTCCTGTTCCCATTGATCAACCATAGTGCAAAGCGAGACTGATTTCTCCTAGCATGCGACCTGCTACTTTGAGGAGGTGAGTCGATGGAAAGACAGAGTCTGGAGGATGTATTCCGATCTCCAAAGACCACCTTTTGGCATTAACGAGGTGGGGATTCGCCTCTATCTGACGAGGAGTCAGCATCGATGGCAATGGCGGCACGATAGTCAGCAACGGCACGAAAGTATTCGGCTAACGCATCCACTTCCAGCAATGCCGCATCGACCGTCGCCGTTTCACGTAAGTTGACGAACAGAATGTTGCTGTTCCCGAGGAACAGATTTCTTCGCTCCGCTTCTTCCATGATCCGCGCAAGTTCGGTCGCTTCTTTTGCTTGTCCGACCTGAAGGTAGGCGGCGTCCATCGCCGCGATGGAACTTTGAATATCGGTGATCACTTTATCCTGAGCGAATCGTTGCTCGAAGTTGATTTGCGAACGGCTAGCCTCAGCAGCTTGTATTTGACCGCGAGCGTAACGCCGCTGGAGTGGTACCTCGAGGGCCATTCCGGCGGCCAACTGATACTCTCCCTTGTCCTTCTTAGGGGTGGGGGCTCCGACATCCTGTGATCCATAAACCTGAGCATCCAACGTCGGTAGGAATTGATTTCGAGCATATTGAATATCAATGTCGTTCTTTCGACGTTGAAGGTTCAGCTTCTGAATCTCGGGCCGACGAGCGAGCGCGAACGTGATGTCATCCCCAATGCGTCGTTTCTCTGGAGTGACGGCTTCGGGAAAATCCTTCGGAAGCCGTTCCGCCGAGACAAGCACCGGCATCCCTGCTTCATCGCGGAAGTAAAGCGACAACTTAATCGCGGTCTGCTGAAGCTTACGTTGGGCAGCAATAAGCTTTGCTCGCCGTTGGACGATGACTCGCTGGTTATCCGTTCTTTCAATGGGCTTTGTGAGTCCTACCTCAATCCGCCGCCGGAGCGCATCGTCTCGATTCTCCGCCAGTTTGAGTAAGGAACGAGTTACGAGATACTCTTGACCCGCAGCAGTCCAGTCCCAGTAGGCGTATGATGCGGCCCGAATAAACTCGATGCGAGCCTTGAGAATATTCGGCTCTGCAATTTGCCGGTCGATCGCCGCTTTCCAAAGTGTGGAACGATACTTGTCAATCGTTCGATTTTGCAGAAACGGGATCGATGCACCAGTGACGAACTCACCACCTTCATATGTTTGGAGATTGCCGTACCAGACAGGGAAGTTCCCGACACCGATTCGATGGCCAGCGAAGACCTTCACACCCCCAGCCGCGAACTGTTGCTCGACCCCGAGATTCCCCTGGTTGTACTGATAGAAGCCCAGCGCATTGGATGTTCCTCCTCCCCGGAGTCGCAAATCGAAGGCCCCCAGCGCCGAAACGAACTCCCCCTGCTTAATCAAACGCTCTTGTTCGACGGAAAGGAGTAGAGGAAAGAAGTCGTTGACGGCATTCGTAACGTCTTGTAGCTCCAATGGATCATTGAACAGCTTGTCGCCACTTGCCGCCCAAGGAGGGGCAAGCCCAGGCGTCTCTTCTTGAACGTAAGGAACGCTTCCCGATTCTGTGGGCATCGACGTATGATTTTCGGAGTTCGGCAAGGGCTGTGATTGGCTAGGACCAAGCGGCACGTTGGGGGGAACGATGGGGGAACGCCGCGGAAAGGAGGAAGGCAATTTCGGAGCGGCAGGGACTTCTGGAAGCTCTGCCGTCGTTTCGGTCGGCACTTTTTCCTCAGCAGGATTTCTGCTCGCTGCTTCTTTGTCGGCACTCGCGGCCTCAGTCGGCTGAGACTCGGAGTGTAATAATTTCACACGCCTCCACCCCGGAGCCATCTCTTCCGCTCCGAGCGCTCCCATGGAGAATGAGGAACAGCAAATCAGAACGGCGGTCCACCCAAAGCGGAGGCGGCGGTTCATGATTTCTTCCTCTTGTACAAATCAGGTTCACCGTCTTGCTTCGAAAGATTCTTTTGAGGGATCGAGGGAGGAAATCCGTTCAACTTTCTCCAAACTTCCCAACCCAACGGGACTTGGCTGAGGAGTACCCATCCGTTCGCTCTCACACCCTGCCGCAAGTAAGGCGCAGAGGGCCAGGGTTGATCCTTCGGATCTGGTACAACAAGTATTCGGAAACGCCCTGCCCCATCATCGGTTGCGTCGATCAGCTTGACGATTCCGCCAAACGTACCTACGGCAACCGACGGCCAGCCCGCGAATTGTACTGCGGGCCAGCCCTCAAACTGTAATCGCACTTTTACGTGACTATTCGTTAACTCTTCTCGGTCCTTGCATGCATTCACCAGAGGAGCATCGTTTCCATCAATCCATAACTCGACCGCCGGTTCGTCCGTGTAAGGGACGAGCGTGGCGATTGGATCCCCTTTCTTGACAAAATCATTGTCTCTTGTGCGAAGTAACCGAAAAATCACACCGTCCCAGGGTGCGGTCACCAGTTGCGTTCCAACCTGAGCTTGTTTGGTTTCCAGTTCACTCAGTTCCTTGCGGACCGTGGTGAGTTCAGACTGTGCCTGCTCTCTCTTCGAGCGAGCCTCTTCGATCTTTGCCTCTCCCTCCCTCCGCTTTTGCTCAAGATCTGCGACCTTTCCCTTGTAGTCGTTTTTTGCGCCGAGTAGATCGGCCTCCGCCTTCGCCGTATCCGCCTCTGCCTTCCTTAAATCACGTTCCGCGAGTTCGACTTCTTGCATCGAAGCCAGTTGCTCGGTCGCTAATTGCCGCACGCGTTCGAATACCTGGTTTGCCGCATTCATGGTTGCTTTCGCGGAGTCAACTCCTCGTTCGAAAGCAGTTACTTTATTCGCCGCCGTTTCGATGCTTGCCTGCGCCGACTCGATGCCCGACTCCAAGGCAATTCGAAGAAGTTGCATTTGATTGTCGAAGGCGTCGACCTTCTGAATTGAAAACTCAATCTTGCGTTTCAATTCGTTGACTTGACTTTCAATCCGCTGCGCCAACAGAGGATCGTTATCGGCCATCTTGAATACGGGATCCCCTTTTCGAACGATCGATCCTTCTTGGTGACCAAAAAAATCGACAACAATCCCGTCCAGTGGTGCCCGCAAATCTTGCTGTCGCTCCAAGGGAGAATCAGCGACTACCCTTCCCCGTCCCACGGATGTTTGCATCCAAGGCACGAACGCGAGAAGAAATGGGACGATGCAAAAGAAGATCAGAATCCATTTCGATGTTCGACGAATCCAGTGAGGTGCGGATGCCAAACGGAGTGCGGAAACAGACGGATTGGATTCGTCGACAGAAGTGAAGGTCGCGTTATTCATGAGTGAAGATTCCCCCGATTCGCTTCGCTCATCAAGATGGACCGATGATCCTGGCGTTCGATCGTGATGACCCTCTCCGCTCGATCGATCACCTCTCGACATTGGCTCACGACGATTGCGGTCGAACCAGATTTTCGATCGAACAACCGCTCAACCACTTTGGCTCTCAGTTCGTCAGGAAGTGAATCGAGAACTCCATCAATTAGGATCAGTTTCGGCATGGCAAGAAGGGCGCGAGCAATCAGTACGCGGTACGCCTGCCCTCGGGATAATGGAGCTCCGGACGGCAATAGGGTTGTGTTGAGACCCTCGGGTAGGTGGGCAATGTCTTCAATCAAGTCCAAATGATGCAGCACTTCAGAGACCTGTTTCGATGTCACATCAGCACGTCCCATACGAATGTTGTCGATGATGGAACCGCTGACAAAGTCAAGATCCCGAACGATCGCCACTGTTGAACGGAGTGAATTCGCGTGAACCACTCGCGAATCAATATCGTCGATCAAAACGCTTCCACTCGTCGGAAAGCGAATTCCAGCCATTAGATCGACAAGAGTGCTTTTGCCTCGGCCACTGGGACCGACGATCGCAACCTTCTCCCCCGAAGCAATTTGAATCTGAATATTCTCGAAGAGTGGGGCTTCGCGCGAGTCGTACGAGAATCGAACGCTACGAAAAGAAATCGCAAGGCCTTGAGCAGTCGAGGAGATTTCCTCATGACCACTTTCTTCTTCTGGAAGATCGATCAGGTGCCCGATCTTATCCATCGCGGCAATGAGGTCATAAAAGCTTTCCAGATGCTTGCCAATCTTTGTGAATGAACCGATGACTACCGTCACGATAAGCTCAGCCGCCACCAATTGACCGAGCGTTAGCTGACCCGAAATAACCAGATAGCCACCCAGGCCGAGTAGCACGGTGCTTGCAATCGCCTGAAGGCCCAAGGCGAAGATCACCTGTCGAATCACGATCGCGAAGTGTCGCTCACGCGCCGATAGATAGGCTCGTGCCGCCTGGTCCCCACGATTAACCGCCAACTCTGGCCCGGCTCCGAGTTTAAAAGCAAGGTTCGAGCGCACCATCTCTTGCAGCAAATCTGCCGTGGAGTACTTCGTCAGTGATTCGTTAATGCTCGTTCGGATTGCGCCCCTCCCGAGTAAGAAGACAATCCCTACCATCGCTGCAATAAGAACGATGTCATAGAGGAGTAGATACGGATGATAGACAGCGAGCAAGACCGCTCCGATCAAAGTCGATAGGAACAGTGAGATCCCCTCAAGCAGAAAAACGGAGCAGACTTTCTGCACAGTCACGATGTCAAAGAATCGATTGAGGAGTTCCGGTCCGTATTGCGTATCGAAAGCGGCAACAGGAGCCCTTGGTAGCCGATAGGAGAGATCCGCGACGAGGCGAACGAAGATGCGCCGTTGAAGATATTCCACCAGAATGGTTTGCATGATCCTTAACAGGGCCGCGAATGCGAGTGAGCCAAATAATAGCAGAGAAACGATGAGAAGTGGTTGCAGCAACCCGCCAAAGGCAATACTCGTCACCAGTGATTCCACCGCAAGAGGAGTAGCAAGAGAGAGTACTCCAATCGCGATGACATAGATGATGACTGAAATGACGTCGCTGCGCTCGGTTCTCAAAAGCGCGAAGAGCCTATTGACGGGCGTCATGCCATGTGGATGTTCCTCATTCCGAAGATGCTGGTATGGCAACGCCGCTTGAATGAGAACCACATCGACCGGTTCGCTCATGCTTTTGAGCCCTAATCGCTGCAGCATTTCCTTGTTGCTGATCCATTGGCTTGGTCCGGAAGTATCCTCCAACACACTGACTTGGCTGCTGTCGACGTTGAGGACAAGAACTCCGCCGGGGCATTTCTGGGTCATCACTACGATGGGTGCCGAGGGTCGAACGAAAGAGAGAACATCTCGAAGGGGACGATGATCAAAGCGCGCATCGATACCTAGTTGCTGTATCGCGGGAACAAGGGTCTCAATCGAAGCATCGCGATTCCCTAGGTTCGACTGAATGACTTCCGTCGCCCTGAGTTGGTCGAAGGGCGTCCCCAATGCGGTCGAGATACGCTCCACTAAATTGAGCACTGATGAGACCAAAGTAGCCCCAATCATGATCGAAGGGTCAAGTTCCTGCTCTCATGCACACCTAGAATATACGACAAATAAGTCGCGACAAAAATATCATAACACATACTTCGTCATAATGGTAGAACATTATGGTCATTAGACGCCCATTTTTGGAGATCGATGAGGTCAGACCTCGAAACATTTTATGGGTTTTGGAGATCGGAAAAGAGAGTCACCAAGCGGGCAACGGTTCATGGGACTTCGTATCCATAAAATGGGTTGGATGCATAAAGTTGGCGAGACCGACGGTCAGAGTTGAGTAACAAAATCATGATTCCTCACCTCAGCATAGCTCTTTTGCTTCTCTTCGCTCAAGTCTCCGTCGCCGCTGGCCCCGGACGGTGGTGGCTCACGACATCCGACCTAAAAAATCAACTCAAAGAGCAGCCAAACCTCATATTTGGCAACGCAACAAGCGAGGCCACACCTTCCGCCGATCGATTGACCATTGATGAGTCCAAGCTTGGACAGCAGATACTTGGACTAGGATCGTCGCTTGACCACGCGACGTGTTTTAACCTCTCGCAACTCTCCGACGAAGATCGTCGCAAGGTGTTGACTCGCTTATTCGACAAGACAGATGGCATCGGCATCAACCTGTCACGTATTTGTATCGGCACGCCGGACTTTACCCCCGAGTCCTGGTACAGCTATGACGACCTACCAAAAGATGGGCTGGATGACGCGCTCCATCAGTTCTCGATCGAGAAGGACAGGCGGTACATCCTCCCGATGCTCCGTTCCGCGCTCCAAGTTAATCCAAACTTAATGTTCTTTGCATCTCCGTGGAGCCCTCCTGGTTGGATGAAGAGCACAGGCAACTTGATCGGAGGAGAGTTAAAGGTCGATCACTATGGCTCCTATGCTCAGTATTTCGTTAAGTTCATTGAAGCCTATCGCGAGGAAGGAATTCCCATTCATGCGGTAACGATTCAAAATGAGCCGGGAGTTGATCGCAACAAAGGATCGGTGAGTTGGCACTATCCGTCGTGTCATTGGACCGCGGAGCAAGAGCGAGATTTCATCAAGTCTCATCTCGGTCCAGCCTTCAAAAATGTAGGACTCAAAACAGAGATTTGGACGTACGACCATAACTTTAATGAAGTGCCGACCCCAGATGGGGACGATCCAGGGATCGCCTATCCCCGGACGGTAGTAAGCGATCCAGAAGCAGCGAAATTTGTAAGAGGTGTCGCGTTTCACGGCTACGCCGGGAAACCGAAGGGAATGATGACCTTCCACCGAGAGTTTCCGGCGTTCCCCATGCACTTCACGGAAGGATCAGTTTTCGGACCGTATGGGGGGAGACTTCTCATTGAATATCTTCGCCATGGGGCATCGAGTTATAATGGGTGGGTGACGATCCTCGATAGTGATGGAAAGCCGAATAACGGCCCCTTCCGCGCGAGCCGTACGTGCGTCACCATCGACTCGAAGACCAAAAAGCCGAATTACCACTACGATTACTTCCAATACGGGCATTTCTTCCGCTTCATTCAACGAGGTTCTCACCGGATTGAAGTGGAAGGAGGGGACAACTTACTGGGTGCGGTTGCCTTTTTGAATCCTGACGGAGAAATCGCGACGATGATCGTCAACTCCAGTGGAAAGCAGCGCTCGTTGACAATCTTCTGGCGTGGCCAATCAGTCGAACTATCGTTACCACAACGATCAGTCAGCACGATCACTTGGAAATCAACGTGAGAGACGTCTTCATGTGTGTGGAAAATGTCCGACGTTTTATCGCGAAAAAACGTCACGTCCTTCTGTCGTTCGCGTTGTTACTAGGATCGGCCTCTCCTCTCCTCTCGTTCGAGGGGCCGAACTTCTCACTCGAAGGGGTCTCGGTCACCCCTCATACGATTGCCGATGCAATGCGCTATGCATCTCCGCGCGATCCGGAACTCGGCGCGCTCGTGCAGCTGTTCCTGAAGAATCGGGGGACGGCGCCACTCACCTTCGATGCCAGCTCACCCCTTCGGATCGATGGGAAGTCACCCGACGAATTGCTTAGCCAGGGTGATTGGGCATGGCATGACTTTCCCTCCGCATGGCGAGACATGAAGCTGGAGGTCCCCGCCGGTGCCATGGTTGTTTGGACTTTCAACGGAAAGAGTTCGCCCTGGGGTGTGGGCCGAGAGGCAGTGCTGTCCGTTTCTGAAAGCCAATCACCCGAACTAAAACCCATTCCAATTCGAATCGAAAAGCCCTCGGTTTGGATTTCGTCCGTCACCTTTTTGAGCACTGATCAAAGCGTTTACCCGGATAGCCTGGTTGTTCACCTGGTGAACGACGATGAAACGTCGCGTAAGATTGCGGGTTATCGACTTTGGTTGCCTGAAAACAACTCCTCGTGGAGAGTAATGCATCCCCAACCCACACACGATGATTTCGAATCTTGGCCCGCCAACCGTGTACTTGGTTCACACGAGCGAGCAATCATGCGAATGCGAACCGGTCGACTTCCGCTCAGCTACGCGGTGGTGGAAGTACAATTGAAAGATGACAGCGGAAAGTCCCAGAGCCTTTGGGCTCATCTCCGCGTGAAGCGCGAAGTTTTTGACATTAGCGGCGGATGGGTTCAGGGGGGACGAAATGCACCCACGGTCATGACCTTTGAACCATTCCTCAAGACGCTGAAACGTCTCTATGTCAATACAGCGCACTTAGCTGATCAGATTCCGGGATACACTGACCAGACCATGCCCGGAGGACTGTACGACCGATATCCCCTTAAATATTTCAACGCCCTCACTCCTGTCGAGAAATATGAGACGGATGATGTTCTGCCCCGCGTCCACGCCGTCGAGTTTTTGGGGGAGCCGCAATATGGCGGAGGGCGTCCCGTTGCACCGATGGAAGTTTGGCAGAAGTTAGCTCCTTACCAAGCCAGTAAGCTACCGACCACGGTGACCCACAGTGAGGAAAAGATCTGGCGGTACTATGCGGGACTTTCGGACTTTCCCCACTACGACGCATACCGTGTGTGTGCCCCCTCGCCCGATGCATGGTGGAAGTACGATCGTTGGGATGGCAAGAAAGTCGGCTGGGGAGCTCCTCTCGAGACGATCGGTGATATGTCCCGTTCTCTTCGTGACCTGAATCGACCGAAACCGACGGCCTATTGGTCGCAAGGTCCGGCCGATGGTTGGGATCCTGTTTGGGGACGCAAACGTACGACCCCCACGCCTGACGAACTCCGGCTTCAGGCTTATCACGCTCTATCAAGCCGAATCACCTCCCTCTATTGGTTTAACCTCAGCCTGAAGTCACTACTGAAGTATCCGGATACGATGGGTGAAATTGCCCGAGTGGGTCGGGAGATCCGTCTGCTCGACGATTTCTACTTGCAAGGCGACGCTTACCAATACTCAAGGTCGGTTCGAGATGGAAAACCTGATTGGGATTTAGCTTCCATTGCTTCGCCCGATGGGATGCTACTGTTTGCGTTAGACCTTGACTACACGCCGAATAAGAACACACGACTCTTCGAGTTCGGCCCCCCTCGCGCGGTATCTCTCCGTTATAAGCTCGCTCCTTGGTGCACGACTCCGCAGGAAGTATTTCGAATCGATGCCGACGGCACCCACAATGTCTCGTTTGAAGTCAAAAGCAGAGAGATCGAGATCAAGGATACGATCCACAAGGTCGCCATCTATGTCGTATCTCCCGAGAAAGGCCTACGGAACAAACTCGATGAAGAGAGGAAGCAACTCGTTTACGCGGAGAGTCAAATAGACTTCGATCCGATTACGAAAGAAACTGACCTTCAGAAATTAGTCGACTTCAAAGAATCGCTCCCGAAGGATTGATGAGTAATAGAATGCATCGCCCTACCACTAAGCGTCTTGCAGGATATTTGTCAAATACTCTTACCCATGCTCACTGCAGCCAGGGGTATCAATTTCCTTTATGGGTCGGGCTTGTATTTGTGATCACATCCGTCCTGTCGCAGTCCCTTCATGCGACCGAAGGGGAAAAGCCGAACGTCATCATCGTCATGATCGACGACATGGGTTATGGCGATCTTTCGTGCCTCGGCAGCCCTTTTGTTAAGACACCTCATCTGGATCGACTTCATGTCTCATCTGTTCGATTCACCAATTTTCACGTCGCCCCGATGTGCTCCCCGACACGAGGTCAACTTCTTACAGGCCTCAATGCCATGCGAAATGGAAGTACGATCGTCGCCAGCTCTCGCATGATGGTTCATGCCGAGATTCCGATGCTTCCTCAATACTTCGCCGATGCCGGCTACGCCACCGGGATCTTCGGCAAGTGGCATCTTGGAGAGAACTATCCTCATCGACCGCAGGACCGTGGCTTCCAGGAGTCCCTCACTTTTCCTCTCCAGGAGATCGGTTCCATCGCGGATTACTGGTGCAACGACTACTTCGATCCGGTGCTGAAGAAGAATGGCAGCAATCGACGGATGAACGGTTACTCCACCGACATTTTTTTCGACGATGCGATGAAGTGGATCCAAGAGCAGCAAAAAGGCAGCCGGCCATTTCTCTGCTACCTCCCGCTCAACGCAGTACATGGTCCGCAATGGGCCCCCGCAGCGCTCCGAACTCGAATCGCAGCCCAGTTTCCGAAATTGAGTGCTGGACAAATCGGTTATCTAGCCATGTTGGCCAATGCCGATGAGAACATCGGTCGACTCGAGAAAATGCTTGATGATTCCAAGTTGACAGAGAACACTATCGTCATCTTCTTAAGTGACAACGGAGGATATGCCCTTGTCGATCATTTCAACGCGGGAATGCGGGGAGGGAAATCGCGATTGACCGAAGGGGGACATCGCGTCCCTTGTTTTATCCGCTGGCCGAACGGTGGCATCGGAGGCTCCACCAACAGTCGTGATCTAAATGGACTCACGCAAGTTCAGGATATCCTGCCAACGCTACTTGATCTCTGTGGAATCTCCTCTGCTCCAAAGCTTCCCTTCGACGGGGTCAGCGTTGCAAGATGTCTTCGAGGTGAGGAAACACTTCCTGATCGGACGTTAATTGTGCAATACGGCCCCCCTCAACCGTTTCACATGACCTGTGTGATGCAGGGCCCCTGGCGTTTGCTCTCTGACATCAAAGGGACCAGCAAGGGAATGCCCGAGCTATACAACTTGTCGGACGATCCCAAGCAGACGCGGAATATCATCCACACTCACCCGGAGAAGGCTGCTGAATTGCGCGCGTTCTATGACACCTGGTGGTCATCGATTGAACCGAAGACGCGCCAACGAACGCACATCGGCGTTGGACATCCTTCGCAGAATTCCGTGGTGCTCAGCAGCGCGGAATGGCGTGAAGGTGCGATGACGAGCGTCCCGAAGCTTCGAGAGGGAATCAAGCGTCACGGCATGTGGGACGTCGAAGTGTTGAAAGAGGGTGAATACGAGATTTCGCTCCGCCGATGGCCCGAGGAATCGAAGTTACTGTTGAAAGAAGGAGCACCTGCATGGCAGCCTCGCGACATGCAGACTCCTGATCACATCGGTTATTCGGCCGGCAAACCTCTTCCCATTGAACACGCGCATCTACGGATCGGCGAGAAACATTTCGACGCCAGTATCACCGGCACTGCCCATGAAGCTACTTTTCGGATACCGCTTGCCGCAGGTGTCACAGAGGTTGAAGCATTTTTTTCAGGACAAGATAGCAAGCCGCTCTGCGCGGCATTCTTCGTGACGATCACAAGCCGCTAAAAGATAGATTCAATCGTCTCACTCGCTTAAGTTGAACCGACCAGTGAGACATCGGTGAGGCGCACGTCATTCATGCATGCAGAACCTCCAGGCTTTCGACGATGTGCTCGGCGAACAGTTCAGACACTTTCGAAAGCTCTTCTCGTTTCATCAGAGCGAGCTCGGCATCGGCGAGGTGGGGCAACTTTGTTTCTTTCCGAATGGGATGAATCCCCTCGGGGATCATGTGTGCCGGAAGGACGGTGATGCCGATCCCCGCTTTCACTGCCGCGATTGTTCCCGCTAAGCTGGGGCTGGTGTAGCTGATATGCCAACTGCGCTTCGCTCGATCGAGCGCCGCCAGAGCGCGGTCACGGTAGATACAGGGTTGAGGAGAGAGCACCAACGATAAACGCTCTTCCGGTATGTAATCGTCAGCCGCGGCCCAGATTAAAGGCTCTCGCCACACCTTCGTTCCTCCTTTCACTCGCTGAGGATCTCTCTTTGCCAGGATCACCTCATATTCGCCTCGGTGAAAGCCATCGAGAAGATTCAACGTCAGGTCGCAGGTGACATTCAACTTCACGCGTGGATGATGCTGACGAAAACTCGCGAGCACGGTTGGCAAATAATGAGTTGCGAAATCCTCGGGGGTGCCAAAACGGATCTCCCCTTCCATGTCTGGTTCCCTTAGCCGACTGAATGCCTCCCACTGAAGCTGGATCATTCGGCGAGCATACCCCAGGAATATCTCTCCCTGCGGTGTCAAAAGAACCCGCCTTCCCGTCCGATCAAATAGCTCACAGCCAAGTTGATCCTCGAGCTTCTTGATCTGAAGGCTCAGCGCGGATTGAGTCCGACTCACGGTTGCTGCCGCCTGTCCGAACGTCCCGGTCTCCGCAATGGCCACAAAACTCTTGAGTTGCAGAGTATCGACAAAAAAGGGCATGAGACCTCCGATAAGAAAACCTCATCGAACTAATGAACACAATCAATTTTACAAATATTAGCTCAGCTTCTAAAGTGCGATGAACGAATTTCAGAAGGGAGGTGAAAGCATGCTGTTCTCGTTCATAGGTGTACCGTGGTTCCACACCGATCAATTGTCGTGGATAATGGCGACACTCATTGTGTTCGTCGTTGCCAATATCCTCGCCTTTTCACGGCGTTATCTCGCCGGGGATCGCTTTCGGGGTCGCCATCTGCGTGATGTCACCATTCTGGGGGTGACAATACTCATTATGGCTTTCGCGAACCACCTCCTTCTGTTCCTGGCGGCATGGGGGGCCAGCAACTTTATCCTGGTCCGATTGATGATTCACAAGCCTCAGTGGCCGGCCGCCCGTTCCGCGGGAACGCTCGCTCTCAAAACGTTCGGGTTGGGACTGTTCTTCCTCGCTTTAGGGTTCTGGTTCGTCGCCCAAGGAGCGGCGAGCCCCTCGATACAACAGATCAACTCGGCCCCTTCTGAAACAACGTCACCCCAGACGACCGTGGGCTTACTGTTAATCGCACTCGCTGCGATGACTCAGTCCGCGGCATGGCCGTTCCATCGATGGCTGATGTCCTCCCTCAACTCTCCGACCCCCGTTTCCGCGCTGATGCATGCGGGACTTGTCAATGGGGGAGGGTTCCTTCTCACCCGTTTCGCACCGCTTTACCTCCATCAGCCCTTCCTCCTGCATGGAATCTTCATTGTCGGCTTGATCACCGCGGTGGTCGGGACCTCTTGGAAGCTCATTCAACCGGACATCAAGCGGATGCTGGCATGTTCAACCATGGGTCAAATGGGATTCATGATCATGCAGTGCGGCATGGGACTTTTCGCCCCTGCGGTCTCGCACCTTTGCTGGCACGGACTGTTCAAAGCCTACCTGTTTCTGAATGTCGGTTCGGTGGTCCATGAGCACCGATCAAACGCCCATCATCACGGATCGAGCACCAAAGCTCTCATGCTTGCGGGATTCGCTGGTTTTGTGGGAGCGGGTGCATTCGCCTCGGTTAGCGGTTTGGGCGTGAACTTTGAAGACACCAGTTGTCTGATGATCGTTCTCGCATTCATCGCCGGGGCGCAATTAAGCGTCGGCGTAAGCCGATTGCAACCGCTCGCATGGCAGTTGGCGAGCACCCCCCTACTTGCGGCGCTTGCTGGCAGTCTTTACGGGTTCAGCGTCCGTCTCATCGATACCATTCTCGCTCCGCTACACGTCATGAAGCCCCAGCCGATCGACGGCATTTACGGGCTCGGGGTCATCTTCATCTGTCTGCTGTGGATGCTGTTTAACGCGAAATCGGCAGCGCGCCTGCGATCGACTGAGGCATGGAAGACGCTGTATGTCAGCTCACTGAACGGCAGCCAGCCTCATCCTGCAACGGTGACGGCCAATCGAACCTCTTACCGATTCTGAAAGGAGATCTGATGAGCGTTGTAGAGCAACTTTTGCCTTCAAACCGGTACTTGGAATCCTTTGAAATGCCCGACATCAATCAGCTTGTTTCGAACGCATCAGACGTCATTGCCCCTGTGTGGCCTCTGAAGACATTTATTGCGGTCAATCCGCTACAGGGACTCGAAAATCTACCCTTTGAAACAGCTGTCATTCGATCTCACCACTATCGGACAGCTAACGAGGATGGAAATTCTGGGCGAGAATCGGTCAATCGGGAAATGATCAAATGGTGCTCCGTCTTCTTCGATCAGGGGCAAGCCACCATCCCGATGCCGCATCGAGAGCAAGGTCTCTATCACGCTTTCGTTCAATTAGCCAGCTATGACAGTCGACTCCTTCAAGAAAGTGGCTCGAAAGTGTTCCTCGAGGCCCTCCCCTCTTCCGCCGAGGAAGCAATCTTGCAATGTCTGGAGGAGCTGAAAGTCCCGAATGCGGACTGGGAGGATTTTATTCGTCAGTCATTCGCCGCTTTGCCGGGATGGTCCGGATATGTGAAGTGGCGTGAGCACTGGCAGAATCCGTCCGAGTCTCGAATTTGTCCCTCTTCACTCATCGATTACGTAGCGGTGCGACTAGTGCTGACCCGACTCCTCTGGCCCGATGCTGCAGAGTCGATCGATGTCCCTGTCAAAGTCCCCTCCTACCTTCGGGAGTTGCCGATCGCGGAGAAGCAATTTCGAGAAGAACTGCTTCGTCATATCCTTCTCCAAGTTGAACGAATCAAAGACTGCGAACAGCAGCGGCCAGATGCGCAGCTCGTCTTTTGCATCGACGTTCGCTCGGAGCCCTTTCGAAAGTCAATTGAAGCACAGGGTAACTACAAAACGCTAGGTTTCGCCGGTTTCTTCGGACTCCCGATCCGCGTCTCATGTCTTGGGCACGAACACTCCCATGACTCATGCCCAGTATTGCTGAAGCCCGCTCACGAAGTCTCGGAAATCCCATTCGACGTCGACTCACCCATGGTTCGACGAAATCGACTTGGCCTACGTGTGAACAAACTGAAAACATCTCTTTACCAGTGGTTGAAGTACAACTTTGCGACGCCGTTCGCCCTTGTCGAAATGGTGGGGCCTTGGCTTGGACTTCGAATGTTCGCGAAAACATATGCACCTTCACTCCTCAAGCAGGCAATCGAACCGATTCGACAGAATCTAATTCCCGAGATCGACGCGATTCCTGACTTGGCTTCCATCTCCTGGGAAAAGCAGGCCGATTACGGCGAATCCGCGCTTCGCATGATGGGTTTGACGAATGATCTTGCCCCACTAGTTGTTCTGTGCGGCCACGGAAGTACTACGAACAATAACGCGTTCGCCTCCGCACTCGACTGTGGAGCATGCGGCGGAAATCATGGAGGAAGTAATGCCCGAGCCCTCGCCGCCATTCTCAATAGTCCGCGGATCCGACTCATTTTGGCAGAGCGTGGCCTCACCATCCCCGAAGATACTCTCTTCCTTGCGGCAGAGCATAATACCACAACAGACGAGGTATCGATCTTCGGAGCTTGTGCGTCTCCCGATCATCAGTCAGCCATCAATAATCTGCGCCGGGATCTCGCATACGCTCGATCTGTGAATGCATCTCATCGATGCAAGACATTCGACCTGCCTCTCCATCGAGATCCTGTTGCCGCCACAAAGGAACGGAGCATCGATTGGGCGCAGCCTCGGCCCGAGTGGGGTCTCGCACGGAACGCGGCCTTCATCGTCGGACCTCGAGATCTCACTGATCAGATCGATCTTGAAGGACGCTGTTTTCTTCACTCCTATGACTGGTCGAGCGATGACGAGGGTCGATACCTTACAACGATCTTGACAGCGCCAATGGTGGTGGCTCAGTGGATCAACAGCCAATATCTTTTCTCAACACTCGACAACGTCGCTTATGGCGCGGGAAGCAAGGTGACAAAAAACATTGTCGGCAAAATGGGAGTGATGCAGGGGAACGCAAGTGACCTCATGCACGGCCTACCTTTGCAATCCGTCTACTCTTCGGATGATGACCGGCATCACGAACCGCTACGACTGTTGACGGTCGTCTATTCACCGCGACATCGAGTTCAATCCATCATTGATGCGCAGCCTGTGCTTCAGAAGCTGTTATTCAACGGTTGGGTTTCGATGGTCGTGATCGATCCAACCGATCGGAATGCTCACCTTCTCGAAAGGGATGGAACATGGCAGCGGGTGAACTAGCTCCAAACTCACCGTATGCCGGAAAAGTTGTTATCCTCAATAGCAATGAAGCGAAGTCAATCGCCATAGGTCCTCCACTTTGGGAAAGACTTCGCATGTCGACCCTCGAATATGTTTCGAATTGGGGCGAAGACAATTCATCGATACATGACATTTATCGAGAAGAGAACTTGGTCTCACTCGCTCGTCAGCAATGCGAGGTCGTCATCGAGAGGCTGGGAACTAAGGCAGAGTACATCATCTCCACAGCGGGAGCGATTCTTCAAGATTCGACGATGTCATTTCCCCGACGACACGTGGAAGTCCTTTACTTCATCGATCGGCCACATGGGTTCCACCTACACCTGTCGCGATCAAGTACGATGACCAACTACGAGCGAGGGGAAATGAATTCTTTGGAGGATCTATTTGCCTTTGCCAAGCGAGTACAATTTCCATCTCAATCCTTACTCATAGGACCGAATGGCTGCTCGAATGTCGATGCCTCTCACCTGCAAGTTAATCATTACGATGACCTTGTCGGAGCTTTCATCGCTTCGATGAGATTATCTCCAGTCCAATCAGTTTGGGTCGAAACGGATATGCGTGCTTGGGCAAGCCCTTCGCGGATGCAAGTAATACGAGAACTCAGTGCCTCACTCGCATCACAGCTTTCGAAGTTAGCGATACCGAGCGAAATATGACCGGCACTGCCGCTGCAAGAGATGGCATGGCTCGATGGTTGGAACGTTTTTATTGAAACAAAATCATCCATCAGTCTCTACGTCAGAACTTGAATCGTTGGTCTCCCTGATGTCATTCCAAAGCGTATCGATTCAAGCTTTCCGTCCCATTCCGGCTCGCGGACTCCCCCGATGACAAGGAACTCGATTTCCAATTGGTCAGCTCCAAAACTAGCGATTCCCAATCCATATCCTTGGCTGTTCGCATGAACAAAATGGGGGGAGCTTTCGCGAAGATTATCGTCCAGTTGCGCCGAAAGTTCGGCGAATCCTGACTTTGCAAGGAGTGGTTGCGACGCCGTAATCGCATCAACCTGCTCTTGAAGAGAAATAGAACTGATCCCGGCAACCGTGAACTCCGCTCCGATGACGGATGAGTTTAAATCACCCCATTCACTCCTAATCTCTGCCGCATAAAAGCCATGCAAGTCTCCCGACAACACCACAAGATTGCTGACCTCTGACAACTCTCGAAGAATCTGATTTCTTTCAGAAGGAAAACCATCCCACTGATCGGTTTTGAAGTAGAACACGTTGCGAAATGCGGGTGGCGCGTGTTTTTGTTGTCGTAGGTCGAGAATAAACGGCGATACCATCAGCGCGCTCGCCCACACTTTCCAAGTCGCATCCGATCCTCTGGCGGACTCGATCAGCCAGTCCCGCTGCTGATGACCTAGCATCGTTCGAGGTGACTTTGCCTCGAGTTCATCAAATACCGACTTCACGCACATGGTGCGTGAACCGAGCGGAGAAAAAGGAAGGAGTTTGCCGACGCGCGGATTAAGCGGTCCCTCCGGCACTAAGTGATCGTCGCGATAGTACCGTTCGTCTGTAAGGAAGACATCGAGATGTTTGCCCCATCGCATTTTCCGCCATGTAACGATGTCGTCCGGAAATCCTCGATCGGCGTGATAGTCAACATCGATGGGTAGATATTCGAACCAAGCTCTGGTGGCCGCTTGTCGTCGTGTGGGATCTTTCTCGCTTCCCTTCTTGTCATTGAAATCGACGGCATGATCTTGCCAGGCATCGTTCGCATGCTCGTGATCGTCCCAAATGATCACGAAGGGACAGAGGCGGTGGATTTCTCGGAGATTCTTGTCCGATCGCGCAGTGCGGTACAGCTCTCGATAATCGGCCAGCGTATGAGCTGCTATAATCCCCTCATCAGCATCGATTACAAGTCCGTCGGGTAATTTGATCGAACGACCTGGTTGCGGTTCCTGTAACTGAGGATAGCGCTCATACTCGTAAATGTAATCACCCAAGAATAAAACGAAATCAATCTCTTCCGCGCGCTCCGCCAGGACCCGCCAAGCATGAAACCATCGACCGATGTAGTCCTGACATGACGCAAATGCGATCTTCGTCGGATGGTCATCATCAGGAAGGGGCGCGGTCCGAGTTCGCCCGATGGGGGAACTGACATCGTTCGCCTGGAATCGGTACCAATAACGTCGGTTCGGCTCCAGTCCCTCGAGACGGATTCGAATCGTGAAGTCTGAATCAGGAGAAGCAGTCACCTTTCCATGGCGGACGATATCGTCAAACGACATCGATTCCGCCACTTGAAAGCGAACTTCTAGAGGAGCAGTCGACGGCGTTCGGGTCCATAACAGAAAGCCATCTGGTCGCGGATCTCCTGAACCAACCCCTTGAGGAAACATCTTGTCGGACTCTGCCTCCTCTGACTCGGGAAATGGAGTCGAAACGGATGCGTCATCTGCCAAGACATTTTTCCATGGGAGAAGCGAGCCAGCCGTGACGGTCCCTAAAGCCACCGATTTCACGAAGTCACGTCGGTCAAGGGAATTCTTCCGAGCCATTGATGTGTCCCGATTCCAAGAAGTGCGACATGCCGCTCAATGATTGACGCGTTCGAGAGAGAAATGTGTCGCCCTCATTGTAAGTGAGAATCGTGACCCCAACAGCGACGAATCAGAGATTTCAACGTGGGTGCTTAGCCCGACGGCCTCGACAGCTCGATGAATTACTTCGATCCGGGCGGTCACGCCGAAGTCGGTCTGACAGCGCCGTGACCACTCGGTTTTGTGATCTGCTTGATCGTCCTTCTCCCGGAATCGTGGACGGCAAACCATCGTTCCACCATCCAAAAGCGTGCAACGAATTGCCGGGGCGTTATACATCGCAAAGACTGTTAGCATTACTGCAGGGAGTTGATGGGCGACATTTCAAAAATACCCCCCTATCGATAGACCTCGGTTTGCCGATCGAGTCACCAATCGACCACTGTCAATCGTGTCCCGCTACCATCACGCAGTGGCGCAACATTTGCGGCCATTGCGACCGGGTCGCTTCGAGGAAATGTCCAACCATTAACCTTAGGATGGTGGTCTCATGCGGCGAGATGGCTTTATTCGTCAGGGTGACGATGGCGCAGTTCTAACCCACTGCATCCGTTCAGGTCTTTCCGCGACGGCGGCGACAACTTTGGCTGCCGCTGTTTGTGGAAAAATAGAGACGGGCAGTGCGATGATGCCCATCAACGCAGTCAGCCATATCCTGTGGGGAGATGAGGCTTCAGATCAAGACGATGCATCCCTACGTTACACGATTACGGGACTTTTGCTCAATTCGGCGGCCGTGACGAGTTGGGCAGCCGTTCACGACACATTATTGAGGCGACGTCGAAGAAATGGTCTCAGCTTAATCGAGGCTATGCTCGGCGGGGTCTGCGTGTCCGGTTTAGCATTCTTTACAGACTATTTCTTCGTCCCCAAACGATTCACTCCCGGATTCGAAAAGTGTCTCTCCAATTCATCTCTTTTCGTGATTTATGCCGCGTTGGCAGCCGGTCTAGGAGCTAACGATGTTTTGAACGTGTTGACAACCAGCAAGCAAACAACCCGCTTGTAATAGGAGGTATCCGTGGACTCGATTAACGAATCACAGCCGGAAGAAAATCGCCGCGATTTGGTAGGAGACGCGGCACTTCAAACGATCAAGCGTATTGTCGAACGAGCGGAAAATTGTTTCTTTTGCACGTCCTGCGAAGATGGCTCGTGCGTTGCTCGTCCGATGAACGTAAGGCAGATGGACGATGAGGGGAATCTCTGGTTCCTTAGCGCGGATGATAGCCACAAGAATGAGGAATTGACCCGGCATAATGCGGTGCGGCTTTACTTTCAGGGGTCAAAGAACTCCGACTTCCTTCTCATGGATGGCACGGCCACCGTTTCGAAAGATCGAAAGAAAATTGAGGAACTGTGGGAGCCCATCCTCCGAACTTGGTTTACGAAGGGAGTCGATGACCCTCGAATTACCGTCATCAAGGTTACACCAACAAGCGGCTATTACTGGGGAACGAAACATGGGAACCTGGTCGCGGGGATAAAAATGTTGATTGGCGCCGCGATCGGACAAACGCTCGACGATTCGATGGAAGGAACTCTTGAGGTATAGTTCTCAACTTTTGAACGCAGAGGGGGAACATGGCAAGCATTCCAAACGCTACTAATCCTCGGTTTGTTTACCCTCGATTTTAGAACGATCGATTTTCGGCGCCGACAAGAGCTTCACCGTATAGCCATGGGAAAGCAAGGCGTGCGTCTCATCGAGCACTGCAAACGTTCGTCATCACCCACCTATCTCGCGAAAAAAGGGGCTACCCCCCAAAAAACTGACATCAGCGAATAAGAGGAGTTGAATTAACAATGCGCCGACAGACACGCTAGTATGATCCCTGAGACGGCACTAATTTTGCTGTGTGGCGAGGTCGATGAACTTCCGGCCCTCGCCCAACGATTTGAAGTTTCGCGTCGACAGTGCGGGACGTCGGAACAAACGTACGGAAATTGGCCCTTATTCATCGATTTGTAAAAGGGACAAATAAACATGTCGGGCCCTAAAGCGATGAAGCAACTCTCGCCCACTGGGATCGTTGGCCTCGACGATGTGCTTGGCGGCGGATTAACCCCGAACCGGGTCTATCTCGTCGAAGGAAATCCTGGCTCCGGAAAGACGACACTTGCCATTCAGTATTTGATGGAGGGAGTCCGTGCAAATGAAACTGGCGTCTATGTCACCCTCTCTGAAACGAAACAGGAGCTTCTTGCCGTTGCGGCATCGCATGGATGGTCGCTCGACGGATTCGACATCGTTGAATTGGTCCCACAGGAAAATGAGTTGGATCCAGAAAACCAATACACCATGTTCCAACCTTCTGAAGTTCAACTAGGCGAAACAACGAGATCTATTCTCAATGCGGTTGAAAGGATTAAACCAAAGCGAGTCGTCATTGATTCACTGTCGGAACTCAGGCTGTTAGCGCAAAGCCCGCTTCGATATCGAAGACAAATCTTAGCGCTCAAACAATATTTCTCCGGCCGCGATTGCACGGTTTTGATGTTGGATGACAAGACTTCTGAAGCACACGATCTGCAACTCCAAAGTATTGCTCACGGCGTACTGACTCTGGAACACCTTGCGCCGGAATACGGGGCGGAGCGGCGGCGGCTGTGGGTGACGAAACTTCGCGGACAAAGGTACCGCGGCGGCCTGCATGATTTCAACATCGCCACCGGAGGACTAGAAGTATTTCCACGGCTCATCGCCGCCGAGCATAACGAGACTCGAGCGACGAAGACGCTAAAAGGTGAAATCGAAGCATTGGATGAACTGCTCGGCGGAGGACTAGAGATGGGGACCAGCACCCTTCTCATCGGACCGGCGGGGAGCGGCAAATCATCGGTCGCCGTTAGCTTTGCCAGAGCCGCTGCAGCACAGGGACAACGAGCGGCAATCTTTACCTTTGACGAGCGAATTGACGTCCTATTACGTCGCGTCAAGGGGCTTGGGATGGACCTGCATCCCTATACCGAATCTGGAATTCTAACAATCCAACAGGTGGACCCGGCGGAACTCTCTCCAGGGGAATTTGCTCACATCATCCGTATCGCAGTGGACGGCGCCGACGGCCATCAGCCGGCGAAGGTCATTGTCATTGACAGCCTGAACGGCTACTTGCATGCCATGCCCGAGGAGCGCTTTCTCACATCCCAATTACACGAACTGTTAACCTATCTCGGGCACAAAGGAGTGATCACCTTCTTGGTTTTGGCCCAACACGGGATGATTGGGACAATGCATTCACCTATCGACACCACCTATTTAGCGGATAATGTAATCCTATTTCGCTACTTCGAGGCTGATGGACAAGTCCGCCAAGCGATCTCCGTGTTGAAGAAGCGCAGCGGTAAGCACGAAAGGACTATCAGGGAGTTGAAACTTGATGGTGCCATCAGGGTGGGCGAACCGCTGAAGGATTTCCAGGGCGTGCTTACGGGAACACCCCAGTTTAAAGGGGAGTCTGAAAAGCTGTTAAGGTCTAAAAATGGCTGACCGCACGGATAGTGATACACGGGTGCTGCTGTTGGCTCCAACAGCAAAGGATGCCTCTGCAAGTGTCATCCTTTTAGAAAATGGGGGCA
>JAIEPU010000317.1 GCA_019748235.1 bacterium
TAGCGGCCGAGTCGGTTGGGCCGTTCCCATAAAAGACGAACGCTGCTTTGACCTCTTCGTTATTTGTCGCAAAGCGGAAGGACTCTTTCCCTCCCCAACAGAATCCCGCGACGGCCACTTTGCCGTTGGCCGCTGGTATCTTGGAAACGTAATCAACGGCCGCATTCAAATCCGCCGTGATCTGATCGGGAGGCAACGTCGAAATCTTCTTAACAGCCGCATCACTCCCTCCAAGCGAGGCCGTTCCGCCTCCATCGGGACCGGTGCCGGAAAGGAGATCGGGCGCGATCGCGATGTATCCCGCCTCAGCAAGTTGATCGGCGACAAGGCGAACCCAGTCGGTCAGTCCGAAGATCTCGTGAATGACGACGACTGCGGTCGCTTTGTCTTTGACTTCGGGATAGACGATGAAACTCTCTACCTCGCGTGAGCCGTGCTTCAGCGTCACCCATTCTCCATGACGCGGAGATGCTTCAAGCTTCGCCTTCGCCCAATCTTGGGCAGAAGCCAACGTGGGAATAAAAACGAAACTCAGCATCGATAGACCGATCCAACGATTCATGGAAAATCTCCTCCCTCAACCCTTCGCAGCCGAGGCCGCCAATACGCCGACCCGAAAGCATTTTGGCAGCAAGAGTGCGGCAAGTCATCTCCCTCATGAAGAAGTTAGATGAAGTAATCTCTCGGTCATGATTCAGTAATTTGGATGACGAGATCGGCAAATTGCTGAACTTCTGAAGAGATCGATTTGGCGTCGATGATCCGATCGAGTTGCTGAAGGGGTAAAGATGAAGAGCCAATGGATGCACCCATGATTTGTCCAGCCATTGAAGCGTTAGTGTCTGTGTCCCCACCACTTTCGATCACCGCTTCGATGATGTCAAAAAAGCGGAGCTTGCCCAATTGTTTTGCCGAATAGATCGCGAATGGAACGGATTCGACTACGTATCCCGAACATCCGAATTGTTCGGAAACATCTCGAATGGTGGTTGAGGTGTCGAGTCGAGAGAGTTCAAGAAGTCGCTCGCGAACGAGACAATCTGGAAGCTCGCGCGCGATGACACCGAGAAGATCTGTTTCATGCGTCGGAGTTTTCCAAACAGAACGGATCGCTAGGGCGATGGCTAAAGCCCCGGCGTAGGCTTCGTCGTGGTGATGAGTGATTCGACATACATCGCGAAGAAGGGGACGTTGAGTTCTGTCACCCGGGTCGAGAAGAAATGCGAGGGGAGCGATCCGCATAGCAGCGCCGTTTCCGGCGGCCCGATCACCTTTTCTTCCGGCAAGAGCCCAATGAACCCCCATCGAGATTTCGTAGAGCGATTTATAAGTGCTCGCTCCAATCCCAATGATCTCTCCGCGACGAAAGAGATTGGCCATCTCTTCTGCTATCGAAGAGGGATCGATTCTGGAATTCTTGATGATCGAACGACACGTGGCAAGTGTCAGTTGCGTGTCATCCGTGATGTACGAAGACGAGTCGTCAATCAGCGAAGCAACGTCGGATAATCCTTCGTACTTCGCACCAACGCAGTCACCAATCGCGCCTCCTAAGAGGCAACCGATGATTTGATCATGAGGAGAAGGACGATCCGACATTTATTCGGGCCAATGCGTACGAAAGCTTCTCTTGTTCTTTAACTCGACACCTTTTCGACGTTGATCTTCAGCTTGCCAATGACTTTGAAGATGGGAAGGAAAGTGCTGTTGGCGTCGACCCCCTTGAGGGAACCGTCGGCGATTTTGATATGACCGCCGCCGATCTTTCCTTGGCCGATCGTTCCGTCGATCGCGTACCAGTCTCCGTCGACGTACACTTCGGTCCACATGTGATAGCCGAACGACTGCGATGACTCGAGATAGACAAGTCCCATGGCCACGCGCGAAGGAATTCCGGCGGCTCGGCAAAGGGCGGCGAGTAGAACCGCATGTTCGGTGCAGTCTCCCTGGCGGGTTTCGATGATTTCGTTGGAAGGGGCGAAGCCGATCGAGAAATCCTGGTTGGTCATGTTGTCCGCGACCCACTTTTCGAGTCGGACCGCTTTTTCCCACGGAGTTTTCGCGCCGGCAGTGACTTCTTCCGCCACCTTCTTGATCTTCGGATTGTCGGGCTGGATGTAGGTGTTTGAGTCGAGGAACTCTGGTCCAGCCGGCTTTGCCGAGGGATTCGGAGCCGTCGGCTGACTACTTTGCTCTTTGACAATGAGAGTGTTCTTCTCACGGGAAAGGATGCGTTGATAGGACGCTTCAGGCAGCGACTCGGCGCCAATCGAATCATCAAACGTCAATCGATAGGTGACACTGCTGGCGGTGTGAGCGTTCGGAATTGCCTTGTCCGGCTTGACGAGCGTTTGATAGCCAATGTCGGTATCGCCGAGCTTGGTCGCTTTGAGCGCGTCTTCCTTCGTTGTTCGGTAAGTCGTCATCTCGAGGCCGGCGAGTGGAAGAGACATCTTCTGGACGTTCCCTTTTTCGTCAATCCAAAGGGAGCTTTCGATCGCGACCTTGTCGCTTGTTTCCGTGACCCGGAGCAGATCAGCTTCTCGCTTGAGCAGAGGAATCGTTTGTTTGTCAATCGCCTTTAACCGGCGTTCCGCGACGACGTTCATCTCCGGCATGAATGTCAGAAAAGCGCGCGAATCACCCGCTTTGAGCGGGTCATTGCGCAATGACTTCTCTTGCGCGTAGGGGCCGGTGACGGTCGCGGGCCAATCGATCAATTGATCTACTTTTGAGCCCTTGGTCTCAACCGTGACCTTGAACTTGCCAGCACCGGCAATCTGCCCCTTCGACCGAGTCACTTCGTTCGAGATCCGGCTTTGCGAATCGGTCGCATAGAGCCGACCATCTGCCAACTCGAAATAATCGCTGATCGATTCCATCTTCATTTGCTGGCCGAAACGCTGGATGGCGAGTTGGCTGTGCTGGCGGCTGTGGATGACTGGTTTTCCAGACGCGTTGACTTGGCGAACTTCGGTGTGGAAGAAACCGATCCGATCCGATCCGACGAAGGCTATTTCCCAACGGTCTTCAAGCAGGTTGTCCGTCGCTGCGGGGGCTTGCCCAACGAACACGATCCCCACTATCACCAGCAAGCCGTTCATGCTTCCCATGCGGACCCCTTCAAACGATTGCGAATGACAATCGACTCTCTAATTGAGAGCGTTCGAACGTATCGATTCTTCTTAGTTTACGGACCACCCCTTGTGAAGCGATGAGGGAAGCGAGATCCGCATCAATTGCCTGAGGTATAAGGGGCTGCGTCCGGGCGCCTGCGGCATGATTCTCGACATGAAATGAGGTCTAGGACGAATGACCCACTCCGTTTGACATAAGGGAAATCGTCTCGCCATTCCGTGACTTATAGTTCGGGCAGACGCTCTCGTTGTTTCAGGCGTCCACCTGAAACGCGTCCCTGGACATCGGAAAGGTTAGTCGCGTGAAATTCACCTCGCGGCCGCAAGGCACAGTCCGACCTGCTCGGGAATACCACGACCATTTCGAGGTCGATCAATACGGCGATTTTCGCCTGACGGCGGCTATTCGCCCTTCGATGGATTTGCAGGTCGTTCCATGCCAGGGATATCGTGTCGAGATTTACCGCGATGCCACCAGCGGCACCGAAATTCCGATGATTGCCGCTGCCGCCAGCGAAGAGATTCTCTTTGACCTTTTCATCGATCTGCTCGACACGATGGATGACATTGTTGACGTCGTCATCGAGTCGCACCATGATCGTCGGCGTCCGGGGGATGTTTCGAAGGACTACCTTCGGGAATACATCGATCTGCCGGTGCTGAAGAGCTACCTCGAAGACTTCCGGGACATCCTGCTGGACGACGGCTGCCTCGGCTTGGCGGTCATCGATCCGCGCGGCCCAAGCGAAGTCCAGTTCGATGATCACAAGGTGATCGTCATTTATGCTCGTAACTTAGAGCCGTTCAAAGACGTTCTCGAACGGTACGGCCTCGAGCAGAACGACGATCTCAAGCTGATCAGCGAAGGGGAGCACCTTCACTCGACCCGTCCGAACTTCTCGGAACGAGTCGACGCGCTCCGGATCAGTTTGAACGCCGAGTAGTCGCTCGAGCGCGAGCAGCGTTCAAGCAGAGCTTTTCGAATTTCGTAGGCTGGGTCGTTAGACCCAGCTTTTTCATTTGGCGAGCGTACATCCGAGGCATGCGGTCTTCTAAGCTGAATCGTCCCGACTCAGCACGTTCATTTGCCAAAGAAATGCAGGGTCGTTTCGACCCACCCTACAAAACGCCACTCCTTTCCCACCCAGGGGAGAGATATTCAAGCTCCTCGGGGCCTGAACTAACCACGCGGTCTTTCGCCCCTCATTGCATTGTTCTCCCCGATCATCCCAATCTTCACGAATCGGAAAAACTTCTGAACTTCCTTCCAAGATCCTTTTCTGGGCATCGAATGCCTTGTTGTTGGGACGGGCCAGCCGCCTGTTCTCTTGGTGATGATTCAGGAACGGTGGGGGTCGAGCGGAACAGACGGACTCACGTCGCAGGTCGTTCCGAGCGAAGGTCAACGCGAACAAAAGGGAGATACAACGATGTTTCGCAAGCTTCTGGGAGGGCTGGTGCTTCTCGGGGTAGGTTCATTCCTCCTCTTCGGAACGAGTGCCGGCAGCTATCTTCGGACGGGCTATGTCCAAGCCGTAGGGTACTTCAAGGGCCAGATTCCAGTCCACTTTAAGCTCGAACGTGCCCGCCAACTCGTGGGCGAGCTTCATCCTGATATTCATAAGGCCGCCCGCGATATTGCTGTCGAGGAGGTCCGCATTACCCGGCTCAAGGATGAAATCGCCCGTGCGGAAAAGGACCGTGACGAGCAACAAGTCGCGATCCTCGCGATTCGTGATCAGCTCAAGCAGGGGCTCGCCAGTTATACAGTTGCGGGCCGGACATTCACGCAGTCCGACCTCGAGCGCGATCTGGCTCGCCGCTTTAAATCATTCAAGCGAGTGTCCGACAGCCTCGAACAAAGGTCGAACCTCTTGAATGCTCGAGAGAGCAAGTTGGTGGCTGCTCGCGAGACGTATCAAGGTCTTCTCGAAACCAAGAAGGAACTCGAGTCCGAGATCGAAGCTCTCGATGCCGAGCAGAAGGCTCTTGAGGCTCGAAAGGTCGCCAAGCGAATCGTCATCGACGACGGCCGTTTCCAGCATGCTCGCAAGGCTTTGGATGAGATTAAGGAGCAGCTCTCTGTTGATCAGAAGCTGATTGAAACTGAGGGATACATGGTTGATCCGGTCCCAGCTGAGGAAATTCCTCCTTCGGATCTGACCGATCAGATCGATCAGTACTTCGGCCGGACCTCGGCAAAGGATGCCACCTAATCGGTCGAGATTAAAATCGGAAAGCCCTCGGCATCAGGAATGTCGAGGGCTTTTTTCAGGTAAATGGTTCTCCCCGGCGAGCGGATGATGCCAATCTCATGGAACGAAATCTGCCGAATTCGATAATGAAAGAAGGGGGCCATTCGCCGAGCCCTCTCCGCCGATTCCTGGGTGACCTGCAAGACGCATTCGCTCGTCTGGCACGCGGGGGAGTAAGCTTGGGAGGGGGGCGTATGACGGTCGACTTATCTCCAAGGAACGTGACACCGTTGACGACAACGAATGACGCCCCCTGGCCCGATTCTTTCCATTGGTGGATCGACTCCGTCGGTTCATTTCTGGTATTCACGAAGCCTCGTATTCGGATTGGACAGGCGGGGACGAAAGAGAATGACGTTGCGATTCTCGGGGATTTAAGTAGCCATCATGCCGACTTGGTGGTCAGTGCCAGCGGAATTCTCCTTGTTCCACAAGCACCGACGACCGTGAACGGTAAGCCGGGCGACTCCTTCCTTCTTCGCGATAAAGATCACATTCGGATGCGTGGAGTCGAACTCGTTTACCATCGCCCGAGTCCTTGGGGAATGACGAGCCGACTCGAGATTGTCAGCCGGCACCGGCTTCCGATGTCGATGGATGGTATCATTCTGCTCGGAGAGACCTGCATCATCGGTCCCCGCGCGGAAGCGGTGATTCCAACCGACTGGGAGGCCGCGATTTACTTTAATCGTTACAAGGGAAGATATTGGGTGCGCGGTCCCGAAGACCTGAGAGTTGACGGGAAAGCGACGGATGGATGTGCTCCCCTTGAGCCGCATTCGCAAATCAGGGGGAATTGGGGAAGTTTTCGGTGGGAACCTATCCAACCTCGCTAAGTGATCGGCGAATGCTCCCGAGTGGGAGATAGCACGTCGACATCGGGGATGGGAGCATGGCCATGCAAGGACTTCAGGCGGAACCGGGGATTTTGTCCGGACATCCGGGAAGTCAGCAGGAACGAAAAATGGACTTCCAATACCGCTCCGGCGATCAGCCTCTTGATGGATATACGATCAAGCGCGGCCTTGGTTGGGGTGGCTTCGGCGAAGTTTATTTCGCCATCAGCAATAGTGGGAAGGAAGTCGCGCTCAAACTCGTGCGGCGACACCTGGATGTCGAACTACGCGGCGTCAGCCAGTGCATTAATCTCAAGAGTCCAAATCTCATCACGATCTATGACGTAAAGGAAAACGATCGCGGCGAAAGCTGGATTGTCATGGAGTACGTCTCGGGCGCCAGCCTTCAACAGCGCCTCGGCAAGACGAATGGACCTCTTCCGTATCCAGAGATTCAGTTCTGGCTTTCCGGCATCGCCAACGGTGTCGATTATCTCCATCGAAATGGAATCGTGCATCGTGATCTCAAGCCGGGAAATATCTTCAGCGACGACGACATCGTCAAGATTGGCGACTACGGACTGAGCAAGTTCATTTCCGTTAGTAGACGCTCCGGTCAAACGCAAAGCGTCGGAACCGTACATTACATGGCTCCCGAGATTTCGACGGGAAACTATGGCCGAAGCGTCGACATCTATTCAACGGCGATCATCGCGTTCGAAATGTTATCGGGTGATATTCCCTTCGACGGAGAAACTCCCGGAGAGGTGCTGATGAAGCATCTCACGGCCGCACCGAATCTTTCAAAGGTAGACGCTAAGTATCAACCGATCTTCGAAAGGGCTCTGGCGAAGGCGCCGGAAGAACGGTATGGATCGGCTAAGGATTTGCTGGATGCCATCGAGGCCGTGACGGCGGGGCGGCCGCTGCCGATTATCGGTCAGGCGTCGACTTCTTCTCCCGTTGTCAACCCTGTGACACCGGAGAAGTCTGCCGTCGAACCGGTCATCAATGGACCCGCGAACCATCTGCAGGAGACAATCGCACTCGGTCGCCGCGGCGCGATGGAACTGTCGATTCCTCCGCTTCCGGGTACCTTCGCGGCAAAGAGGCGGTTTGTGGGCCAAGTGTTTTGGCAAGTCTTTCTGGCGGGTCTGTTGTCGGCGATCATTCCCACGGTGGCGCTTCGCGCTTGGGAATCGATCGATCGAAGTTATCGGCCTGGCATGGTGGATTTTGTCTCAGCACTCGTAATGACCGGCCTGACTTCGGCTGGTCTCATCGTGCTCGGGCATTATTGGCAGCGAGCGCGAAGCGAACCGGCCGCCCGACATCTGCACGCACTGATATTTGGACTCGGGATCGGCCTTTTATGGTTCGGCCTCAACACGTGGCTGCTGCAAATCGAGCCTGGTCTCTCGCCCGAGCTAAGTTGGGAATCGCTGTTTAGTGAGCGGGTCGTGGAAGCACTCGGACCTCACCTACTCGGCTATTTGACGCTTTGCGGGTTGACCTTCGCCACTCCGGACTGGTTTTCTTCGGTTGATCCGCAGCGAAAGTCACGGGTGACGATGGGCTGGATCATTTGGCCCGCGGTGATTGCCTATGCGGTCGGAAGCGTGATTCATGAAGTCGATGCGGGTGACTTCGCACTGGTTCTCGGTATCTCAGGGCTCATCGTGCAATGGGTCAGTCCACATGAATCGTTCCTTGCTCGACGACGACGAACACGTCGTCAATTCGCTGGCCGATAACTCGGTCAACAGGGGAAGGGGAATGGTGAGATGATGAGCGTGGGCTTCCTGGAGATGGTGATCCTCCTCGCGGCAGTCGTGCTCGCGATCCATCTTTATCAGCGACGCGCGAGTAAATCCGCTTCCGATCATGACAAGCCGCTTGGCGATGCGCTTCGCGATGAAGCTGGTCGAGTGGCACGTGGGGCGGGCGATACGCTGCAAGGTAATCACGGTCGGATTTGGCAAGTGCTTGCCATTATCGTGATCGTGATTCTCGGATTCCGGTTGGGAGGTGTTCGGGGAGAACCTTCGACACTTCTTTATGGGATCATGTTCCTAGCGTGCGGTTATTTGGTGTATCGCTTCTTCGTTCCTGCGGCTGATTCGCATACTTCGTCTCGGCCAGTTCCGCCTCCGCTTCCGCCGGAGGCACGCGCCGTCCGTGAGCCTGTGAGCTTACAACGGGTCCCGCGTCGACACATCGGGCCGTTGAAGTTCGTGATTTTCGCACTGGCCCCCCTGGCGTTCATCGTATTGCTGTTTCTCGGCTTTGTTTTTTTAGGGACCTCAGCTCCCCGTGGGATGCGAATGATGTTTATCCCGCAGGGCCGCGAGATTCTCGAACGCATCGAGGCAGATGAAGATTTCGATCCGTCGGAGTTGGTCGTCCGGTCGAGCGACATTCATCGCGTGGCGGATGTTCCAACGCCTGCTCCTCCGTCCGCTCCGAAAGTTCCGGACGCTGCGCCGCCACCCAAACCTCCGGTGATGACCACCAACGAAATCACCGCCACCAAACTTCACAAGAGTTCCACGGGCGTCGAACTCGCTTCGCTCACGACCGAAGCCTATCCCTCAGAGGCCGAGGCTCGGCAGGGGGCCATGCTCCTCGCGTCGAAGTATTTGTCGCAAGTGATTCAACAAAAGGGGCTCATTTACACCGATTGGCGGCCAAGCTTTAGTTGGACGAGCAGGAATTTCATCGAATCCTTAGAGATCGAGAAAGTCGAACGAGGCGACCTTTCTGTCTTCGTGGGACATGCCGATGTCCGAGTCCCTGACGAGAAGAAGGTCGAGCAGATTTGGAATGAATTCGTCAAGGACAAGGCAGCCGGGCGATCGCTTCTCTTGGTGAAGATTTTCGCGGGGGCGGTCTTCATGGCGGGAGGATTCGCCGTCCTTTTGAGACTAGGTACCGGTCGACATGTGGCACAGGAGCCCGTATCGTTAAAGAAACGTTGGTTCGGACAAAACGAGCCAGCGAATCGATAGCAGGATGGAAGCACGAGTGTGGCACGTCGATTGATGTATGAACGTGCGGGCCTTCGAACGGGGACACCATGACGGATTCGGCGGCCGAATGGCTGATCACACGTATTCGCAAGGGTGATCCCGACGCCTGGCAAGATCTGATCGACAGTTACGAAGGTCGCCTCTCCGCGTTCGTGCGGATGCGACTTTCGGACCGCGATGCCGTCGATGACGTCGTGCAGGAAACGCTTCTCGGTTTTCTTCGCAGTCTCCCTCACTTCGACAGTAGCCGCGATCTTGAAAGTTATCTTTTCACCATTGCCGCCCACAAGATCCGAGACCACCTCCGCCGGAACGGACGTCATCCGTTGAATTTGCTGGGGGACATCGGATCTGAGTCGACGCCCCGTGAACCCTCGGCACGGGTGCGAGGTCCGTCAAGTCTGTTGGCGAGTCGAGAACGAGTGGAAGGGGAAGAGGGTCGGCTGGTTGAAGTTTTGGGATCGATGCTAAATGAGTGGAAGGCAAAGGGAGAATTCCGACGCATCAAATGCATGGAACTCATCTTCGTCACCGGCTGGACGAACCAAGAGATCGCCAAATATCTCAGCCTCACCGAGCAGCAGGTGGCGAATTACAAGTTCCAGTTGGTGGAGCGATTGGCCAAGCATGCACGCGATTCGTCGACACCCTGAGGCCATCTTTTCGCGAATCGCCGTCCTATGACGCGCGAGAAATCGTGTGACACTCCTCAGAACGACATGAATTGCATCTTCACCCGGTTTTCATCTTTGTGGCATAGCCCTGGCTTTGGGCAATCGATGCACGGGATAAACGCAAATCGGATCGGTCCCCGCCCATTTTTCTCCACCGCTTCGTCGATTCCCGAACGCGATAAGCGGTTATCCCCTTGGGATTCATGTCAATTAGGGGTTCTCGAATACCTCTTAACCTTACAACTGGTATATTATTTGCGACAGCTCTAAAGCGTGCTGGTGAAGAAGGCTTAAACTCGATGACGGACGAACCGAATCGAATCCAGCTCATCGGATATCTCGATGAAGCACTTCCTGCAGAGGAAATGGCCCGGATCGAAGATTGCTTAAGGCAATCGGAGAGCTGGCGAGCGGCCCTGCAGGAATTGGTGGAGGAAGTCGGTTCGGGAGATCATTCCTTGGCGACCATTTGGCGTCGTCATCGATTGACTTGCCCGTCACGCGAGCGGTTGGGAGCTTATCACGTAGGAGGCCTTGTCCCTGACGAAACGGACTACATTCGGTTTCATCTGGAAGTAGTGAAGTGTCGTTGGTGTTTGGCCAATCTGCAAGATATCGAGGCTCAACAGCGTTTGGCTCAACCTGTTCCGGTTGAAGTCGCGGAATCGACCATGGGTCGGCGCCGTCGGCGCTTCTTCGAGACCAGCGTCGGATACCTCCCGGCGAAGGATCGCTAGCCGCCGCTATGCGATAATTATCCAGAGTTTCCGACATCCGGGACGAGAAAAGCGGTTGCGGTCTATGCCTTAATCGTTGGACTCGTCGGTGCGCTCGTAATGAGGGTTTTCATCCGCAATTCAGGCGATGGACGCACGAATGTGTGGCTGTCGGCTTTGCGATTTCGATCGCAAAATCAGCGTGATGATCACCAGGATTGAGGGGCTGTCGTGAAGTTAAACCTCTTCACCGACTATGCGCTGCGGTCATTGATGTACCTTAGTTGGCACCGCAACCGCACTGTCACGGCCGAAGAGATTGCCCGATTCTACGGCATCTCGCGCGATCACATCGTGAAGGTCATTCAAGAGTTGAGCCGGCACGGATACGTCCAAGCGCGCAGAGGGCGAGGGGGCGGAAGTGTGCTCGCTCGTGATCCCCGAAGCATCACCGTTTGCGACGTCATCACCACTTTCGAAGGAACTCCCGCGCTTCTCGATTGTCTTCGCAACAGTAACGTCTGCGCGATTGAACGGACGTGCAAGCTGAAGCAGACGCTAAGTGAAGCACAGAGCCGAATGTTCGACTACCTCGATACGGTGTCCGTGGAGGACATTGCCGGCGAGTTCGAGCCGGAGACGATCACGCTTACACCCTCGGTCGCGTTGAATGCCATCAGTAGTCCATCGGCGAATGGGGTTCCGCTACCCAATGGATCAGCGGGGCTGGGTGGCCCGCCATCGCCCAACACGGCCAGGACGAATTAGACGGGTTTTCGTCGATGATTCCAGAACCAACACAGGGTCATCCCCAAGACCGTTAGCGCGCTGATCACCGAGCCGACTTCGAATGGTCGGCTCCGATAACGGAATTCGATCCTGTGATTTCCTTCTGGGACGATCACGCCTCTCATCGCTCGATTCGTACGCAGGATATCAGTTGATATTCCGTCGATCGTCGCGCTCCAACCAGGATAATACGCATCCGCTAGAACCAGCAGTCCTCCGGATCCTTCCGTTTCAATGATCACTTCGTCTGGTTCATAGTGGGTGATGCGTGACGATTGCGATCCCTCAGGTGTTGACCCAATTTTCGCGAGTAGTTCGATCGAAGCCGTATGCTCCGTTTCGACCATCGCACGCTGACGGAGAGGATAATCCCCGTACGGTTCCCCGACCCACAGAGGAAGCCCACCGTCTTGCGATCGATAAAGAAGCTTCTCCATTCGCTCGGAGCGATCTCTTCGCCTCAGATGATGGATCTCGGGAAGCACTTCGGTTTCGCGCACCAACCAAGTTCGCGGGAATGCCTCGGTGTTTTCAAAGATGATGCAATCTTCTTCCTTGGCGGACCAATCTTTGATGATGGGCAGCGGTTTTCCCTGACGATCCACAAAGAGTGTGAATGATCCGCGATCCACGTCGTCGAGAACGAGCAGTTTGGGCAGGATGAAATAGCGCGTGTTCCAAAGATTGAATCCGTTGCGGGCGTAATACACCATCTGCTTGGGCCGATGCGGGTTGATCGTTTGCAGTGGAGCGGGAGTCGGGACGACCCAGGGTGCGAAGAAAAAATCAATATCGTATTGGTTCATCGTCCCTTCAGTCTTCGAATAGGCGATTCGAAACGGAAGGGCGTACTTCGGCTGAGCGGTCATCCGTTCCCAGCGCGTTTGCTCTTGGATCCGTTCTATGTTCTCCGTTCCCCGAAATCGGATCGGCTCATACGTTCTAGTCCGGTGAATCCGATAGAGATCCGTCTCACCGCTCTTCTCTCGATGCTCTTCAATCACGGCGAGTGCCGCCGGCTTCTCATCAATGATGGATTGCTTGTCCGTGAGTACAAGCCATTGATTGGACAAACGGACGTCGAAGAGGGTGATGATCAATAAAAGCATCGCGACCTTGGAAGAGTCGATCGTGTCTCTTTTCAAAAGCCAAAGAGAGACGAGCAAAGCGATTCCCATCACAAATGACGTACTGATGGCAGCGAAGAAATAGTACGTCGCTAGTCCCGCGTTGAACGGGCCATAGCTTGTCGCGCGGACACTCGTGGATTGCACAAATGTTGCCAATGCGAACCAACAGACCAATGCGACGATGGGAAGTGAGATACCGATCGACGCGATAAAAAGTGCCGTTCGATGGGTGCGGAGTTCATTCGTGCGCCGCAAGAGTTGATCGAGTCCTAGTCCACTCAAGAGAGCAAGGCCCAGTGAAACGAAAACGAGGAGCTTCGAGGGATACCGAAACTGCTTAAAGCCCGGAATCGTATTCTCCGCCAGCCAATACAGACCGTCACTGTTTCCGTAGAGCCGAGTCCCACGTTCCGCATGAATGGGATTGATCAGGCCGTTTTGTGAAGGATCGATAAGCCACGTCATGCCGCCAAACCGGCCAAGCGCGAGCCACAGAGTGATCAACGTCATCCAAGTCAGCCATTGTTGGGTGGAGGGACCTTTCCAGAATCGCATGGAAGCGACGGCGATCGCGAAAGGAATGAATCCGAAATAAAGAGTTGGGATCCAGACAGATCGTTCTTCTTCAGCGAACGGAAACCAACGAGAGTTCTCTGGAAAGAAATGGCCGAAAAGAGATGGTGAAACGAATTCGAGTAAGCGAAGGGGATGTAAGCTGAACGCGACGGTCTCTTCGATCGCGTCAGGCGAGGCACGCCCCGAAAGGGAGGCGAATTCAAGCGTGGGGAGAATCTGTAGGGCGGCGAGACCCGCGCTCAATATTCCTGCAAGAACGAGCGAGCCTAGCGTCTGGCCAAGAGCTCCGTTCATCCACGACTTTCGCATCCAAATGATCATGGCCACAGAAATGCAAAGGCTCAGGGCAATCGCGGAAAGTATTGCTCCCCTCTCACTCCAATCATCGGAGATTCCGACGATCACCTCACTGATAGTCCCCTTTTTCAGGAGTACCTGCATGCCGGCTCGAACCACAGGACCAATGTGAACGATCGCGGCTCCCATCGCCAATCCGCATAAGGTGAGCGTCATCGCACGAATGAGAGCAAGATGAAAGAATAAAGAATAGACAATTGCGATGAGCCCCGTCATCTGTGCAACTTGAGGATCACCCCCCAGCGTTTGCAGGGCAAGTACTCCCGCTAAGAGGAAGAGGGAACGTACGGAGGGGCGTTGGACTATTTCATGGACAGAAATGAGTCCAAGGGGAAGCCATGCCGCGCCCACGAGAAAGACGATGTTGTAAAGCTGAAAGAGTATAAACCCGCTCATTCCATAGGCAACGGCCGCGAGCACGGCAGCGACGGGCACAACACCTAGTCGACGGCCCGCGAGGTAAGATGTTCCGATGGCGAGCAGCAGGTGGCCGAGCAAGTACCACTTGTAAGCGAATCCGTAGGGGAGGGCGAAGATTGCCTTGCCGGGATAGAAAACGCTAGCCGTCGGGTTTCCGGCGAGGGGTTCGCCACCGTTTTCGTACGGGTTCCAAAGCGGGACCCGGCCCGCGCTCCATTCCTCTACCTGTAATTTGAAGTAGGGATAGTAGAAATGGCCGGCATCACGATAGACGAAGTTCTGATCTTGAAAGATCGGTTTGTAGAAGAAGCAAACGATTAGACCCAGAATGACCGCGAACAGCATCCAGGTGGGAATGCCGATCTCCATCTCATCGGCGGTTTCGGTCTCTTGGTTCGAAGATGGGTCAGCCATGCTCTCTATCGTACGTTTCTCATGGACAGGACGAAACGTTTCGCTACGCGATATCGCTAGAAGGCGAAGCACCCGCTAACGACCAATTCTGGTCCCTGAAGGAATGATCGCGTTCTTCACGAGACAGATGATTCCATCACGGACCGCATACATGTCCGTCTCGACCGGATCGACCGATTCGGGATTGCGAATGATCACATCTGAGCCGATTCGAACATTCTTATCGATGATCGCATCTTCGATGATGACGTTGTCGCCGATACCGATGTTCGGTCTTCCCAGTTCACGATTCTGCTTCGTCTGCTCCATCGATTCGAAATAGTCCGCTCCCATCATCATGGCGCGGCTGAGACGAACGTTGTTACCGACGATGCTTCGAATTCCAAGGACGCAATTCTTCAGCGTTGCATCACCGACCCGGCATCCTTCGGTGATGAGGGAATTCTCCGTAGTCAGTTTGCCGACTCCAGTCGGTGGAAGTGTGCGGACGTTGGTGTAGACGATTCCTGAATCGCTGTGGAAATGAAAAGGCGGGCAAGGGCTCGCCATTTGTAAGTTCGCCTCGTGGAACGATCGAACCGTTCCGATGTCATCCCAATAGCCGTCGAACAGAAACGCCTGCACTCGATAGGACTCGAGACTTTTGGGAAAGACATCCTTGCCGAAATCGACCGCCGAGGTGTGACTTAGCTGTTCGTCGAGCGCTTCCTTATTGTAAACGTAGATGCCCATCGACGCGAGATAGGGTCTATTACCAGGCTCGATGGAAAACTCCTTGAAGAGAGCCGCGGAGGTCTCCAACCCCTTCAGCTTGTCCGGCTTCGGTTTCTCTTGAAAGCCGATGACGCGGCCCGTCTTATCGACCTGAACCACACCCATGCGAGATGCGTCTTCGGCCTGAACGGGAAGGACCGCGATGCTTACGTCGGCTCCGGTTCGGCGGTGTTGTGCCAGCAGTTGTTGAAAGTCCATTCGATAGAGCTGATCGCCCGAAAGAATCAGCATCTCGTTCCAGTCGCGACCAAAGTGCATCAAGTTACGCCGGACGGCATCCGCGGTTCCTTGATACCACTGCTCGCTGTCGGGAGTTTGCTCCGCCGCCAGGATTTCAACAAACCCCTTGCTGAAGCGGTCGAACTTATACGCGTCCTTCACATGACGATGGAGACTGGCACTTTGAAACTGAGTGAGGACGTAGATGTGATTGAGTCCGCTGTTCAGGCAGTTGCTGATCGGTACATCGATCAGCCGATACTTCCCTCCGAGCGGCACGGCGGGTTTGGCTCGCTCTTTGGTCAAAGGATAGAGTCTGGAACCTCTACCTCCACCAAGAATCACAGACAACGTTTGCGGCGTTTTGCGGTAGTCCATGAATGTTCCGACCCCGGTCGCGGAAATGTGTTGATCGCCATCCTGGCGCGATCAAAGAGGCAATATCGTTCCCCGCGATTTACTCTAGTAAGTGGAGCTACCAAAGAGGAAGTGATAAGAGCAATTCGTCAGGGAAATATGTAGAAGTTTGGAAGGAGCAGGCAGGGTGCCTTTCCAAAGTTGAGCCTTTATCGATCGCACTTAAGGGAGTCGTCGCCGCTCACGCCTAAGGGAGGACTATTAGGAGCGTGACAGTCTTATTTTCAAGATGGAATTCCGCGGACGATGGAAACGGATTGGAAAGCGGAGGGAAACAGGTCGCCTCTGATGAAGTGAGATGCCATCACTTTGAGTCAGAAGAATCGGCTTGCGTCATCGAGTCGAAAAGAAGCGTCCGCTCTACTTCTTCTTCGTGCTTTTCTTCTCGGCGGTTTTCTTCGCGGTAGCCGGCTTTGGTTCTTCGGCAGGAGCCGCGGCCTTTGACGTCTTCGATTTCGACGGGGGGGGGATAATGTCCTTTAGAACGGTCTTCTGCTTCTTTTGACCTTCGAAGGCGAGCTCACTCAGTTGCACGCAGAAACTCAAACCCTTCGCCTTGGGAATCAGGTGCTCAAGCGTCGCCTGCAGCTGCTCATTCGTTTCCTCCTCCTCGATGATTTGCAGGAGGCGAAGGACAGACGCCATTCCCTGATCCACCGGCAGGGCGTGCCCTCCCAGGCTCCGCTGAACGACGGCATTGACGATGAAGGGATTCGTCCCTTGGATTTTTGAAAGCTGTTTCTGAGCTTGCTTCAGAGGTTTCTTCTTCATCTGCTCGAGGTCGTAGCTGTACGTTGTCTCGAACACGAACTGCAGGATCTGAAGGATTCGCTTTGCCTTGCTGGCTCGCTCGGGAACACTTGGATCGAGAGCTTCTGTCACTTCGTCGACATGGCTGACCCGAAGCTCATTGAGATCGTGAAATGCGGTGACGAGTTTTTGATGAGCATCAATCGCGGAAGTGAAGCCCATACCTTCCTGAATCACTCCGAGGAGGAGATGATCAAGAACGGACAGCTCCTTGGGTAACTGGCTGTCGTAGCTCTTTCCCAGGAGAGTCAGAAGCTTCGTCAGGGTGCGCTGCTTGTTGGGGGCAACCATTCTCGCCTTCCGCTACATTCACGCGAGGGGGCCCATGCCCGCTCCTCTCGTTGCAATCCATCGCGGGACAGAATCGAGCACCATTCGACCGACGACCGGTCATCGAATTTCTGTCCATGATTCGGATCTCGCGAACCGAATCTCCTTTAAAACGCCTTCAAACTCAAGCGTTCGACTCATCTTCCTCGGAATCGTTTTCATCGACCGATGCATCACCCGATTCGCTGGATTCCGGCGAGGGGGCGTCCTCGTGCGGCAGGACATCGCGGAGAATCCTCGACATCTCCAGACTCTTTTTGATGCTATCGTCAACAACGATCTCGATATGCGGGGTGTATCGTGTTTCGAGTCGTTCGGCAACCTTTCGCTGTAAAAACCCCCGCGCGCTTTCCAATCCCCGCAAGGAAAGCCGTTGCTCCGTCTCGGTCCCCATGATCGAGACGTAAACCTTGGCGTGGCGTAGATCTCCGGTCACTTCACCCCGTGTCACCGTCACTCCGGAGACGCGAGGATCCTTCAGCTCGAACAGAATGGCTCGGCTGACGACTTCGCGAATCGCTTCGGAGACTCGTTCGGTGCGACGCGACATGAATCGTTTGTCCTCGTGAGCTTACTCACCGGTTAAGGATGCATCCGGACGACGATCGTCGACATCCAGACGGCAAAGAGAATTCGAGACGAACTCGCAAGCGAGACTTCAGGTCGTACGACCTGACTAAAGCGTTCTCTTCACTTCCTCGATCTTGAAGGCCTCGAGGACATCTCCCTTCTTCACGTCGTCGTAGCCAGAAATCTTGATACCGCACTCCATTCCTTCGCGAACTTCTTTCGCGTCATCCTTATGACGCTTGAGCGATTCGATCGGGTAAGTACCGACGATCGTTCCGTCGCGAATGACCCGGAGTTGTGCATTTCGTTCGATCGTTCCCTGGATCACGCGACAACCAGCGATGGTGCCGAACCGGCTGATGTTGAAGAGATCTTGAATGACCGCCCGACCGAGCTGCACTTCCTTCTTGTCGGGGATGAGCATCCCTTCCATGGCCTTGCGAATATCGTCGCTGACCTGGTAGATGATCGAATATCGTCTGATCTCGACTCCTCGCTCCTTCGCGAGTAGGTCCGCACGTGAATCAGCCACTACGTTGAAGGCGATGATGATCGCATCCGAAGTGTCCGCAAGGAGCACATCGCTTTCATTGACGGCACCGACCGCGTCGTGAAGAATGCGAATCTTGACTTCTTCATGATCGAGTTTGGCAAGCTCGACCTTGATCGCTTCAAGCGACCCACGCACATCGGTCTTAATGATGAGCTTGAGGTCTTGAACCTCTCGCGCCGACTTAGGGTTGTAGAGCTTGTCGAGCGAAACGTGTTGACGGACAAGCTGGCTTTCCAACCGTTCGCGAGTCTCACGTTCCTGGGCGATCTCTCGACCGTGAGCCAAATCATCGACGGCAAAGAATCGTTCACCCGCGATCGGCACACTACTCAACCCGTGAATCAGCACCGGAGTGGACGGACCGGCTTCCTCGATCGCAATTCCCTGGTCGTTATACATTGACCGGACACGACCATAGGACGCGCCGCACACGATAACGTCGCCCGTCTTGAGAGTACCGTTGAGCACGAGCATCGTCGCCTGAACACCCTTGTCGGCATCCATCGAAGCTTCGATGCAGTTTCCAAGGGCTCCACGATTCGGGTTCGCTTTATGCTCACCAAGTTCCGCGACGGTGTGAATGGCCTCGAGCAGTTCGTCCATCCCCATGCCTGTCGTGGCACTCGTCTTGACGATGATGGTATCGCCACCCCATGTGTCAGGGACGAGACCGTGTGAGGACAACTGCTGGAGAATTCGATCGAAGTTCGCACCGGGAAGGTCCGATTTGTTGACCGCCACCACGATTGGAACTTCGGCCGCTTTGGCGTGGTTGATCGCTTCCTCGGTCTGTGGCATGACGCCGTCGTTGGCCGCCACGACCAGGACAACCACGTCCGTGACATTGGCACCCCGTGCACGCATGGCCGTAAAGGCCTCGTGACCTGGGGTATCGAGGAAGGTTACCTTGAGGCCATCGTCCGATGTGACCTGATAGGCTCCGATGTGTTGAGTGATTCCACCCGCTTCGCCCGCCGCGACGTTCGCCTTTCGAATGCGATCCATCAGCGATGTCTTGCCATGGTCGACGTGGCCCATGAAGGTGACTACCGGAGGCCGAACGACAAGATCTTCCTCGGCGTCCTTTTGAGCGAGGAGCGCTTCCTCGATCAATTCCTCAGCGCCCTTTTCACGGCGGATTTCAATCTCCAGCTCGTACGCCAGCGCGAGCATGCCCGCTTCTTCCTCGGTGAGCGAGGAATTGATCGTGGGCTGCGTTCCGGTCAACTCCATCAACTTGAACTGCAGCTCGCCCGCCTTGATACCGGTCGCCTCGGAGAACGCGCGAACGGTTGTCGGCATGGTGATGGCGATGGGGCCGGTCGGTTTGGTCGATTTGATCTCGCGCCGACCCTTATGGGCCCGCGAGCGTCGGCGCCGTAATTCATCTTCATCGTCGCCCGATGCGTTGACCGTCAGTCGACGTTCCGCCGCGCGCTGTCCGCGACGCCGCTGCCGATCTTCACGACCGAGATTCTGGCCGCCGACACCCGGCGCCGGCGGGCCGCCGCCCCGGACTCCCTTTCGCTTGGGTTCGTCTCCGTCGATATCAGGAGCGCCCCGAAGCAAGTCCGGAGTAGCCGTCGGAGCGGGGAACTTACCCGCCTTCATGTGATCGGCAAATTTCACGACAGGCTTCTGAGTCTTGACCTCAGGAGCTTTTGCTGGCTCCCGTTTCGATGGTTCAGAACCCTGTGGCGGACCCGAAACAATCGAACGCTGCGCAGGACGGCGGTCACGGGGGGAGGGGCGAGACGGACTCTGGCCCGTTCCCGCGCCACCCGAAGGTGTATCGAGAGAGACAATGCGGCTTCGATTGGGAGCCGGGATAGGCTTGATTTCCCGTTGCCGCGGAATCGACTTCACCTCGGCGGGAGCAACTTCCGTCGGCTCCTTTTCCGGTGGAGCGGTGGCTGCAATCGGTGTTTCCACCGGTTGCTCGAAGGTCTCTTCCACCGGTTCATCTGCGGGAGGTTCGACTTCCGGCAGAGTGGTTACCTTTTCCTCAGACGCTTCGACAGCCGATTCTTCCTCCACGATTTCCGTGGCTCGAACGGGAATAACTCCCGGTCGTTTGCGGCGTGGATCGGGTATTTCCGCTGGTTTAGCCCCCTTCGGCGGCGGAACAGGAGAAGGTCGAGTCGGAGGAGGGGGTGGAGCCGCTGGCCCAGCCGCTGCGGGAGGGGGATTTCCCTTGCCCGAGGGTGGCTTTACCTTACCGGCAACGAGATCTTCCGCCAGCTTTCGCGTTTCCGAGTCAATCGCCGTCATATGGTTCTTGACGTCGGCTCCCATCGCCTGGAGCTGATCGACCAGATCCTTGCTCTCGACGTTGAGCTCTCGGGCGAGCTGATAAAGGCGGATCTTGTCCTTGCTCATCCACACTCCTTGCAGCCGTCATCGCGATTCACGGCGGCGATACATTGAAGCTATTGTGACTTTTCCATTCCGACCGGCAAGCAATGGAAACATTCCCATTGATGTTTTCTGCCGTGACGGAGGGCTCCCCGTTCCTCTCAAAACCGCACATGCCGTGGTTTTAAGGGTCCGAATAGCGGTTGATTCTTAGGAAGTCTGTTCTTCCTCGCTCGAATTCGTGTTCTCTTCCGTTGTCTGTTCCGATGACTCCTCGATCAGTTCCGCACTCTCTTCCGGGGCAGATTCTTCCGTCGCCGGAGGGGTGTCATCGCCGAATAGTTGGGCGACCGTCAGCTTGGGCTCTTTCACTTCCGGCTCGGCAGCGCCCAAGAGTTCGTCGATCGTTGGAACTCCGGATCGCTTGCGATCACCACCTCCCGAGCTAGAGGGGCGTGGTCCACCCGAACCACTGAGGACTGAGCTCCGTGAAGAGGTTTCATCAGGAGCCGCTTCGGCGAGCTGCTCAGCATGAGCGACAATCTCGGCCACCTGCTCTTCGTCAAATCCGGTGATGCGGGTCAGATCTTCAGGCTCGATGACCGACAAATCATCAAACGAGAAATATCCCTCTTCAATGAGTCCGTCGATCATTTCCTCGCTCAGTCCTGGAATCTGACTGAGATTCGATTCCGCTGTGTCGATTTCCTCCGTCAGTTCATCGAAGGTCATGATCTCGATGTCTATGCCGACGAGTTTCGACGCGAGGCGAACGTTTTGTCCACGCTTGCCGATCGCGAGCGAAAGCTGATCCTCTCGCACGAGCACGATCGCTCGGCCGATTCGAGGATAGATCTGGACTTCCTCGATTTCCGCGGGAGCCAATGCATTGGGAATCATGACCTGCATCGACTCGTTGTATCGGATGATTTCGACCTTTTCGCCGCCAAGCTCATCCGTGATATTTTTGATTCGGCTGCCACGTACGCCGACACATGCTCCGACGCAGTCGACTTTGCTGTCGATGCTGCTGACGGCGACTTTCGTCCGGAAACCGGCTTCCCGAGCGATTCCACGGATTTCGATGATATGCTCCGCGATTTCGGGGATCTCTTGCTCGAACAGGCGGCGGACGAAGTCGGCGTGCGCCCGTGAAAGAACGACCTTCAGCCGTTGACCGCTTTTTCGAACCTCGAGAATAAGGGCTCGCACTCGCTCGCCAGGGCTGTAGATTTCGCCCGGAATCTGCTCGCTCCGAGGGAGAATCGCCTCCAGCTTGCCGATGTTGACGGTGACGACGCTTCCCTCGTTCCGCTGAACGATGCCGACAACGAGCGTCCCGCGTTCCAAGATGAATTCATCGAAGAGAGAATCTCGTTCCGCCTCGCGGATCTTCTGAATCATGATCTGCTTGGCGGTCTGTGCGGCAATTCGACCGAGCGTCACCGCGTCAATGTGCTCACCGGCGGCCGTCGCCGTGATCTCGCCCGAATCACGATTCACATGAACCTGTAGATCGGTCTCTTCCCCGAAATGTTTTCGAGCGGCGGTCAAGTACGCGGATTCAATGCCATTGAAGATAATCTCGGTATCGATGTTCTTGTCGCGGTGGATGGCATCGACGATCCGCAGTAGTTCGCCGTTCATTCGTTTCTCCCAACTCGCACGCTCAAAAAAGAAGCAATCGAAGAATCGGCATCGTTGCCGATCTGCGATCGACGGATCGATCGTCCTTGATCGCCGCTCTTCTGCGTCGAGGTTTTGATTTAGCTCGCGAAGAAAAGGCCGCTCTCCACTCAGCAGTGGATTCGGCACCTCTTACAGGTTCCTCAATCCTCGGGATAGGGTGACCGCACGGACAGCCTTTGGAGTGAACAGTCTCTCTCAGGTCTCTCGCGGTTTCCTCTCCGGCAACTTTGCTGAACCCTCTGTGCCACGGCATCTTATGGGCCGGCAGGCTCAAGATCATTCAACAAAAAAAGTGGGAGGCTAAGTCCCACTTGGCGCTCATGCGAGTGGTTTCTCGGCAGATCGAAAAAAGGACCCGCCTCCACGAGTATATTACAGAAGCGCCTCGGAATGGGAATGGCATTTGACCGCCTGTTCATCAGATCTCCAAAATAAGTCATCTCGCTGATTCTCACCCTGGTAGCTCTCTCCCCAGAATTCTGACGCTCTTTCCCAAAAGACTGACGACGCGGAAGTCACTTCCTCCATTCCCACCGATGAAAATCAACAAAAATCGCATTTCTAAACATAACGAAACCGAAAGGTACAGATGCTGCTATCTGCCCGAATGGGAGGCTCCGAACGATCACGCATCGCTTTTCTAAGAAGGATCGCTCACATGAATTGGCCGCACTGCCGCGTGAGTCTTTGGGGATTCGCTCTACTGATGTTAGGTATGCCCGCCGCCGCCATGGCAGGCCCTTGGGGACATCGGTATGGGCACAGTCATTCCGTGTACCATCCCCCGTCCGTTCACTATGACAGGGTATATCACGAAGATTACTTACATTGGACTCCATTCCGCGGGCTTCACTCGCACGGGCATTATGACATCGTGCCTCATTACACACCGGGCCATTATGATCGATGGCATCGAGGCCACATCGACGGTAATCCTTGGTTTCATCATTAACGATCGAACGGGTGTATTGATGGGTTGATCGTCCGCTGGGCAACATCAAGCTCGAGCAGATGGGGCTCAGCGGACTTGTTTGATCGATTGTGATTCAGTGAGAAATGAACCGATTTCCTTCGCCAGTTCGGCAAGAACTAAAAGAGGATTCTCTGAGGCATTCATTTCAAGGGCGAGGTTTTCATCATAAAAGCGGAGCACATCCGCAGTTTGCCGATGGAAGGTTTCGAAACGACTTCGGATGATCGTATCGTTGGCATCGTCTCTTCGATTTTCACGAAGCGCTCGTTGCTTGATCCGTTCGATCGCTTCCTCTTCGTCCTGTAACTTCAAGTTGAAGATCTTGACGACTTCGATTCGATCATCGAGCATTTTTGCTTGCTCGTATGTGCGTGGGATGCCGTCTGCGATGATCACGTGTGACTTGGGATCGAACTCTCCCTTACGGGTGAGTAGATCCATGTGATTGAAGAAGATATTCACAGTAAGGTCGTCGGGAACAAGCTTTCCCGCCGAGGTGTAGCGATCGACTTCCTTTCCGAGCGGGCCCGCCTTGTAGAGTTGGCGGAATATTTCCCCACTGGAAATGTGTATGAGCCCGGGTAAACACCCGAGGGCGCGTCCTTGTGTCCCTTTTCCGCTTCCGGGCACGCCAAACAAGAGCATGGCCCGCCAGCGATGAGCCTGCCCCACGAGCTAACCCTCATCGACATCGAATATTAGACATTTACAGCGGATCACCGCATTCGGCAGCGGCTGTCGCGATCAGTCTACTTGGAATCTCTGGCTTCATTGACTTTACAGTCATTCGAGATCGGCTTCAGTATATTGCCGAAAGTTTATCGAACTAGCCCGAACGGAAGACAAAAGAGTCGCACCTGCACCTATATCATTTAGAAATCAGCGATTAAGACGGTATTCGCCGTTCCATCGCACGTAATCACTTCGGGGGAATCGTCGGACTCTGGCTTCGTAGGACCTGTAACAGTTTTTCGAGTTGACGATCGGGGGGACGCTTCTCGTCACTTGATCTTCCGATGAATAGCCGTCGAAACATGTCGGCCCGCAGCCGGCTCGATTCTTCCCGGTAAAGGGGAAGATCGAGGTCCGGAGATGGACTTACCCCCCAGGTGTCATCAGCCGATCGTCTACCCCCTCGAAATCGCTCGAGATTTTTCCCACTGGGCCGAAAAAAGGCCTCCGAGGTCAGTTTTACCGCTGATTCGTTATCTTTGAGCGGGACGATGTCTTGAGCGCTCCCTTTGCCGAAGGTGCGACTGCCGGCAATTTTGCCGCGGCCTGAATCCTGAATTGCCGCCGCGACGATCTCGCTCCCGCTCGCGCTTCCTTCGTTGACCATGACAACGAGGTTTATTCCCTCGATCGTTCCGAAGCGATGTGCTTTGACCTCTCGTTCCTGACCTCGTCGATCTTGAATTCGAACGATTGAACCATCATCCACGAAAACATCCGCGACATTGATCGCTGATGTAAGTAACCCGCCCGGATTGAAGCGGAGATCTAGAATCAGATCCTTGAGACCATCCTTGCCCAGTTCGGCGATGGTTTTTCGCAGGCGATCGGCGGTGTCAACGGCGAAGGTGGCAATGCGCACGTATCCGATGCCGTGCTCGCGGTCGACCCAATAATTCCAACTCCCATCCTCTTTCCGATCGTAGCCGACAACACTTTCCAGTTCGACTTCACCCCGCGCGATCGTGAATTCAAGGGGATCGGAGTTCTTTCTTTCGACCGTTATCTTGACCAATGATCCTTCAGGGCCGAGGAGATAACGAGAAGCCTGTTCGACTCCTACGTCAGATACTGATTTGCCGTCGAGGGCAATGATTCGATCTCCGATATGAAGCCCAGCTTTATCCGCGGGCCCGCCAGGGATCACGAGGAGAATCGGGAGTGACTCTGAACTCGGGTTCTCCTGCAAGATGACGCCGATGCCGGTGAATTTTCCGGCAACTTGCTCTTTCATGTCACGATAAACTTCGGGGGAGAGATAGACCGAGTAAGGATCTAAAAATCCGAGTACCCCCTTCAGACAAATATCGACGGCAGATTCCTTCACTTCCGGTCGATAGCCAAGTCGCAATCGAAAACGGATCAAGGCATTTTCCAACTGCGTGGAATCGAGCTTGTCGATGGAGTTGATGGCTTCATCAACCCACGGTTCATTCGAATCGCCGTATTGGTCCGCTAATTCCCGCAACCCGATTGCCAACGCTTGGTTGGCCTTTTCCGGATGGATGTGACGGGAGCGGATAAGTTCAATCACTTCCGCGACTCGCCGGCCAAACGCGACTCCCTGATCCTCGGGGAGATTTCGCTTCGTAATCGTTTGACGGCGCAGAGTGGCGAGATCATCTTCAGTCGTTTTGCCATTTAGGAATGAGATGTAGGCGCTTCGGAGCTTGCGATCATCATCAAAGCTCGGCATTCGCTCTAATACACGTAATCCGTGCTCAAATTCTCGATCGTCCAGTTCGTTGGACTGATGCCGTTTGGTGAGCGCGGACTTTCGAGATTCAAATTCCTTACGCCCCTCGGGATTCTGGCTCAACCAGAAGCTGAATTCAGTACCGTCGCTGACTGATTGGGGAGCCTGAGTCGTAACGTAGGCAACGAGTTCCTTTTCGGTAATCCATCCATCGGGTTCACCACCGTCGTTGTCGGCGGCTCCCTTGATTCCACTTGTGACCGCCTGAAAGAAGGTCGTGGACACCGTCTCCCATTCCATCATGTCTTTGAGCTTGCCATTGCTTGATGCGAGATAGGCCCTGTCGGTTCCGTTCAGTTCTCTGAAAAGAATATCTGACCGCCACTGCGTGACTTCCGTGTTCGATAATTTCCAAGAGGTCAGTGTCGAGGACGCGTCAACGATGGAAAACGTCAACTCACACCCGGTCGATGCAATCAGTTCACCGATCTCGCTGGAGAGGAGAGTGGTGGCCGCCAAGTCATTCTCGTTCGCATCTGCCGCGAGCCAGCGGACTTCATCTCCGGCAGGTGTCGTGGAAGCAATGAGTACGAGGAGTAAGCGATCGCCCGCTTCCGCTTGACGGGCGATTTCGGCAAACGCGCTTCGGATATGAGCAGCCGTCGGCGATTTTGCCGATGCCGAGTTGCTACCACCCGCGAGGACCTTCAGTCGCGGTCCGATCGCGGGGAATAGGCTCGAATCTTCGAACAGCTTCGCTAGTCCGCGGGCATGTTTTGCGGCGTGCGGTGCGACCGGGATCCTAGAATCTGTGTAGGATTCGACGGCAACAATCAGCCCCCAAGTCTTGGACTCCGCCCCAAGGACTGGATTGGCAGCCCAATCGAAAGTCATTGTTATCAAAGTAATTACAGTGATCCATATTGCGGGGCGCCGATGGATCATGATCAGAGATGGTTCCTCAGTCGCCACGTGTGGTTCCACAAAGGTTGTTTCTTCTGAACAACAGAAAATTCACCATTCCAGATAGGGAAGAGAACCCGTCCGGTTGTTGAAATGTCGATTTGCGACCCCGCCCACCGACAGCATCGTCGATTTCCGCCGGTCGGCTGTCAATCGAGGGTTGAGCGGTTTCTGGGTAATGGGACGTCGATTCATACAAAATATTTGACGTTTCAGGATGATATTGGACCCAAGGAAGGACTCACTTGATTCAGTTCTGCTCACAGAAAGGTTGGGATGCAACCCAGCAAAGGATTGACATGCCTTTTGGTCATCCTGGTTTTGGGGCTTCTTTCCGTCCGTACGGAAGCTTCTTCGCCGGTGACGTTGCCCTCGCTGCTTCGTGAATTCATCGACATCGAACAAATAACTCGGTTTCCATCGCCCACCTATGAAACCGTTCAAGCATCGAGCGCTTCCCGCCGCTCGGACATTGTTCGTGATGAGGCGATCTCGGCGACTACTCCTGTTCCCGGAGTGGAAAGCGCCGTGCGCACTCCGAGAGCGGAGATCGGCACGGAGACCGTTCTGTTTGATGGCGATGGCCCTGGGGCGATCGTTCATCTCTGTTTGCGCGCTGCTGAAGGGCAGGGGATTCTCAGGATCTATCTCGACGGATCGACCAATCCCATTGTCGAGGGATCGCTTGACGAGATTGCATCGGGGCGAATCGCGCCGATCGTCGCCCCCTTCGTCACGGCGCACGAAGGGACACTCGGAATCGATTTCCCCATCCCTTATCAGTCGCATTGTCGAATCACTCTTGCTTCCGATCTCACCGAGTGGTCAGCCCCCGCGAGTTACCAAGTGGCGGCACGCGCTTATGAGCCGGGGACGGTCGTCGAGACTCTTTCCCCAGCGGTCGTCGAAAGGGTGCAGCCGCTCATCGCAGAAACGGCGCAGATCCTGAAAGGGGAGAGGAAAACAGAGCAGAATCCGGACTGGTCATTTCGATTTCCCATCCAACTTTCGCGGGAAATGCCGATCGTTCAGTTTGACGTGGCGCGCGGGCACAGCGGACTTATTAGCGAGATTCACCTCAAGCCGAATGTGAGTGACCCCGCGCTGCTTCGGCAAGTCATTCTCGTGCTGTGCTTTGATGGACGGGTAACCTCGCGTGTGCCGCTGGCCGAATTCTTCGGAACGGGACCGGGGATTCAACCCTACCGTTCGATGATGACGGAAGTCACGACGGAGGGTGAGCTGATCTGCCGCTGGCCGATGCCTTTCGCACAGGAAGTTGCATTCGCCGTCGAAGGACCAGGACAGATACCTGTTGGCGCTGAAAATGACAAAGAGCTTAAACGAAAGCATCCGCTGTTATCCCTTTTTCGACTCAGAGAGAATCCGCTTTTCAAACGCCGGGAAAGTCGCCAGCGCGCGAAGCGGTCGCAGTTCTTCAATGAATCACTCGTCATGATTCCCGAGGGGATCAGCATCGAAGGATATGCACTTGTCAAGCCATACAGTTGGACGCAACAGAGCATGTATTTCCACGCGGACTGGAAGTCGCAACATGAACTCGTGTCATCGAAGCCACAAAGTTGGTCGCTCGCCGAGCTAAGCGGTCGCGGGGTCTATGTCGGGACAACTCTGCTGGCTTCGAATTCGGTACGGGATTGGTGGGGACGAGGTGGCGAGAAAATCTATTTCGACGGTCGAGAGACCCCCAGACTTATCGGCACCGACTCATCCGATTACTTCGCACTGGCACCCGCGTCGCCGACGCTTTTCGCCACGGCATTGCATGGACAATCTCGTTGCGACGGGCCTCGTTCGTTTGGACATTCTTCTCTCTATCGTTGGCGCATTTTGGATGCGATGCCGTTCAACAACGGCCTCAAGTTTGATTGGGACGTGAAGCATACAAACGCGGCCGCTGCCCTCTCGCTCGAGGGAGTGAACTACTGGTACGCCGATCCTTGGCACTCGGAGAATGCCCGTCGGTTGGATTCGGCTGATGTCGCGATTCCTAGTTTGCCGACGCGCGTTGTCCCCAAGATTGCCGGAGCGATCGAAGGGGAATCGCTCGTCGCCTTGCGAGTCGATGGTTCATCTCCGAAGAAAGAGAACCTCGTCCATTTTGAAGAGGCGGGGCCCTGGAGCGGCGACTCCCATCTCGTTTGGCAGGGGATCAAGCCCGGAAATGAACTCGTTCTCGGGTTTGAAGCACCTGCGGATGGAAAATATCAGGTCGTCGCTTTTCTATCTCAGTCATTTGATTACGGCATTCATCGCATCTCGCTCAACGACAAACCAGCGGGTGATCCGATCGATCTTTTCTCTCCGACTCCAACTCGCAGGGAACCTCTCGATCTCGGTGTGTTTGATTTGAAGAAGGAGGGGAATCGTCTTTCCGTTCGAGTCGTATCGAGTTCAAAAGCCGCAAGTCCCAAGAATTGTTCGTTCGGACTGGATTGTCTCGTGTTGAAAAGAGTCCCCTGACACATCTACCTATTGCAGCGAGATTCAAAAACCGCGCTGATTTGGTTGTAACGACTCCGCGTGTTGTCCATGATGACGGGACAATCAGTAAGGAATTTGCTCGATGATCAGCGGGTTGACCACGACGTGTATTTTCATTTCCGCTGCGATCGTTGGAGATCACTCCTTGCCCTTTTTTCAGCCCGTCACGCCCCCGCGTCCCATTCAAACGATCGCCCTTGGTGGAATGAGTCGGCAAGCACCGTCCCACAGTCGTCCCGCTCTTGAGCGAGCGGTGATCGATGGAGTCGAATGGGTCGCGTTTTTTGTACGCCGGACCGTGGACGGGAAGCATCTCATCATCTCCGAGGACGCTCAGGCGAGTTGGGAGAATTTGACTGGGAAGTCCATTCGAGAATCCCGTTATGCGGAGATCCACCAGTTCCCATTTGCTTCTTCCTTCCACAGCCGATTCGCCTCTGAACGAATCATGTCGATGGAGGAAGCTCTGCAGGCGGCGAAAGAAAGAATTAATTTGTTTCTCTTCGCGGCTGATGTCGATCCCGAATCATTTACTCGTTCAATTCAAGATTCTGGAATGACAAATCAAGTCATTATCGGACTCGACCATCCGAAGCTGCCGTTGCCGGAAGTGGATCGAAACGAACTGCTCTCCCTGAGTGAAGGAAAACTCGCGATCTGCTCCTATGAGAAAAAACTGATTACCCTAAAGGATGAAAGGTTCGCGATTGGCATCGTCAGCGGTCAGAACGCGGAAGACTTTGATAAAGAGATTAACGCTAGGACGGCGGTAATCTTGACGGATGCGCCAGAGATCGTGATCGCGCGGCAGACCGTCAAGCGGTTGAATGATCGCAAGGTGAATCGGCCGAAGATTAGTCATCATCGAGGTGCGGGGCGTTACGCTCCGGAGAACACGCTCCCCGCGCTCGAGGAAACAAAACTTCTTCAAGCCGACTTTATTGAGTTCGATATCAGGCCCTCATCAGACGGCGTGTATTTCGTTCTTCATGACAGCAAGCTCGATCGGACGTCCAACGGTAAGGGGCCGATCAACCAAATGACAGCAGCTGAGATCAAAAGCCTGGATGCTGGATCATGGTTCGGAAAACCTTTCGAGGGAACGAGAATTCCGACGCTGGATGAGTTTCTCGCACAGGTCGGAGAGAAGATAGAGCTTTACGTCGATGCCAAGGATATCCCGCCCGAAAAGCTTGTCGAAGCGCTACGAAAGCGAGGGCTGATCGAGCGATCGGTTGTTTACGAAGGTGATGAATACTTGAGACGGCTGCGGGAACTGGAACCGAAGCTTCGCCGCATGCCACCGCTCGACGATCCACGCGACATCGAAACGCTTGTCGAAAAAGTCGCGCCGTATGCCTTCGATACTAGTTGGAAACTCCTGAGCAAGGACACGATCGATCGGTGCCATCAGCATGGCGTGCTTGTTTTTAGCGACGCATTAGGGCTCTATGAGAGATCGACGGAGTATCAAAAAGGGGCGAGGATTGGGGTGGATCTCATCCAGACCGATCAACCCCTCCGAGTCCTCAGAGCCTTTGAGTTGCTGCCTGTAAGTCATTAGTGGATAATGGCTTGTGATCATGGGTGGGCGACCGTGGTCTAGGGGATTCCCCAGGTTTATTTTAAGCGTGGAATGCCGATTTGACGTAGATTGATGGTATCCATCGAATCGAGTTTTGAGCGTCCTCTCTAATCGATGCTTGAAACCGTTTCGGCTAGCTTTACCTGTGGACATTTCTGCGAATGAGTACTCCCCTCGCGGACAAACCGTCATTAATTCGGCTTGAGATGCCTGCGCGGCTCGAAGGGCCCCAAGTTCAGCAGATCGAGCGAGAGATCATCGGCTACGTGCGCGCCGGTCAACAAGTCGAACTCGACCTTTCGCAGACGACCGAACTATCGAGTTTCGGTGTTCGGATGCTCCTTCTCGTTTGCCGAGCCCTGAGCCAGCAACCATCTGGTCTGTCAGTCATCGGCCTTTCACAACAACTTGTCGACACGCTCGATGCGGTCGGGTTTCACCTATCGGCACATCGGCTGACGCGTCGCGATCTGGATGAGGCTCGCGCGGGCTGGCAACTTCTTCATCGCATCGACATTGAACCGTCGATGCACATCTCGGGCTATGCGGTGCGGCAAGGATCGCCTCTGTTTTACGGAGCACGCCCCATTGCCGGCGGCGTGAACTTCTGCATTTCATCGGCACATGCCACCAGTTGCACGTTGGTGCTCTTTGAACGGGACAAAAAGGCTCCGATTGCCGAGCTTCCCTTTCCTGATGAATTCAAGATCGGCAATGTCTTCACGATGTTCGTATTTGGGCTCGATGCCGACTTGCACGAGTACGGGTATCGTTTCAGCGGGCCGTTTGAGCCGGAAGAGGGACATCGCTTCGATTGGTCAAAAGTATTGCTGGACCCATTTGCTGTCCTCGTGACCGGACGCGATTATTGGGGACTTCGTTCCGAAGATCCGATTCCCTATCGGTGTCGGGTCGCGCCGCCTGACTTCGACTGGGAGCAAGATTCACCTCCCAGTATTCCGATGGAAGATCTCGTCATCTATGAAATGCACGTTCGTGGATTTACACGTGCGACTAACTCCGAGGTGCGTTGGCCTGGCACGTTTGCCGGAGTGCGGGAGAAGATCCCTTACCTCAAATCACTGGGAGTGAACTGCGTCGAGCTCATGCCGATCTTCGAGTTCGATGAATTGGACAATCCGCGCCATAATCCGCTGACGGGCGATCCGCTCGTCAATTATTGGGGCTATAACACCGTCGCTTTTTTTGCGCCGAAGGCTGGATACGCCGCGACCGGTCCTCTCGGAATGCAATCCGATGAATTCAAGGCGCTGGTGAAGGAGCTTCACGCCAACGGTATCGAAGTCATTCTCGACGTCGTTTTCAATCACACCGCGGAAGGGAACGAAGAAGGTCCCACGCTCTCGTTTCGTGGCATCGACAATAAGACTTATTACATCCTTGGTCCAAATGGAGAGTACCTCAACTACAGCGGCACGGGGAATACGCTGAATTGCAATCACCCGATCGTACGGGAAATGGTCCGCGAATGCCTCAGACATTGGGTGGCTCATTACCACATCGATGGATTCCGCTTCGACTTGGCGAGCATTCTCGGACGCTCGCTCGATGGTGAGCCTCTCGCGAACCCTCCGCTTCTCGAGTCGCTGGCACATGATCCGATTTTGGCGCACTGCAAACTCATCGCGGAAGCGTGGGATGCGGCAGGGTTGTATCAGGTCGGCAGCTTTCCTTCGTACGGTCGATGGGCCGAGTGGAACGGGCGTTTCCGTGACTGTGTTCGCCGATTCATCAAGGGTGATAGGGGACAAGTCGCCGAAGTTGCCAAGCGACTCATGGGCTCCCCCGATTTGTATGCCGATCGCGGTCCCGCCGCGTCGGTCAATTATGTTACTTGTCATGACGGGTTCACGCTCATGGATCTCGTCAGCTATGACAAAAAGCACAACGAGGCGAATGGTGAGGAGAATCGAGACGGAAATGAGCAAAATGACTCTTGGAATCACGGGGTCGAAGGGCCGACCCTTGACTCAGCGATCAATGCGTTACGCCAACGGCAGATGAAGAACGCGTTCGCCATGCTACTCGTGAGTCAAGGCGTGCCGATGATCTTGATGGGAGACGAAGTTGGTCGGACGCAAAACGGGAACAACAATGCGTATTGTCATGACGGGGATTTGACTTGGCTGGATTGGAGGCTGCACGAAGCGAATGGCGATTTGTTCCGATTCTGTCAACGAATGATTGCTTTTCGCAAAGCTCATCCCGCTCTACGGCATTCACTTCACACGGGCGAGGGATTCACGCATACTAATCCCCTTGAGGTGACCTGGCACGGAGTCTCGCCGTTTTGTCCCGACTGGTCGTTCGACAGCCACTCGATCGCATTCATGCTTCGAATGGCGGATGAATCCAATGACACGGTCTACGTCATTTTGAACATGTTTTGGAAGTCATTGGCATTCGTGCTGCCTTCTCCTCCTGCCGGCCACCGTTGGCACCTTTTCGCCAACACAGGACTCGATCATCCTAACGACATCGCCGAGCCAGGTAAGGAAAAGCCCCTCTCGGATGGTCGATCGATTGTCGCCGCCGCCCGGTCGGTGATTTTGCTCGTCGCGCGTTAGTAATGGGGTCGAGGGAAAACGTTTCGACTACCTCTCTTTCATGCTCTTGAGTTTCTTGATGATCTCTTCGACCCCCTGTGTGTTAAACACATTCTCCTTGGTGAGCCAACCCCGGCGAGCCGTCGCGACGCCACAAGGGATGTTGTCGTAGTCATGCGTCGAATGGGCATCAGGGTTGATGACTAGGGTCACACCGAGAGCTTTCGCACGCTTGCAAAAGATCCAATCAAGATCGAGTCGGTACGGACTCGAATTGATTTCGATCATGGTGCCACATTTTGCGGCTTCCTGGAGCACGGCCTCCATGTCAATCGGAAAGGGATCACGACGAAGAAGAAGTCGGCCCGTCGGATGGCCGAGCATCGTGCATAAAGGATGTCGGATCGCGCGGATGACCCGCTCGGTCATCTGCTTCTCGCTCATATTCATCGGCTGATGAATGCTGGCGACGACATAATCGAACGTGGCGAGAACGTCGTCGTCGTAATCGAGGGAGCCGTCGGCGAGAATGTCCGATTCGATCCCCTTAAAGATGCGGAAGTTTTTGTACTTCTTGTTGAGCTTATCGATCTGTTCGTGCTGTTGCCTAATCCGTTCCACGGAGAGACCGTTCGCATAAAAGGCACTCTTGGAATGGTCGGCGATTCCAAGATATTTGTACCCGCGTTTCCGGCAGTCGTTCACCATTTCTTCGAGCGTATCGACTCCGTCACTCGCATTAGTGTGACAGTGGAAGAAACCTGTGATGTCGTCCAGTTCCAATAACGTGGGAAGATGATGCGTAAGGGCCGCATCGATTTCTCCGGTATCTTCACGAAGCTCCGGGGGGATGAAGTCGAGACCCAAGG
>JAIEPU010000116.1 GCA_019748235.1 bacterium
TCGATACGCCGGGGATGGTGGTGGACACCCATGTCGGTCGGATCACGCGGCGGCTTGGTCTCACGAAACAGACCGATCCGGTGAAGGTGGAACATGACCTGATGAAGCTTCTTCCGCCCAGTGAATGGACGATGTTCAGCCATCGCGTCATCTATCTCGGCCGACAGATTTGTCAGGCGCGGAAGCCAAATTGCCCCGTCTGCGTGTTCGATGAGGATTGCCCAAAAGTGGGCGTGGCTCGAAAATAACGAAACCGAAAGATATCCCCATTTACCGTTTTTCTGTGGTTCGACGGAATCTCCCTAAAGATTCGGGGCGAATCGAACGCAAATCGTGTTGACCCTTTCTTACGACGGCGTTATCGCCCGAGCTCTTCCACAGAGTAGCACCGCGCCAGAATTTGCCGGGATAGGGACGAGTCCGTGGACTCGTCCGCTTCGGTCGGTCACACGCGATAAAGGAATAAGCGTGGTGATGGATGATCTTCTACGAAGACATTGCGGTCTGCTAAGCCGCTTTGCTTGCGCGGTAGGAATGTTGCTCGCATTCGCGGCGACGACGATCGCGCAGGAGCAGGACCAAGAGGCCGCCGCGCCTTCGACGGTTCCACTCATCCTCGACATCAAAGTCGAGGGGAACAGCAGTGTCGACACGAACAACATTCTGAGCGTCATCTCCGCGAAGCCCGGCCGTCCATACTACGAAGACGAAGTGAAGCAGGATATTCAATCCCTCTGGGAACGGCGTTGGTTCTATGATGTTACGGCAAGCGTCGATCGAAAGCCGGACGGTGTGATTCTCATCTTCAAAGTCGCCGAGCGGCCAATCATTCAGGAAGTTCTTTTCCTCGGTGCGCACAAGTATTTTCCATTCACTGAAAAGAAGCTCCGAGAGATGACCGACTTGCGCCCTGGCAAGTCGATGGATCCGAACATCAATCGCGCTGCCGCCAAACAACTCGAACGATCGTATCACGACAAGGGTTACCCCTTCGCGACCGTCGAACTCGAAGAAGGGGGCGAATACGGCGACAAGCGAGTTGTTCTTCGCATCAACCAAGGCCCGAAGACGCGCATCACGGATGTTGAGTTTGAAGGAGCACATTTCGTACCTGGCGACCGTCTTAAAACTTTCATCAAGGAAAAGGAAGCTTGGGGAAGCGCGATCGGCATGCCGTTCTTCATGGGGCTTTGGAAGGAAGACGGAATTGAAGAAGATCGTGTCGCCCTCATCGAGTACTACCGACGTTTCGGATTTCTCGATGTGAAGATTGGGCGGGAAATCGATTGGACGGAAGACAAGAGCCAAGTCCGCATCCGTTACAAGATTGAGGAAGGACCTCGATACAAAGTCCGGAATGTTCAAATTGTCGGCAACAAGGTCTTCGACAACGAAAAGCTGTCGACCGGTCTGAAACTGACAAGTGGTGAAACGCTTCAGCGGGACGTCTTGGAGAAAGACGTCGAGAAGATCAAGGAAACGTACGGAAGTCAGGGATACGTGTTCGCTGCGGTGAATGTCGAACAGCGCGTGACGGAAACGCCGGGCGAAGTCGATCTCTACTACCAGGTCTCGGAAGATCTTCCACGCAAGATCGGCCGCATCAACATTGAGGGGAATGAGATCACCAAGGAGCGAATCGTCACGACGATCGCGGGGCTCGAGCCTGGGCAACTGGCGGATTCGACCGAGCTCAAGAAGGCGCAGCAGCGACTCGCCAATAGCCGAATCTTTGACGTGAATCCTCAGGGGGGGATTCAGCCGGTCGTTGAATTCGATCCTAACAATGATCCCTCCTCTGAGTTCCAGGACATTCGTGTGCGGGTGCAGGAAGCTCAGACCGGGTCTCTCATGCTCGGTGCGGGTGTGAACTCGAACAGCGGTGTCGGCGGTAGCCTCGTTATCAACGAACGTAACTTCGACTTATTCGCGATCCCAACTTCGTGGGCGGACATTCGTGAAGGACGAGCTTTCCGTGGTGCGGGGCAGGAACTTCGCATCGAGGCGATTCCTGGTACCCAGGTCAATCGATATAGCGTGACCTTCCGCGAGCCACGATTGTTCGGGTCCACCTACTCATTGACGAATAGCGGCTACTATTACACTCGTTGGTTCCGAAATTGGAATGAACAGCGAATTGGCGGTCGCTTTGCTCTCGGAAAACAGTTTACCCGTACGATCGGCGGATCGTTGACGTACCGCGTCGAGCAAGTCGACATCTTCAATCCGACCGTGCCGACTCCGCCTGACTTGCAAGAAGTCCTTGGAAAGAGTGTCATCAACAGTGCTCGCATCGGATTCTCTCACGATACACGTGATTCCAATCTCCGACCGAGCGAAGGACATTACGTCGAAGTCGCCTACGAACAAGCATTCGGCGAATACACATTTCCACGCGGGACAATTGAGGGTCGCCAATACTGGACCGTCCATCAACGAGCGGATGGCAGCGGTAAGCATATTCTCGCGGCACGGGGCGAACTGGGTGTCACCGGAAACAACACGCCGATCTTCGAGAGATTCTATGCCGGTGGCTTCGGTTCACTTCGCGGGTTTCAATTCCGCGGTGTTAGTCCTTTGCAAAATGGAGTCCAAGTCGGCGGTGATTTCATCATGCTGACGAGCCTCGAATATCAGTTCCCGTTCACGCACGACGATTCGTTCGGCGGAGCCTTGTTTGTCGATGCGGGTACAGTGGAATCGGACTTCGGCATTCAGAACTACCGCGTCGCTCCCGGCTTCGGCATTCGCATTGCGATTCCTGGAATGGGACCTGTGCCGCTGGCCTTCGACTTCGCCTTCCCCGTCGTGACTGGACCTGGCGACAACGAACAGATCTTTGCATTCTCGGTCGGGTGGTTTAACTAGTCCCATTTGATTCGAATCCGGGTGAACGCTCGCCTCTCGCGCAATGCCAGAGGGGCATTCCATATTTGGTGAAATGTTCGAACTCTCCTCTTCGTCTCGCCGGGTCGAAGCGATTCTACCGCTCCTACCGCTCTAAATTGGATCGTCCGATGATCCATTCCTTTCGACAGCTTTCATCGTCCGCGATAGACTTTTTGAACAGCGGGGAAAACGGACCGGTTCCCCCTTCCTTTCGAATCCTTGATTGAATGATTCGAACGATGAGCATCGCGGAGAACGAAGAGACTATGCAACGACCTCGATCGGCATGCGGGTTTGTATTCGCGGTCAGTTTCCTCGGACTAGCGGCATGGGCTGGCGTTTCAACGGCTGCAAACGTGGCAAAGCAGCCCAATATCGTCCTCATCGTTGCGGATGACCTTGGCTGGAGAGACCTTCACTGCCAAGGGTCTACCTATTATCAAACACCGAACATCGATCGGCTGGCGTCTCAAGGTCTTCGGCTGATGAGTTATTACGGATGCCATGTCGGAGCACCCTCCTATGCGGCCTACCTGACGGGGCAATATCCACCCCGCACTGGGATCTATGCGGATGGAGCGATGGAGGAGGGAACTCCGACGATTCCGCGGAGCCTTACGTGTCCGAAGAATCAGACGAAGCTACCGCTCGACAAGATGACGCTCGCTCAAGTACTGCGGAACGCCGGTTATGTCACGGCAATGTTCGGTCAGTGGCCACTCGGAGATGAGGGAGACTTTCATCCAGCGAAACGTGGGTTCGATCGTGCGGTTGTCACTCAGGGATCGTATTTCAATTTCACCACGAACCCCGAGGTGGAGATCCCGCAGGGAGTCTACCTGACCGATTTCCTGACCGACCTTTCTCTTCAGTTCATCAGTCAGAATCAATCGAAGCCGTTCTTTCTTTATCTTCCTCATCAAGCGGTTCACAAGCCGTTGGAAGGAAAACCGATCTTCATTGAACAGTATTTCAATGCTCAGCCTGACGGCGGACAGACGAACCGTATCTATGCCGCTATGATTTCGGGCCTCGATCAGAGCGTTGGCCGGATCATGGCAAAGCTCGATCAATTGAATCTCGCGGAAAACACAATCTTCATTCTTACGTCATCTGATGGTGGCGTCGGTGGGTATACGCCAAACGTTCCTTACATGTTCCGCAAGTACGACGTGACGGATAATTTCCCACTCCGGTCGGGTTACGGAACCTTGTATGAAGGGGGGATTCGTGTTCCGTTCATCGTTCGCTGGCCGGCAAGTGTGCCGCAGAACGCGATTTCTGAGACCCCTGCTATCAACGTCGATCTCTTTCCAACTCTCCTTGAACTAGCCGGTGCGAAATTGCCAGATCAACCGCTTGATGGTGTAAGTCTCGCTTCAGTCTTCCAATCGCCGGCGACCGTTCTCGATCGAAAGAATCTCTACTGGCATTTTCCCGGATACCTTCAAGGGAACGGAGTCGACACCCGTCCGCAGGGGGTTATTCGAATCGGTGACTACAAGCTGATGGAGTTCTTCGAGGACGATCACGTGGAACTCTATAACGTCAAAAAGGATTTGAGCGAAGAGACCAATCTAGCCCATTCCATGCCCGACAAAGCGAAAGAACTGCTCGATGCACTGAAGACGTGGCGCAACGATCTTCACGCTCCGATGCCTAAACCCATCAAGAAGGAAGAGAACTAGCAGGCTCTGCGATGCGCGAGAACTCGTATCCTCCGTTCCGTTTCCGCTGATTTGATTGTCGTTTCGAGAAAACCGCTCAATGGTTAACTTCCTCACCTCTTTCTGAGTTCGATTCCCTGCATTGGAACCGTAAAACACTGTAGGTCGGAGCTATTCGCTCCTACTCGGTGACTCTGTCATTCGATCGAATTGCTTCAACAGTGAAATTCTCCGATGGGATCACCTGCAACGAATCCTGATGACCAATCCACGCCGAGGCCGCTCGTCGTTCTCTTAGTAGACGATCAGCTCATGGTGGGTGAGTCTGTCCGTCGGATGATCGCCGATCAGCCCGATATTGAGTTTCATTACTGCCAGGATCCGATGAAGGCCATTGAGATGGCGAACGCCGTCCGGCCGACGGTCATCCTTCAGGATCTGGTGATGCCCGAAATCGACGGGCTTCAATTGGTGCGATTCTACCGCGCCAATCCTGCTACCCGTCAGACGCCGATGATCGTCTTGTCGAGCAAGGAGGAACCGGCGATCAAAGCGAAGGCATTCGCGCTCGGAGCCAATGACTATTTGGTGAAGCTTCCCGATAAGCTCGAGGTTGTTGCCCGCATTCGATACCACTCTCAGGCGTACATCAATCTTCTCGAACGTAATGAAGCCTATAAGCGACTCGAAGAAAGTCAGCGTCAATTGGCGGCGGAGTTGCGGCAAGCATCTCGCTATGCGCAGTCGCTATTGCCACGCCCCTTGACGAAGGGTGATATTAGGATCGATTGGCGATTCGTTCCCTCCACTCACTTGGGGGGAGACATGTTTGGCTATCACTGGCTCGATGACAATCACTTCGCAATGTATCTCCTGGACGTGAGTGGCCACGGTGTCGGGTCGTCGCTCCTTGCCGTCTCCGTGAACAACTTGCTCGCGTCACAGGCACTTCCAAACACCGATTTTCTCAATCCCGGGCAAGTTCTCGAGCGGCTGAACATGATCTTTCCCATGGAAAGACAAGACGATAAGTACTTCACGATTTGGTACGGCGTCTTCAATAAGAACGACCGGACGTTGACGTACAGTAACGCCGCCCATCCGGCCGCCATCCTTCACACCGGAAAAGATTCAAGTGACGTGTCACTTCAAACGCTGGAGTCCGTGGGATTCGCGGTGGGAATGATGGATGGCACGGAATTCGAAAACCAGACGGTGACGCTTGGCCCTTTCGCCAGACTGCTCCTCTTCAGCGACGGAGTCTACGAAATAGAGCTCGTATCTGATGGGAGCACCTGGAAATACGATCATCTCGTGGAGTATCTTTCGAGCCTATCTCTCGAATCACCGGTCAGCGATTCGCTTCTCGGGCATGTTCGATCCATCGGCGGATCAGATTCACTGGCGGATGACTTCTCGATCGTCGAGATATGGTTGTAATGATTGCAGTGATTGTATCTCGGCAACTGCTGTTGCCTGACAGGCCGAGATTGCTGCAATTCAGTTGGTGACAATGGACTGTCATCGAGATCAGAATAGTTTGGCTGACTTTCTCAGTTTGTGAACTACATTTTCGATCATTGGATCCTCAATCCTAATCTCGTGGCGGATTCCTGACATGCTGCTGCCGAACCTGACGATTCATCGCAAGCTTCAATGGCTGAATGTCCTGAACACAGTCGTCATTGCGAGTGTGCTCATTCTCTGCCTTTGGCTCCTTTCTACCTACCGGATTTTTGGAAAGGAGTACGATGAAGTCGCGAATTTGCAGGTCCTGAAATCGAATATTGAGCCCGCCGTGCTGACCATTACTCGCCCCTATCAAGCAATCTTGAAATTAGTCGCCGCCAAGGGGGATGAGCAGATCAACAAAGTGGTCACGCGACTTCAGAGTTTGGAACAAGACTATCGAGCGGTTCACGCGAAGTGGCAGGCGGACCTTCCAGATGGTCCGCTGAAGAATCTGCTGGCGACAAATTGCTTTAATCCCGCCGACGAGATTTTTCGGATCGCGAGGGAAGAAGTTATTCCAGCCGTTCGTGCGGGAGAAAATGAGAAGGCTCAGTCCATCGTAGCGAGCAGCATTAGTCCTAAATACGAAGAGCATGTTGCTGCGACGGCGGAAGCAACCAAACTTCTCGATCAGGAATTCAAGGATCTCGCTTTCACCGTGGGTGGACAGGTCGAACGATGGATGTTGTTCATTTCCATCGTCAGCGTAATTGCCGTCGTACTTCTCTGCATCTCTAGCTATCTACTCGCTCGAAGCATCGACCGATCGACACATCAGCTGATCAACCGAGTTCATGAATTGGCGAGTGGGGCGAGTGATCTGACGGCTCGGTTGAAGGTTGAATCCAATGATGAACTCGGCCAGTTGGCCATGGGCATCAACAGCATGATCGAGAAGATTCAAAGTGTGGTTCATCGCGTGAGAGAGACGAGCGTCGCATTGTTATCGACAGCGTCTGAAATGACGGCGACCGCAAGCCGCCAGGAATCGACGATGCAGGGGCTCGGCAGTTCATCGGCAGAAATCGCGGCCGCGGTTCGTGAGATTTCCGCGACGAGTAAGCAACTTGCCGGCACCATGAGTGAAGTGAGTGGTCGAGCGGATCAGGCCGCCACGCTTGCGACCTCCGGTAGAACACGATTGACGACCATGGAATCGAACATGGGGCAACTGATGGACGCGACGGATTCGATTTCATCGAAGCTCGCAGTGATCAGAGAGAAGGCAGAGAACATCAACTCCGTCGTCACCACCATCACTAAGGTCGCGGACCAGACGAATTTGCTGTCGATCAACGCGGCAATCGAAGCGGAAAAGGCTGGAGAATACGGCAGGGGATTCTTGGTCGTCGCCCGCGAGATTCGCCGCCTTGCGGATCAGACCGCGGTGGCGACTCTTGACATCGAAACCATCGTCCGGCACATGCAAGACGCGGTGTCGGCCGGGGTCATGCAGATGGATAAGTTCAGCGGTGAAGTGCGGGGTGGCGTGGAAAAGGTTGCCGAAATAAGCGGACAGACCGGTCAGATTATCGAGGAAGTGCAGACCCTCAGCGATCGCTTTCAACAGGTCAGCGAAGGGATGCGAAATCAAGCAATTGGCGCCGAACAGATCAACGAAGCCATGGGCCAAGTTACGGCCGGCGCACAACAGACACAGACGGCGATGAAGGAATTCAACGAAGCGACAGCTCACCTTCGCAAGTCCGTCGAAGTACTGAACGAAGAGATCAGCCAGTTCACCGTCTGAGAGGCTTAAGGGCGGAGTGCCAACAATGCTTGGGGTGACTTTTCAGATCGCTGACAATCGTTTGGCGCTGAGCGTCCGTTCGATTGTCGAAGTCGTCCCGTCTGTTGGACTGAAGGACGTACTTGGTGGGCCTGCGTGGCTGGCAGGCATTGCTCTTTATCGCGGGCACGTTGTACCAGTGATTGATCTCTACCGGCTGGCAAACGCGGGAAAATGCCCTGAGCATCTGAGTACGCGACTGATCATCGTCCGAATCAATGGAGAGGGTGATCAGCGATTCATCGCGCTTCGTGCGTCCAATGTCGATGAAGTTTCTGAATTGCCTGATGTTGTCGAATCCGAAGATACTCCTCCTTCCGACCAGCCGGACTTTGGTCGAATGATGGTCCATGAAGGTCAAGTGATCCGTGTCCTCGACTTGGATCGTTTGATTCCACGATCGTACCGAAAGGAGATGGAGGAATTGACTGGGGAACTCACCACATGAGTATGAGCTTCCTCGTACGCCATCTTCGAGAGCGGATTGGACTCGATCCAGAATCGCTGGGAGCAAACACGCTTTCGCGAGCGATCACTGCACGAATGAAATTCCTTGCGATCAACGATCTGAATCAATACTCGCAAATCGTCATGAGTGATGAGGTGGAATGCCAAGCACTCGTCGAAGATCTGATGGTGCCTGAGTCTTGGTTCTTTCGTGGGGGGAAGCTCTTTCCCTATCTAGGCAAGATGATCGCGGAAAGGGGGAGTGCTTCCTCGTCCCGTGCTCCCTTCCAAATTCTGAGTCTCCCCTGCAGTACCGGGGAAGAGCCGTACTCCCTCGCGATCACGCTGGACCAGCTTGGAGTACAAAACGATCGGTATTCGATCGACGCGGTCGACATTTCGTCACGGCACATCGCACAAGCGCGGCAAGCCAGATATCGAGCGCTTTCCTTTCGACAGACGGACGAAGCCATCCAATCTCGTTATTTCCGCAAAGTCGGGGAAAGCTGGGAATTGCTCCCTTCGATTCGGGACCAGGTTCGCTTCCATCGGGGAAACCTTTTCGATGCTCTGTTCGTGTTAAAGGATCGGCGATTTGATCTAATCTTTTGTCGGAATCTCCTCATTTATTTGCATGCGGAGGGGCGTCGGCGCGCTATCGAAATTCTCCTCGACTTGCTCGAACCCGAGGGCCTCCTTTGTGTGGGGCATGCTGAGCCGATCGATCCTGTGGACAGACGTTTTTCCTCGATTGGACCGCCAGAGTATTTCATTTATCGCAAAAACGATTCAGCGAACCGAGCGCCGGTACAAGAGATCGTCTTAAAGAGTTCACGTTTGCCGCTTCCCTTGGACGAGCCCAAGCCCGAGAGGAATTCGCCGATTAAGAGAGAGGCGAAAAGAAAATCATCGCCCCCGTTGAATCAGCCCACTTCCATCAACATCCAAGTCGGCACGCCCCCAACCAATGTTTCCAATCAGGGGAACGTCATCGATCGTGCGCGACTCGCGGCGGACGAAGGAAAGCTCAGCGATGCGTTGAAGATTTGCGAGACGGAACTTGCCAGTGGCAAGCCGTCGCCGGACCTCTATTCGCTATTGGGCATCATTCGTCAAGCAATGCAGGAGACCGATCAGGCGGAGAAAGCATTCGCAAGTGCACTCTATCTGGATCCAGCTCATCAGGAGGCGTTGACGCACCTAATGATTCTGACCGAGGGTCGTGGGGATAGAGCGGGTGCGGAGCGACTTCGCCAGCGACTTAGTCGAGCCACGAAAAGAGGTGGCATGTGAACGAGCCATTGAATCGACTTGGTGTCCTCACGGAATGTTGGACAGAGATCGGCGTTTGGGGGAACCGAACTTGTCCGACGCTGAACGACGTCGTCCATTGCCATAACTGTGCCGTCTTCGGCGGGGCAAGCCGTCGATTTTTGGAAGGCCCTTGCCCGCCCGGTTATCTCGACGAGTGGACATCCAGACTGAAAGAACCGCTGGAAGAGGCGGATCAAGACTTCGAAACGGTGATGATCTTTCGACTTGGAGATGAGTGGCTTGCCCTTCGCGTGGCCGTATTGGTTGAGGTAACGACGACGCGTCCCATACACCGAATTCCTCATCGAACGGGATTTCTCGCAGGAGTTGCCAATATTCGAGGTGAGCTTCAGCTTTGTGCCCGTCTCGATCTGGCACTTGGTATGAAGCGGGATATCGATCTCTCACCGCCGGGAGTCCGTGGAGAGGAGCAAAACAAGTCTCGACTCATCGTGGTGCAGTCCGAAGGTGAACGGTGGGTATTTCCCGTGGATGAGGTCGATGAAGTGTTCCGATTTCCGATCAGCGAACTTGGGAATGTGCCCGCGACGCTTTCTCGATCGCATCAACGATTGGCGAAAGGCGTGTTTCAATCAAAAGGAAGGGCCGTGGGGCTGCTCGATGACGGTCGTTTATTCCCATTGCTGCGGGGGAAGATGCGATGACCGACTTCGGGAATTTTTCCATGATGGAGCTCTTCCGGGAAGAGGTTCGCTCCCACACCGCGACTCTCAGCGAGGGATTGCTCGCACTGGAACAGGATCCGAGTGATCTCGGGAATATTGAACCTCTCATGCGTGGCGCCCATTCCATCAAAGGGGCCTCGCGTATCGTCAACATCGAGCCCGCGGTTCAGCTTGCTCACTCGATGGAAAGTGTGTTTGTCGCGATTCAAGAGGGAAGGATAGGCATCACCCCCAGTGGGATCGACGTTCTACTGCAGGGAACCGATATCCTCGCCGAATTGAGCCAGGTGCGCGAGGAGGAGATCGCCTCTTGGTCGGCGAAACGATCGGCAGACGTTCAGCGGTTGCAGGCTCAGCTCCAAGCCATCGAAGCAGGAACGATCGAATCGCTCGCTCCACCAAAACAGACAACCGCCGTTTCGGAAGTGGTGCGAACTTCAGCTCCCATGATCGAACGGAACATTAAGGTCGTCATCCCTCGCGCGCCGATCGCGATCAACACCGATTCATCCATGGTGACGGTCTTTCGCGAAGAGGTTCGCTCGGCTGCATTCACCATTAATGAAGAACTTGCAAAACCGGCGGCACCCGATTCCGCGTCGCTCGAAAGATGCGTCGAGGCGGCGCAGAGCATTCGGGGAGCGGCGCGGCTTGTCGGATTCGATGGCGTGTCAGAATTGGGGCAAAGCCTGCATCGATTCTTCGTCGAGTGGCGTGATCAAAGTCATGCAGACTCGCCTGAAGAACAGCAGGTGTTATTAGACACGTTGATATTCATCGCGGAGTTGATTCCGGTCGAGGATGATGATCTGCCGGCATGGATGGAGGCAAACGCCGATCGCGTCGCACAACTCAAAGAGAGATTAAAGTGGTCGCCGACCGTGTCACTTTCGCCAGCACTTCCTCAACCGCAGACGTCTTCCTCGGTACAGGCTCCGACACCGGCGGCGAAGGTAGAAACGCCAACGAAGAAGACATCGAGCACGGCCGCTGCGGAATCCGAGGAGGCGGTTGTCCGCGTGACCGCGCAGAGTTTGAACCGGTTGATGGGGCTTGCCGGGGAATCACTCGTGCAGGCACGCTGGCTCGATCCGTTCTCGACCGCGCTTCTGAAGTTGAAACGTCAGCAAGATCGTCTCGCGGAGTCGATCGATTCCTTGGAAAGCTCCTTAGTGAGCGATGTCCGGCGAGACCAGTCAACGTCACGTTTTTTGGAGGTGCGCCAACTCGTCGCCAGTTGTCGCGATACATTGATGTCGCGCATGGAGGAGTTTCAAAATCACGCCGCCCGGGCAGAAGATCTCAATAGTCGACTCTACCGCGAAGTGATTGCTAGCCGCATGCGACCCTTCAGCGACGGAGCACATGCGTTCCCGCGGCTTGTTCGCGATATGGCGCGCGATCTGAACAAGCAGGTTCGACTCGTGATTGACGGTTCTTCCACGGCGGTCGATCGGGATGTTCTAGAAAAGCTCGAAGCCCCACTGACGCATTTACTGCGAAACGCCATCGATCATGGCATTGAGTTTCCGGCTGATCGACTGCAGGCGGGCAAGCCCGAGTCGGGCACGATTCGGCTTGAAGTGAAACATCGAGCCGGCATGCTGGACATCACGATTTCTGACGACGGCGGGGGAATCGATCCAGAAAAGCTACGGAAAAAGATTGTTGACCGACGACTGACGACGGCCGAAATGGCGTCGAGTATGAATGAGGCTGAACTCCTGGAGTTTCTATTTCTGCCCGGATTCTCTACGGCGTCGGCTGTCACCGAGTACTCAGGGCGAGGAGTGGGACTCGACGTCGTTCAGACGATGGTACGCCAGGTGGGCGGGTTGGTTCGGATATCATCGGAGTTTGGCAAGGGGACACGCTTCCAACTTCAACTTCCGATTACGCTCTCCGTCCTGCGGGCGGTCATCGTCAACATCGCCGGTGAGCCGTACGCATTTCCCCAGAACAGGATTGACCGATTGATTCGGGTAGGTCGTTCGCAGATCCGGTCGATCGAGCATCGGCAGTTCGTCGCGGTGGATGGACAGCAAGTCGGACTAGTTTTAGCAGCACAACTTCTCGATTTACCTGGCACAGTGCCGGCCGGTGAGGAATTGCCCGTTCTCTTGTTGAGTGATTCAACGGGGCAGTACGGTCTAATTGTGGATTCATTCCAGGGGGAACAGGATCTGGTGGTGCGCCCGCTCGATAGCCGCCTGGGTAAGGTGGCGACGCTAAGCGCGGCCGCGATTCTGGACGATGGGTCTCCCGTCCTAATCGCGGACGTTGAGGACATGGTCCGTTCGATGGACCAGTTCATTCAGGGTAACGCTCTTCGCCGTTGTGAGGAGCAAAAGAAAGAGTCCGGCCCGCAAAAAAGGATCTTGGTGGTCGATGATTCCATCACAGTTCGCGAAGTCGAGCGCCAACTTCTCCGGACGCATGGATATGATGTGATGGTGGCGGTCGATGGTCGGGATGGCTGGAATATCCTGCAGTCGGAAAACTTCGATCTCGTTGTAAGCGACGTCGATATGCCTCGCATGAATGGTCTGGAGCTTGTTCAGTCGATGCGAAACGATCCGGCGCTCCGCAGCTTGCCAGTCATTATCGTGTCCTACAAGGAGCGAGAGGAAGACCGACTCCGTGGGCTCGAGGTAGGGGCAAATGCGTACTTGACGAAGAGCAGCTTCCACGACAACACTTTTCTGCAAACCGTCGTTGATCTGATCGGCGAGTCTTGAGCATGCGTGTTGCCATCGTCAATGATGCTCCTCTCGCACGTGAAGTGCTAAAGCGCGTGATACTTTCGACGCCGAATCATTCCGTCGCCTGGCTCGCGGAAGATGGGGCGGATGCCGTTCGCAAGGCGCATCAAGATCCTCCGGACATCATCCTGATGGATCTTGTCATGCCGGTCATGGACGGGGTCGAGGCGACACGCCGGATCATGGCGGAAAAACCTTGCCCCATTCTCTTGGTGACTTCGAGCGTGACGGGAAATTTCAATCTCGTTTATCGAGCGATGGGAAACGGCGGGCTCGACGCGGTGAATACACCGACACTTGGAGCGGGCGGAGTCATTCAAGGAGCCGAGGGAATTCTTGCTCGGTTAACGAAATTGTCGAAGACATCAGAAAAGACTCAAGCGATTGCCTCATCCTCATCATCGATCAGTGCGCACGAGATCGATTTAAATCTCGTCCCGATTATCGCGATCGGAGCCTCGACCGGCGGACCCTCCGCGATCGCACAAGTCCTGACCTCACTCCCGAAGAATCTCGGGGCGAGTGTCATCATCGCGCAGCACATCGCCGCTGATTTTGCCCCCAGTCTGGCGAAGTGGCTGGAGGATTCAGCCGGGCGTACCGTGCGGGTTGCTAGGCCTGGTGACTCGCCAACGGCGGGGGTCGTGCTTCTGGCCAGTACCAATGATCATCTCGTCATTCGGGCCGACCGGAAAGTAGGTTATGAATCCGAGCCGGCAAACTATCCCTATCGACCTTCGGTGGACGTTCTCTTCGAAAGCCTCGCGCGGCACTATCCGCAACCCGGCGTGGCGGTTCTTTTAACTGGCATGGGGAGCGACGGGGCAAGGGGACTTCTCATGCTCCGGCAGCGCGGTTGGCACACCATCGCGCAGAATGAAGCGACGAGCATCGTCTATGGAATGCCGAAATCGGCGGCAGAGATGAAAGCAGCGATCGAAATCCTTCCGATTCAAGGGATCGCCGCCGCGATTGCATCGAAGATAAAGTAGTAGCTCGTCATTCCATTCGTTCGAGACCGTTTGCCATTCAATACCGACAAGATGCGGAGATCAAAACGTCCGATGGGGCGTGCCGATCTCGAGTTCATTTGAAACGCGGTGAAACAGTGAAAGAAAACTCTCGAGTGAATGCCACACGTCTCGCTTGATTGTGTTGTCGTTGATGAGGGGAGCGAGCCCGAGTTCGCGCAACTTTGGATTAAGTTTGATCGACTTCTTCAATTCGTCGACGCTTTCCATCCCAAGTTCAGAGGCAATTTCTTCCGGACCGAGGTCCTTGAGATAAAGCCGGGCAATCGCACCGATCGGTTCGGGAAATTCTTCGATTCGCTTCGATTGATCGGTCCCTGTTTTCAGAAATGGACCGGTCACTGTTTCGAGAGCCTGGCAGAACCGCTCATGATCTTGCGCAATCATGTGATCCATCTCTGATGGCTTTGGAATCAATCGTTCTGCCTTGCGACGAGGTTGTCCGAAAAGGGCAAGTCCTTCGCCGAGCGTATCCTTGAATTCGATGGTGCCATGCTTATGGCACGCCATGCAAGAGAGTCCGTTGACGATCGCAGGCGTTCCTGACGTTTTGAGCGCGTCACTTACGACCTCGATTGGCCCGCTGTCAATCCGATTCCCCTTTCCGTCAACGAGGAGATAGCCCTGCAAACCATTCGGAAGGTTGAAGATGATCTCGCCTCCATCGTGCTGAAACGCTTGCGCGGCAAAAGGGTTTTCGCGAAAGGTGGGGCCGAGCGGAAAATGAAAAATGTTGTGCGGCCCCTCATTTGACTTGAAGTCGTAGCTTTTCCAATAAGAGCCATAGGCCGCCCTGTGCCGGTCAACGAGTCTGTTTTGGCCAGAGACTCCGCTGGTCGCGAAACCGGCGCGAGCGAGACGATCTTTCAGAAAATCCGTTTCGACATCGACCCCCAACATGTCTTCGAGAGGACGCGCGGACATCGGTAGCATGAGAAGAGTGTGATAGAGCGGGGGACGTGACGCGAAGGATATGAACCAGTCGGCTCGAAGAGCCGGCAAATCCGTTTCGGCCAGTTGATACACCTCGGACGCAGTCGCATTCATCTCCGGATCAGAGGGAATTTGTTCGAACTTCAACCCGTAAGGATAGACTTCAAGCACCTTTCTCCAGAGATCATTCTTGTTCCATCCGACGTCGCGTAGATCGATGGCATAGATGATCTGACGGCCATCGATATCCGTGGGCACAACAAGATTTCTCTCCCAACTCAAACTATTGATCAATTTGGAGAGGGCGGCTCGATAGAGGCGAAGCTCATCATCGTTGACTTGTCTGTTATTGTGAAGGTTCGTCAATGTATAGTAGCGCTGAAAAGGTCGATCCGACGAAGGCGTCTTTCGTAGATGATTCAATATCGATTGCAGTGCGGACTTCTCTGAAATGAATTCTCTTGAAGCGCGTGCGGGGAAAGGAGCATTCGCCAGGATCCAGCGTCGAAAGATCTCTTGTTCCGCGTTCGATGGCCGAGCAGGCGCATCTTCCGGCGGCATGTCCTTGGAAATCGCGACGCGTTGCCAAAGTGCCGAATCCTCCGGCTTGCCGGGCGTGATGAATGGCTTGTCCTCTGGATCGCTTGGATGGGAGATCAGTATGTCTCGGTCGAGCACTTGGAGTCGAGGAGCTTTGAAGTCGATTCCGTGGCAGCGATAGCAGTAGGTCTTCAGGAAGTCATAACCTTGGTTCGCGAGCGTGGGGTCGATCGTGTCGGAATTCTGGGCGGCGATCTGAGAGACGGCCAACACGACGAGCGACATGGCGGCAATGATTTTCTTTCTCACGGGCGAAACCTGTTCTCTCGAAATTTTTCGATGCCAGTAGTCGACGACTACAACTCTAATCACTGCGGTGCGAAGGGAATTGAATACTCCGAGGCTTGTTGGGAGTAGAGAAATCCATTCACCGTCGCTCCGTCAGTTTTGTTAGCCGTGACCCAATACCATTCTCCCATTCGGCCGTTGTTTCGCACGATGTCGCCGGCGGAAAGCTTGAGCAAATTCTGAGGTCCGAGCTTGATGGCAGCCGATCGCGACGTCACTTCGAGCCAATCCCCTGCGTCCGTGAACAACAGTGGCTCTCCGGATTCATTCAAGTTGGTTTCCTTGGTGTATCGAATTGTCACCGCGGCCTTCATCGGCCCGACGAATCGGCGAAGTTCTTTGTATTCTTGCCGAATTGCCTCCCCTCTCCCAGTCGCGTCGGGCTCATCGCCCGGCGCGCCCGAGCCAGGTTCCGCGCCATAAGTGGCGCGTGGTTCGAATTCTGTCGGAGCCTCATTAGGGGCCGCTATCTCAGGTGCCGGACGATCGAGCGAGGGCTCTCCCTCTCCCCACGCGACGGAGAACGACGCGGTAATTGTGCCAAGCGAAGGAGAGTTCGGAAGAATCTCAGCCGCTGCGCTCTTGGAATAGTTCGTCACAAGGAATTCGTCGGAAACTTGGTTCGTACGGTGCCATCCGGTAATCAATTTTGAAGCCTTACGTCGCACGATGAAGTGCTTGTAGTTCTGATTTTCACTGAAGGCAAAGACACTAATCCCATCAACGGCGAGGCGAACGGCGGCGTCGTGCGGTGAATTGTTGATCAAACGAATTGCATAGGCTTCACCTCGTGAAATCTTGAGGAAGGCCAAACCATTTACGTCATGAGCGAGCCGAGGAGTATAGTCGTTACCATTCTTAATGCACACTTCCATTCCGTACGGGCTATTGGGAGAGGCAAATACACGTGGACCGCTTAGCGTTGTTTGCGGATTCAAAACAACGTTTTGCAGGACCGAAGGATTTGGTTCGTTGATGGGATCGATTCTCCCCGTCGGACCAAAGAGAGTCGCGAACGTCGCGGGATTCGCGAAGTCACGAGTGAACGTGAAGAGAGTCTTGCCGGAAAGATCAACAAGTTCACCTCGAATCGTCGCCTTGCGATCGTCTAGCGAATACTTCCCTTGCAATCCTAGTTTCGCACGCGGGAGGCAACGAATTTCTAGTTTAACGAGAGCCTTGTTCAGAAGTTGAATGATTCCGGGGCCGGCATGCGACGATAGCTGAGGCGGACCGGTGAATTCTCCAATGGACAAGGAGTCCTCATTCGAACCCCTGAGGAACTTCGCCAACTGCTGCGCAATCAAGGCGAGTTCATTTTCGAGTTCATCGGGACCGGAGGCGTTCCCCCTTGATCCTGAAGTCGACGAACTTTGCGCAGCGATCTCTCCTTGCATAAACAACATCGCGAGAAGCAGGGGGATACACTTCCATGATCGGGGCATCGAATCACCTCGGGAGTGGTCAGCGAACACGCGACAGCACCGGCTCAAGTAATCGTGTACACGGATAGAGTCCGCGATTATCTGATTCTCAATGACGGTAAGACAATCGTCAACTGGCGAACTCGAGTATTAAAGGGATGAGATTTCGGGCGGAAATACGGCAGGCAGATTCCACAAGGTCGGTTTTAGAACGGATGTCCGGATTTCTAGGAAGAGGAGGATAACGAATAGTGGAGATTTGAGCCCTCCTCGTTTAGCCTTTCTGACATCCGAATGATGACCGATGGCGGTAGTCTCAATCTCGATGGAAATCCAAAGATGCGACGTCACTTGTACCTTACCATTTGCGTTCTGGTGTTTTTCGCCACCGATGGATGGACCGACGAACAAACTTGGATCGTCGCGATTGGGGTGGGAAAGAACAGCGAACCATTTGTCGATCTCCCGTGTGCGGCGGCGGATGCGGCTCTGATTCGCAGGACGTTCTACGAACGAGGACTTGTTCCCGTCTCAAGCATTCAACTCCTTTCCGATCGTGAGCCGGCTGAACGGCAACCAACAGGTGAACGGATCAAGCAAGCTCTTTCCGCTCTTGGCCAAGCAGGGGAAAGTGATCACGTCGTCGTTTATTATGCCGGCCATGGGTACCGTAACGAGCAATCAGGAAAGACCTATCTCGTCCCACAGGACGCGCGGAAGGATGATCTGGAAGCATCGTGTCTTCCTGTTTCTGATTTACTCGCAAGCTTGCGAGCCCTCAAGTGCCGTAACAAGGTGCTCATCATTGATGCGTGTCATTCCGGTTCCACGGCCGGAGTCACTGACGGTCGTCGTTATGGTGTGACTCGAGAAGACCTAGAAAACGAAGTGCTCGAAGCGGGTGTGTACACGCTTGTCAGTTGCCAAGCCGCTGAGGAAAGCATCGAGGGGGGGAAGACCGGGCATGGACTTTACACCTATTGGCTAGCGCGCGGACTCGAAGGACTCGCGGATGACAATGAAGATGGAAAGGTATCGGCCGACGAAGTGAATCACTTCGCTGCCACTCGGGTGAAGAGTGCGGCCGCTCGATTGAACATTTCACAGCAGCCGGGCCGAATCGTTTCGCCGAATGTGGCTGGCGACCCCGTGCTCATCGATCTCGCGCCTGAACCGTATCGAGATGCTCTTTCGCGTCTTGGCGAATTACTACATGAGGAGGCCATGACCGCCGGCGTGAAGCGAGTCGGCATTTTTAGTTTTCTCGATGCAACGGCTCGCCCGACGGTATCGGGAGGGGAATCGATCCCCGAGAGTCCACTCGGTCAACATGCCGGTCTGTTTTTGGAAACGCGACTCAAAGAGCTTGCCGCCAAAGACTACATCGTGATTGATAGCCGTCTGTTGATGGAAGCAGCACGTGATGAGGATGCGACCCTTTTCACCAATGCGGCATCGATCGATAAAGTCTCACAAGCAGCGGGCGGTCTTGACGCCTATGTCAGCGGTTCATTCACCTATCTTCCTTCACAGCAGAGAATTCGTTTGGTGGGACGCTTAACCCGCCGAGATAACGAAGAGTTAATCGCCTCCTCGACGAGTTCGATCCGCGCCGACGGAGTCACTGAATCGTTTGTCCGGAATCGGAGCATTGCTTTCCCGCCACCAAAGGAACCATTCTCACCAGGCACGTCGCGAAGCCTTGCGGACTCCCTCAAACCATTAGCTCTTCCGGAAGCTTCCACATCTTCGCACCCGCTTCTTGATCCCAACTTCCCCTATCGGCTTGAGGTGTGGTCGCGCGGCGCCCCGAAGAAGCTATCTCCCGGACGCGAGCCGAATGAACTAGTGGTATACGCTGAACCTAACGAAGAGTTCGAATTGCGTCTGCAAAACGGATCGGAAAAGCCCGCGTTTGTTCGCATCATGATCGACGGGAAAAACGTCCTGGGGGCCAAGATCGAGGCGGTCGATCATGCTCGGTCATGGATTTTTCCAGCGAAATCGACGAAGTCGATTCCCGGTTGGTATCGGCAAAAATCATCCGGTACGGCGGAACAGTTCGACGTCACGCCGTTTGTGTTCATCGAACCGCCGACTCTTCGTTCTGTGAAGAGAACTTTTGGATCGAATATCGGCGATATCTCCGCGTACTTTTACCGCGCGCGACCCATGGCCTGGGTCAACAAGCTTAGCGTGGGTGAGGTGGAATCGAAGCGATTCGTCGAAACATTTCCAAAGACCGAGCTTGGCGGGCTTTGTCTTGCTGAACCATTGGCTGCTATTCACATTCGATACGTTCGCGAGCAACCGACCGAATGAACGGGGCGGAGCGACGCCACGCAGAACGAAGAGACTTCTCTGCTGAACGCGAGTTGCCTCTTCGAGTGGTCGGCTTTTTGGATTAAGACACTACTTCAGCTCTTGAAGGGTGATGTTTCGCCAACGAACTTCGAGAGGCGTGGTCTTATCACCGACACCATGGACCTGTAGCGCAATGAAGCCCGTGGGAGTCATGTTGTCTTTCAAGTCGGCCGCCGGGATGTCGTTCAGCCAAGTTTTGATCGAATCGCCACGGCACTCGACGCGGAACTTATTCCACTCGTTCTGACGAAACGCTTTGCGGGCGGGCTCATTATTCTTCAAGTCGTTTAGCCAACCGCGTCTTCCTTCATCGTAGATGCCGCCAGTCCAGGCGCGATCAGAGGGATCGATTTCGACTTGGTATCCGTGAACTCTGCCCGGTGGAATGGGATGAGGTATGCCGTTACGAAGCGCTACCTTGGGTTTGTCGAAGCATTCACTTCGGATTTGGACTCCCGAATTAAGCGCGGGGTCGACTTTGAATTCGAGTTCGAGAATGAAATCCGAATAGTTCTTATCTGTGCAGAGAAATGAGTTACCGGTTTTGGGAACGCTGGTGCCCACGATGACTCCATCTTCGACTCGATACTTGGCTTTACCACCTTTCTGTGTCCAGCCGTCAAGCGACTTGCCGTCGAAGAGAGAGACTTTGGCGGCATCTTCAGCGAGACCGTTTTCTACCACTAAGGTGAGAGTTGCCAGAGAAAGTAAAATCAGATGGCGCACCACAGTCCCCCTCTTTAAAAATACCTCATGGAGTCGTGATCGATAACTCCCCTGCTATCACGATAACGGGTGCATCTCAGCCGCGACATAACTTGCCCGAAAAATCGGTAAGTACGGCTCAAGACGGTTTAGAATAGGGCCGTCGCTGGATCAATACGAACCCTGATGAGCCGGATACATGAGCGAAATTCTGAATGAGGACGCTATCTTTCCTCACCTTAGCGATGAGGAGATCTCGTGCCTGCGGGGTGTTGCCACTCCTCGCTCCTATGACGACGGCCAGATTCTCTTTCAAGCGGGCGACGCTGCGATTGATTTGATCGTCGTTGAGTCGGGAGCGATCGAGATTACCAACCCGACAAATGATCATCGAGTTATCGCGGTTCATCATCCGGGAGGATTTGCTGGCGACATCGATCTGCTCACTGGACGGCCGGTGATCGTAACCGCGCGAGCCTTGGGTGAGACGCACGTCCTGCAATTGCCGTCACGTCAAATTCGCGCGTTTTTGAACCGTGTTCCAAGCCTCGGTGAGAAATTGATGACGGCATTCACTCTCCGGCGGGAAATACTCTCGCGGAGCGGAACTCTTGGACTTAGAGTCATCGGGCCGGGGCATTGCAAAGACACAAACCTAGTTCGCGAGTTCCTTCACAAGAACTTCGTCCCGTTCGTGTGGTTTGACCCGGACACTCAGGAGGGGAAGGAACACTTCGAGAGGATCGGCTCGCCGAAACGAACCCCGGCCATCGAGTGTGGCAATGGTCAAGTGCTGCTCGACCCCAACCTGCGCGAGCTGGCTCAAGAGGCCGGAATCTGGAGTCAATGTCCCGAGCGCGAAGTCGATCTGGCAATCGTCGGAGCAGGTCCTGCTGGAATTACCACGGCCGTCTATGCGGCTTCGGAAGGCCTCTCCACACTGGTGATCGATCGTATGGGGCCGGGCGGACAAGCAGGGGGATCGTCGCGGATCGAAAACTTCATCGGTTTTCCGGCGGGCCTAAGTGGAACCGAACTTGCCACGCGCGGCGTTCTTCAAATGCTGAAATTCGGCGCTCAGATGGTCGCACCCGTCACCGTGGAACAGATATCGCTCGCCGAACATCCTTACGGGCGTCACACGCTTCACTTGGATTGCGGAGCAAAGATTCACAGCCATGTCGTGTTAATTGCAACTGGTGTCCGGTGGCGTCGACTCGAAGCCAATGGAGCCGCGAAATTCGAACGGGCAGGCATCTATTACGCGTGTACCGCCGTCGAGGCTTCTCTGTACGATGGAACGGATGTCGTCGTCGTCGGAGCGGGGAACTCCGCTGGGCAGGCGGTCATGTTTCTTGCGGAATGTTGCCGAACACGTCGTGTGCACATGGTGATCCGCCGAACGCTTGGGCCAGGCATGTCCTCTTACTTGGCCCAGCGGATTCGTTCGACGGCGAATGTCGTCTTACATGAACATTCCGAGGTAACCGCCGTGGAAGGAGCCACGCGGATCGACCAAATCCGACGTCGAAACAATGAGACGGGAGAGGAAAAGAACATCGAGTGCTCCGCCGTCTTTGTTTTCATCGGCGCTGAGCCGTCAGCCGAGTGGATTCCCTCCACCATCCTTCGTGATTCCAGCGGCTATCTATTGACGGGAACGGATGCATCTAGTTCGGGAGCTTGGCCGCTGAAGAATCGTTCTCCTTGCCCGCTTGAAACGACAGTGCCGGGCATTCTTGCCGCGGGAGATGTTCGATCTGGCTCGACGAAAAGGGTCGGATTCGCCGTGGGAGACGGTTCTCTTGCCGTGACATGCACGCATCGCCTGTTGTCACTACGTGAATGATAAATTCCTCTCGATGCGGTAATTCACTTTCGAAAGGGGAGAGATCGGTCATGCGTGAAGTCGCACCTGGAGTCTGGCAGCTTTCCGGGTTTCCACCGAATGCCATCAATCTCTTCCTGGTAGGCGACATACTGATCGATGCGGCCACGCGGTTGGCCGAACGGCGAGTCTTCCCACAACTCGAGGGAAGGAAGATCACGGCGCTCGCGCTCACGCATGCGCATCCCGATCATCAAGGTCTGGCGAAATGCATTCGAGAGCGGATGGGAGTGCCCGTCTGTTGTCCTGAGAAAGACGTTCCCATCATGGAGGGACGGGAACGGATGCAACCAGACACCGCGATGACTCGCTTTTCCACGCGGATATGGGCAGGGCCACCTTGCCCTGTGGACCGGGTATTACGCGAGGGAGATGAAATCGCCGGATTTCAAGTCGTTGACGCTCCTGGTCACACTCCCGGACATGTCATCTATTTTCGACGACAGGATCGGGTCGCAATTGTTGGTGATGTGCTCAATGGGATGAATTTGCTCACTACTTGGCCTGGGCTCCATGAACCCCCGCCGTTCTTCACCTGGGACATTGCCTCCAACCGTCGATCGATACGAAAGCTGGCCGCTTTGGAACCAGAAGTTCTTTTGTTCGGTCACGGGCCACCCTGTCGCGATCCACGAAAACTGCAGAAGTTGGTCGAGCGCTTGCCGCACTAAATAGTAGTGGAAACCATTGAATCAATCGACGAGTATGATCCTTCGGTGCAATTCTCGGCGATCATTCGTTTTCGCCCAGGGGTTGGTCAGGAGTAATGGAATGATTTCTGTCGTGCTTGCACTTTCGTTTTTGGCAGGTGAGGGAGTGGATCAATCCGCTCCTCCCATCTTGAAGTTTCTCGATGGTCGCCGACCTATCAGCGAGCAAGCAAAGACTCCCCCTGTTGAGTGGACCGCGGACCAAAATGTCGCGTGGCAGACACCCATTGAAGGATTGGCATGGTCATCGCCGCTCGTGATTGGAAAGCGTGTATTCCTGACGACCTGCGTGAACACGGGGAAGGATCGCGAGCCTCAAAAAGGGCTCTATCTCAATGACCTGGATGCAAGAAAGTATCTGCCGATCAAAGATGTCCATCGCTGGAAGGTTCTCTGTCTCGATCTGGTGACAGGAACGATCGTTTGGGAAAAGATCGCGCATGAAGCTGTTCCACCCAAACCCCATCACCTGAAGAACACACTTGCTTCGGAAACGCCGTGCAGTGACGGCAAGCATATCTACGCATGTTTCGGGAATATCGGCCTCTATTGCTATAGTCTCGATGGTGAATTGGTTTGGAAACATATGTTCGCGCCCCGCGAAACCAAACTCGGATGGGGAACATCGCAGTCTCCTATTATCTATCAGGGTATTATTTATCAATGCCTCGATAATGAAGAGGATTCTCGATTATGGGCTTTCGACGCTAATACGGGAAAAGTTCTTTGGGACATCAAGCGAGAAGAGCCTACGAATTACTCGACGCCTTTTATTTGGAAAACGCCCAACCGCACCGAGTTGATTGTGTCGGGAATCAACTGGTGTCAGTCCTATGACACCGGAGGAAAGCCTCTTTGGAAGATTAAGGGCAGGTCCATACTGGCGATTCCGACCCCGTTTGAACATGACGGCTTGCTGTATGTAACCTCAGGGCATGTCGCTTGGGGCGAAAATCCCATCTATTGCATTAAACCCGGAGCTGCGGGGGATATTTCACCTGCCGAAAAGGGACCATTACCCACGGCACTGGAGTGGCATCAAGCGACAGGTGGGCCGTATCATCCGACGCCGATCATCGTGGATGACATCCTCTATATCCTGCTCGATCGTGGATTCATGTCAGCTTACAACGCGAAGACGGGCGAACCGATTTATGTGAAGAAGAGAATTCCCAATGGCCGGGCATTCACTAGCTCTCCGTGGACGTACGCGGGTCGAATCTTTGCCGTGAACGAAGACGGCGTTACCTACGTTTTTGAAACGGGGCCCAAGTTCAAAATCGAGCGCACCAATCCCTTGAAGGAAGAGGATATGTGCATGGCGACGCCAGTAGTGGTGGGAGATAGACTTCTCATTCGCACCTCAGCGAGTCTGTACTGCATTCAGTCAAAGCCGAAGAAGTCATAATCATTGGAGCTGATGCACAGACAAGGTAAGCTCGGGATACAATTTCGATAACGACAATATCGGCGGGACCAATGGTGTATGCCACTCGCGTGCTGCTAGTCACATTCGTATGCTCGATCGGAGCATCGGAGCATCGGAGCATCGGAGGCGGCCGCGCTCCCCAACATCGTTCTCATCCTAGCGGATGATCTCGGTTACGGCGACGTTCATTGTTACAATCCAGAACGCTGCAAGATCCCCACTCCCAACATCGACCGCTTGGCTGCGGAGGGAATGCGATTTACCGACGCTCACTCCTCCTCCGCCGTTTGCTCCCCCACTCGGTACAGCATTCTGACCGGACGTTATCATTGGCGATCTCGGCTCCAAAAAGGAATAGTGAATGTGTGGGAGCCGCCTTTGATTGCGGCCGATCGCCTCACGATTCCAGCCCTTCTCAAGCGACGTGATTATCACACATCATGTATCGGAAAGTGGCATTTGGGTTGGGATTGGCCCTTTAGTGAGAAGGAATTCAAACGCCTCAAAGAAGTGGCTTCAAAAATAAAAGCAGATCAAATACCGACTGAGGCGGACATTAAAACTTGGAATAAAGTCTTCAGCGAAACGATCAGAGGAGGTCCAACGACACGCGGCTTTGATACGTACTTTGGTACCGACATTCCAAATTGGCCACCGTTTTGTTTCATCGAGAACGATCGCACGTTGGGAGTACCGTCGGCGTATCTTCCTGCTCGACTCTTTCGTGATAACCAAGCAAGTCTGCAAGGACCTGCCTTACAGGGCTGGTCACTGGAGAAGATTCTTCCGACGCTCGGCGATCATGCGTGTGAATATGTCGCCGCTAACTTGAAACGGAAGGAGCCATTCTTCCTCTATCTTCCGCTGACGTCACCTCACACTCCACTCGCCGTCAATGCGGAGTGGAAAGGAAAGAGCCATCTTAATCCGTATGCGGATTTCGTCATGGAGACAGACGGACTGGTTGGGCGAATCCTCACGGCCATTGAGTCAAATGGTGGAGCAGACAATACCATTGTTATTTTCACGAGCGACAACGGGTGTGCACCTTATATCGGTGCTAAGTTCTTAGAGACGATGGGGCATTTTCCGAGTGGTCCCTTTCGAGGATATAAGGCCGATGCTTTCGAAGGTGGGCATCGCATTCCCTTCATCATCCGCTGGCCCGGTACGGTGACAGCCGCGAGTGTTTGTTCCCAAACGGTTTGCTCCGTTGATTTGATGGCGACCCTGGCAGAAATCGTGGGGGCTTCGATTCCTACCAATGCCGCCGAGGATAGCATCAGCATCGTTCCTTTACTGAAAGGGGAGGGGCGACCGATTCGTGAAAGCCTCGTGCATCAATCAATTGACGGAGTCTTCGCGATTCGCAAAGGTGATTGGAAGCTCATCTTGGGCCCAGGTTCCGGCGGATGGAGCGAACCGCGCGACCACTCTCCGGCAGCGAACGCTTTGCCTCAAAAGCAACTCTACAACCTTAGAGATGACCTCGCGGAGAAAAAGAATGTAATTGATGTGCATGCCAATGTCGCCGTGGAAATGGGTGCGTTGTTAGACAAGTTAATTGACGACGGACGTAGCACTCCTGGCCCGCGACAAAAGAACGACGTCACACCTGTCGTCGAGAAGAATTGACCTTTACGCTCAGCGGATGATCACGGGCGACTGACTGTTACGAAAGTGTGACAGCTATTCGGTGGCGAATCGATTACTCTGCGATTCAAACACTAGGTGAATCATGCGTCTTGATCAGTCACCATTGTCAAATAAGAGCAAATCGCGTGCATTCATTCTCTTATTATTTTGTACCTCAATGGGAATGGCCGAAGAGTTCGTTAATCAAGACCGGGGGTTTTCCTTCACCATACCATCGGGATGGTTGAAGGGTGGGCCTTCTGACAACAATCCGGATCTTTCTGCCTCGATCTATTCCCCATCGAAGGGATCTAAAGAATCGCTCACTGTTGAGGTATCGGAATTCAGCGAGTCGGCCGAATATGAGTTTCCTCAGCAGAGATTCCCTATTCAGTTGGCGGAGAAGATTCAGAAGAATACTCCTCACCTGGAATTCAGCCCGCCCGAAAGGACGGAAGTAGCTGGGTATCCTGCTTGGAAATTGAAAGCGGAATCAAAAAATCCTGTCTTAATGGAGCGATTCGAGAGCTGGATCATTCTTTACCGTCGGCAATTCTTCGTCATTACTTGGATCGCCATAGATTCAAATGCTGATTCAGAGGATATCAAGACCGTTCTGGAATCATTTCAATTCATCGACGACGCACTTCAGGGAGAAGAGTATAAAAGCGCTTTATTGGGTTTCGCGTTTGTTGCCTCAAAAGGTTGGATTCCCTCGACGCCGAAGGAAAAGGGGCGATCGGCGATGCTGCTTTTTGTCCCCAATGACGATTTCAAGGAAACCTTTCGCATTGATGTGGTGCCCGCGTCCGTAAATGCAAAGAAGATGTTTTTGAGTGACCGCTATCTCTCCCTCCTGCGCGATGGTCTCCGAGGAACCGATCCATCAGTGAAAATGTTGTCGGGAAGTCGACTGACGCTCGATGGGGTAAAAGCATGGAGTTATACGACCGAAGAGAAAGAGGATGGCAACGTGATTCATGGCAAATATTGGCAAGTCATTAATAACGATCGGGTCTATACGATGACATGGAAATACAAAGATGGCACCTTGCGAGAGCCACAGGTCGATCGAATGGTGAAGTCGTTTCGCTTCGTCGCGCCCACTCGTTGAGTCAATTCAGGCTGAACGCTGAAACGAACGAAGTAATTCATGCCTCACAGACTGAAGGGACTTTCGATGAAGACTGGACGTGGAGGCGTGAAATACGAGGATATCCGTGTTGGTGAAGGTGAGATGGCAGCGAAAGGGACTGAGGTAAAAGTTCGATACGATTTAAAGCTCAATCGTGGTGAAAAAATTCAGGATCAGGAGGAAGTGACTTTCCGGATTGGGGAACGGTTAGTAATTGCTGGTATAGAATACGGGGTCGAAGGAATGAGGGAAGGTGGGGTTCGTCGTCTCCGGGTCGGACCGCATCTGGCTTACCGAAGTGAAGGTGTTCCAGGAATCGTACCGCAAGACGCGTTACTTGAATTCCAAATCGAACTGTTGCGGGTACAACCCGTTGACTGACCTGATCCCGGGGTGCCTGAGCGACTGAAACGTCAGACCCGCGTAGCGAACGGAGTCGATTAGCCTAATCATTGGCCCTCAACGAGGCATCCGTTTAGGCACATCCTTCCTCAAAGAGTCCAAAAGACTCTATCGTAGATGCTTTCGCCACCCGGGATTGGGAGAACCCTTCGTCAAGTCAGAATTCGACCCACCGGAAGTGATTACAATGTCACGATTTGGCGACCCTTGGAGAGGCGCGACAGTAGGCAAGGAGTGGGAAAAAGTGCACCCACTAGGAGTCGAAGGTATGAAGGCGAAAATCTAAGTAATATACAGCAAAAGCTTACAGCGAATGAGGAGCAACATGCCCACTCTATTGACCAAGACGACTGGCAAGCGATGGCGAAATTAAACGTATCAACTGATTTCGAGTTGAACAAGATCATCGAAATATGGCCGACACTTGCTGAGCCGATTCGCCGCGCGATCATGGCCATGATTCATGCTATATGAGAACCTCCCAGCAGAATTCCGAGCGACTGCGATCAATCAGCTCACTTTGACAGTATTGAGCAAAGGACGCTTAGCTAAACACTCATGAGCAAATTGATCGAGTTTCTTAATGAAGTCGGCGGACGATTCCATGTGTCCTTGATGCCTCATCTTTGCTTGAACATGAAGCTTGGCACGTGGGATGGCATCGGCGATGATTTTGCTAGCCTCAACGACTAGGACTGGATCATTTTGCGCCCCGATAACTAATGCGGGCTGTTGTACGGTGGGATTGCTCGAAGTGGCGTCATAACGAAGCATCGCAAGCATGCCGCGGGCCAGCACTGCTGGTGAGAAAGCTATTGTATAACGTGCGGCAAATTTTAATTGTCCCCGAGTTTCTTGGCCCGAAAAGCACTGCTTGGCGGTTGAACGTTGAGCGCTCCCATTGATATAGCTTAAAATATTCATCAACCACACGAGTGGTGACAAGGCAATCGTAAGGTACAACAAAGGAACAAGAACGGGCTTTTCGATCGCGCTATATAGCGCCGCGAAACGCGTCGTTCGTACCGGGTTCGTATATGTGGTGTGAATCAGCCCATATCCTAGCACCGGAGAAGGAACACGATAACGCGCCGCGTGAACTTGAGCAATCATGCCTCCAATGCTATGGCCAACAATGATTACCTCATTACTTTTAGACCACTTGACGACAGCTTCGAGATCATCCGCCATTCGGGCAAGGTCATAGTTATTCTCCGGCGGCCGACTGGACTTACCTAGTCCGGGCAAATCCCAAGCGACCACTCGATAGCGATCACTCAATCCCTTTTTCGCATAGTACCACTCGTGATTATCCACGCCCCAGCCGTGGACAAGAATTATCGTTGGAGCGTGTTCGGGTCCGAAATCCTCAACGTGCAATTTAGTTCCATCGGGACGTTCAATCGTATTCGGTCGCGACGATGCCAACGGTTTCGGCTCATCTATGCCGGGCCGACGAAGAACCATTTGAATTCCATTGAACCCGCCAAGGGAAACAACACCCAACAAGATTGCACTGCTGAGCATGGCTGTCGATCGATCGAATCCCGGGCGCCAACTCGACCAGTCGCGTATTCTCGCATGAGGTTCGATAGTAGTACGAGCGTTTGACGCCGGAGTGGGTTTCTCAGCATTATCGTCGACCGATGGCAGTTCCCGATACCATCGCCAACCGAGATAGAAAGCCGCGACAATAATCGCGCATGACAGGACGCCGCGAAACCACAACCCAAACAGGGAAGTTGGTATGAACATTGTGCTCACTCCATAACGCTTCTTCGAGGCATGATTGACGCCGCCTCTGTCGCATCGTGCAGCCCGACCCACGAAAAATACTGAACCACCAAGTCCGGCGCGAACTACCATACCTATTCCAGCCGACCTTGATTCCGAACGAGACACATTGATCGATCACCGACCACGTTCTTCATGAGTTAAATAACAAGAGAAGAACAATGGTGCCGATAATCGAAACGACTAATGAACCAAGGCACCCTAGTCGATTCGAAAAGAGGGCGAGCATGTGAATCTCTTGTTCAGGGTTCGCTGCAGCAAAGTCTCGAGTGACGTGATTGCAAATGATGCGCCGCCGGAAGGTCGTCGAACTGAATACTGATGTCGTCTTACCCCTCGACCTAGACGGATTAGATCTCGGCTGATTCTCGGGCTCTTAAGCACCTAAGTAGCACTGTCACGATGCTTACGCTCGATGATGTCTAACGCGAGTTCAAATCATTCAGCCATCGCTAAGACCTTAAGGGGTAAGCGGCCTACTGATGGCAAATCAATTGATTCCTTCGCCTATTGGTAGCGAGGACCCGACGCTTTTGCATCATCCAACGTCGTCGCGTCCCTTCCATCCAACTTGGTGGAATGGATCGCAGAAGAATCTGGAGCAAGGGATCGGAACCATACGCTCTAACGCGGGGATGTCCGTCCCTTAGTTCCTCGGCCCTCCTCGCATTTGTTCACTGGTCATGGCATTTTTGAGGACAATGTTTCACTATGAAGCGATGAAATCACTGCCGAAGCGTGTACACTATCCTCCGCGATCCAGTGTTCAGCACTCCCCAAATTGTCGATCGCTTAGTCGGACCGTACAGGTCATCCAAGAATATGGCATCCATGGTCGAACCTTGGGGTGCCTCTTTTGAGTGACAGCACATCGGAATTTTCGGAGAGCAAGCATGATGGTTCGCGTCTCGTCGATCGGTTGTCACCTGCAACCAGCATTTAGAATTGCGATGTCCGCGATCCTCGCAATATCTTTTGCCAACACGGTCCAGGCCGCAACTTGGTATGTGGGCCCAGGCGGTGCTGGCACGGGCATGTCAGCCGACAGCCCAGTCGGTAGTCTCAATGCCGCATACCTGAAGGCTAACGCCGGTGATGAGATCTTGGTGCTCGACGGAACTTACGGCGCACAAACGGTCGCCTCGCGTGCAGTTGCCAATTCATGGGCGAGCAATGTGACCATCAGACCTGCTGCCGGCGCGAATCCCATCTTTACAGGGTCGACTCAAATTTCCGGCGCTCACGTGACTGTCAGCGGGTTCACATTTGACCATTTTGTCGCCGCGCGTGGAGGTAGCGACTACTTCGTGCTTGAAGACAGCGTGTTAAAGGGGGGCACATCATTCAATAGCAGCTATACGACGGTGCGGAATAACCGGTTCGTCGATGGCGAGAACGTTGACGCAGTCCGAATCCAAGGCGCGACCAACGGAGTTCCGAGCACGGACATTCTGTTCGAAAACAATTACATCAAGAATTACCATCGCACCGACACCAGTTCGCACGTCGATAACATCCAGATTATCAACGCAAGCAATATCATCATTCGAAACAACCAAATGTCGTTCGATGGCACGGCGGCCGGAATTCTTCTCACGCCGACCGTGGGACCGGTGTACAACGTTCTCATTGAAAACAATTTCATGGTTCACGGCGCCGCGGGCCTGGATAATGGAGGGCGTCTGTTGAACCTGGGCGACACTTCTGTCCACGGCATTTCAGTGATCAACAATACGTTGATCGGAAGTCTTGGCATGGGCAAGGGTTCTTTGAACGACAATGTCGCTCGCAATAATATCATCAGTCGTTTCACTGCCGACTCACTGGCGAATCAGCCGATTCACGACCACAACTACATCTACGGCAGCACCTTCAATATCACGCTGAATCCCACCGATGTGTTCGCCTCGGGAGTAATGCCCTCATTTGCCGATGTGTCAGATATGGACCTGCATATCTTACCGGCTAACACTATCGATCTCGCATTTGGAAGCACACTCGGGGCACCTCTGTATGACTTCGACGGAGAGCTTCGGACTATGCCAATTTGGGTTGGCGCGGACCAAGTATTATCGGTACCAGAAGCCTCAAGTCTTTTGCTTGCGATGTGTGGTCTAGCCGCGACTGCCATTATTTGCCGGCGAAAGCGAGACTGGAGTTAGAGACAATATCAAGTGATTATGAATTGACCAAGATCATCAGCGCCTGGTCGACACTTCCTGAATCCATCCAACGAGCAATGATCGCGATTGTCGATTCTGCCAAATTGGTCATTGAAATGTCCGGCGCGATCTCAAGGCGGCCGGCATCGACTTCGAGACCGACTCGGGACGCGTCGACTTCCATTCGCTCCGGGTCTCGTTTGCGAGCAATCTTGGACGGTCCGGCGTCCCCATTCAAACGTGTCCGTTCCGCCAAACGCACAGGCGGGACCACTGAAGAACCTGAGCGGATCGATCGAGAGTGCGGCATCGGCCGCGAGATCATATCCGTACCGACCTGATACAGTTTCCCGGCACGCACTTGAACGAATGCAAACTCGCAACGTAACCTATGAGTCAATACAGGAGGCCGTCGCGAATGGCAGTCGAACGTTTGACCCCGTGACTGGTAAGGGAACCTACACGCTGCCAGCATCGGTATCATCTTCAGGACGCGGTGTATTTGTGGTGCGCAATGACGTGACGGGGAATATCATTACCGTGATTGACAGGGGATCTAAGTGACCAAAGCAGAAATGATCATTCAACTGGTAAAGCAGCCTGTTCAGAAGTTCTTGGAGCATCAACTCACTGCTATTGATCTCGTACGAGTTGTTGACGAGTTAGTAGGAAACGATCGGCTGGTCGGTTTGGATTCACTATCGGAAGATCTCGTCCAAGAGTTACACGAAGCACTCGCTTTATATGTGCCAGACGACGCGACGAGGCGAGAGGAACCGGGCATCTACATTGGCGAGGATGATCTTCGGATGAAAGCGGCGCAGTTCATCGCTGCTCTGGAGGCATCGGCTCAAACGGGATTGTGAGAGTGGCATAGCTCCGCCGCGTCCTCGCGCTTCCATACACCCGGCAGGAACTGATCGAGTTCCGCAACTGGCGTCTGGCCGATCTTGGCGAGGATGCTGGTCAAGTAGCGCTGAGGATCCACTTGGTGACGTTCGGCGGATGCGATCAGCGACCAGAGGATGGCGTGATGTTTGGCGGCGGCGTCATGGCCGGCAAAGAGCCAATTCTTTCGGCCGATGGCGACTCGCTTCAGGGCGCGTTCGCTCACGTTGTTGTCAATATTGAGGAACCCTTGCGTCGCGTAGACATTGAGCGCTGTCCACTGATTGAGTGCGTAGCCGATCGCGGTTGCCATGGGGCTGCGCGGCAGAACGATTTGGTTCTCGGCATCGAGCCAAGCCTTGATGCTTGAGAGCATGGGAACACTACGCTCTTGGCGCAGGGTTAACCGCGTGGCGTCGTCCGCGTCTTTCGCCTCGCGTTCGATCGAATAGAGTTCGCCTATCATCGCGAGCATCTGTGCGGCCCGTTTTCCGTCGGAATCCTGCGAGTCGTGGAACTTGCGGCGAGCATGCGCCCAGCACGCCACTTCCGTGATGCTCTTGCCCGAGTAAATTCCGTCGTAACCGCCGTAGGCGTCCGCTTGCAAATAACCTTGGTAATCATTGAGCCAACTCGCCGGACCATCGCGGCCGCGACTGGGCGTGTAGTCGTAGACGATGTAAGGATGAGCCTCGTCACCGACATAACACCAGATGCGACCCTTACGACACTGTTTCTCGCCAGGTGATTGAATGGGGATCGTGGTGTCGTCGGTCGCGACGACACGAGATTCTTTTGCTCGCTCAGCCATGAGATCGACCAGTGGCGCGACGAGTTCGCCAGCGCATCGCATCCACGCGCACATCGTGCTGCGGGCAATGTGAACCTCTTGTCGCTCGAAGATTCGTTCGAGCCGATACAGTGGCAGATGATCTCCCAGCTTGCTCGTGATCACATACGCCAAGAGACTTGGTCCGGGCAGTCCTTTGTCGATCGGTTGCTGTGGCTTGCCGGCAACTTGGATGTTCGGGTTGAAGCCGTCGTGATCGCAGGTCGGGCACGCGTACTTGTGGCGAATGTGCTTCAAAACCTTGAAGCTGGCCGGGAAGTATTCGAGCTGCTCCGACGTCTCTGCGCCGATTCGACAACGAAACTCGCCGCAACGGGGGCAAGGCTTTTGACCGCCGCCTTTACCGCTTCATCGATCGTCGACTGATGTGTTGCCTTCAACTGCTCAATCTGCTGAGTCGCTTCCTCACGAATGCGAGTGATCAAGTCATCCCGCTGTTGGCGTTCCTGCGCGATGAACTGTTTGAGCAAAGCGGGATCATCAGGAAGGTCGTCCACGCACGTCATGGAGCCTGTTGTAACGAGTGAACTTCGATCGCGCCAGTCCAGTTCTCGCAGAATCATGCGCGTTTTCGGATGGTCACGTCCTGCCCCGAAAGAAGTCGCAACAGACCTTCTCGCGTGATCTCGATTGACACACCGTTACCTCGCGGGAATTGGAACACGCCCCGCTCGATCCGCTTGTAAAAGATCGCCAGCCCGTCGCGATCCCACCACAAAATCTTCACCAGATGCCCGCCGCGATTGCGAAACACGAACATGTTGCCCGATAGTGGATCGCCGCCGAGGAACGATCGCACCACGTCCGCCAGGCCGTCAAAACTCTTGCGCATGTCGACCGGCGTCGTCGCTATCCACACCTGAATTCCCGCCACGTCCGCCGTGATCATCGAACGCCTCGCACGTCGCTCGATCGCTGCCGGTCAACGGCAATGGCTTCGAGAGCATGTACCACCTCGGCCAATCGATCAGCGGAAATCGACGCAGGCAACTTGAGTACCCGTCCGCCGACAAGCACGATCTCCATCGACGATTCCCACGCCGGCTCCTCCTTCACCACTTGGAGATCGGCGCTTAAACGGGGACCGGATCGGCAGATAATTGGGTCCCACTGGGTGTAAAGTGCTCGAAGAGCCG